>JAZQKB010000035.1:0-6435 GCA_045541975.1 Clostridia bacterium | reverse complement strand
TTCGGGAAGATATACATCCACGGTATCCTCTAATCGGAGAACCCCTTCATACAGCAGCTTTGCAAGTAACGCTGCCGTAAAAGTCTTCGTTACAGAACCAATTTCATACACAAGGGACGGCACTTCCTGATTCCACTTGTCCCCATTGTACGTGAGCCGCGTTACGTGATCCTCATCAATGAGAGCGACAGCCAATTGCAGATGTTTCATCCCAAATGCATGCTGTCGAACCATATCGTCAATATAAAACATTCCAGCCTCCTTATTATTTCTCAGTCACAACCGCGCTTTAATCACTGATCGTGGTAATTGCTTATCGCCAAATATTGTATACGCCTCAAGTAAGGACATAATCTGTTTAGGAAGTTCCTCGCTAACTTCATTCCATCTTAGAGAAAATGAAGGAAAATATGGACATTTACCTACACCCTCGACTGCTATTGCTGCCAGAGGTCTCATGCCACTTTTATCAGTCTGTACGCAATATCTGCAGCCATCACAGTTCTTTACTTTTTCAAATATTAATTTTTTTGCATCATCAGGTATTTCATCGAATCTACTCAAAAGCTCTGCGAAACGAGGTAATCTTATATGTAATGTGGCAGGTACAATGCAAAGATCTTCATAGCTGATTTCAATTCCAAGATGTGATTTGTCTGCCCAAGCCTTTTTTATCGGTTCTGCTTTTTTGCCATATTCCTTTACATAATTTAATGATATATAACGTCCGTCAATCATTACTTCTCTGTGATATCCAAGCTCATTTAGCTTTGCACATAAAAATACAATCCTTCCATCTGCATCCATCATATCATCAAAACATTGACTGAGCCAGTCTACGTCATGATCAAATACACATCTACTAAAGTAAAAAACTGACTTTATCAAATCTTCTGTTCCATCGGTTCTTGTTGTTACTGCTAATTCGGATAATTTTTTTAAACCTTCTGCACAATCTTTCCCGCAGTTGATTTCAAATTTTCCCTTTTTGGTAACCGGTACACCTGCTGTTGACAATACCGATATAAATATTTTCTTTGGTGAAAAAATCTCCGTTGAAACTGAAAGACCCTTCTCGGTAATTACTGCATTTCTACAATAAAAGAATAGCTGTTCCATTAATTCCTCTATCTTAATAAGGGGAGTTCGTATTGCTTTCACATCTGCTTCTCGTCCTTTTTGCTGCTCCCATGGTTGAAAGAAAACATCAGATACAGCTTTTAGACCAATATCGTCGCATTGTTCCCCAATTGTTCGATAGATTGAAATAAGAAACTCATTAGCTGCTTTCTTTGTTAAATCATTTTCTACAGCAGGTGCACAGGTTGCTTCATAAAAAGCCGCTGTTCTTGCGTAATTGTTTTGATAAATCATACCGTTTTTTGCTTTCATGTCATTCTCCTTAATCTAATGCTTGTCCCCAAAACAATCGTTTTTATTTTCAAATTTTCCTATATGTTATCATTTTTTGTCTCACTCGTCACCGATACTCACTATTAACAAGACCTCCTTGTACATGCGCCGTGTTACGTGATTTTCATCAATGAGGGCGACAGACAATTGCAGATGTTTCATCCCAAATGCATGCTGTCGAACCATATCGTCAATATAAAACATCCCATCCCCCTCATTATTTCTCAGCCACAACCGGCAGCCAGAACTCTATACTTCCATCATACGGATATACTTCCAGTTCTGGTGCCGGGGCATGAACATAACCTGATTGTGGAAGCCACTCGTTAAATGCGTGCATCTCTGCTTCCACAAGTGCCAAAGGCTGCTCTCCCCGATTCTTAAAGATTGCCCATGTACAGGTTGGAATAACGAGAGTATCAAATCCTGGAACCTGTGCTCCTTCAGCAGCAACATAAAAGTCAAAGGCACGGTTCGAAGGATCCTTCTCTACGCAAGAAACGCCGATAACAGATGAATTGGTTATCTCCGGTTTTGCGGTAGTCCTCAGCAGGTTTACAGTTCCATCAGCATGACATTCCTCCCAAAAGCATCCAAACAGATCGTTGTCCTGCCCACTGATCCAAGTTTTCTTTCCACACACAGTAAATGCATTATGTGTTTCCACGCGAAGTTCAATCATTTACATTTCTCCTTTACTTATGTTTTTCAGGATTGATGAAACATGACGTGCATACTGTAGCTAACAGTAAAAAGCCCGATGGTTGGATTGTACCAACTACCGGGCATCATCGTCAACGTGAAATGCTCGTCACATTTCACTGCAGCAGAGCTATGGCTTCACGGATATACATTGTTGTGCCGGTCATGATGAACCGTCCGCATCGCTTTTCATCGTCATAGAAATAGGTGTAGCTCATGTTCCCGTTTGTGTGGGTTTTGGCATATGCCGCAAGCACGGCATTCAGCCGTTCTGCCTCTGCTTTATCCTGTACATCATGAATCAGGCAGGTGGACGGCTTGGGATGTCCGAGTGCCTCCAGAAACAAGAATGCCGGAGCATGTATTTTACTTCGGATTCGCTGGCGGATTTCAGGATGGCTGAAATAGAGGTTCAGGTCATCCTCTGTAAAGATCCATTTGCCAGAGTCTTTTGTTCCTAAGAGAAGACCTGACTTAATATCACTTCGTAATGTTCGAAGTGTTGTCCCACTCATAGTGGAGAGTTCGATTAGTGTGTAAGTTCTTTTTTTATTCATTGTCTTTCCCCTTTTTTGTAATTGCAGAATTAAGGTTACATCTTAATATACAAATGGCTAAACATTTACGATATACGCGAGTTTATTTTAATCTGGTCTTTTTTCTTTGTGAAATAGGGCTTTTCATCAGCTCCGACTTCTGCATGATCCGTATCAGTGCCTGTTTTTCATCCTCCGTCAGTTTATTGTAACGGAGTTTAGTCTGCTTACAGAACACCATAAGTAGTTGTTCTGCCCGGCTTCCCTCAAAAGTTGCCACTTCTTCTAAGTCCTGCCGCAGTTCTTCTGCCACAGAGGTCTTCGGTGCTCCGTCACTTCTTCCGATGTGGGCGTTTCTGATATTTTCCAAGATGCCGTCCATGTCCTTATGTACCCGGCTACGGAAATAGTCGCCTTCTTCTACGTGGGCTGACTGCAACAGATACATAGTTTTGTCCTGTTCCTCCGGCTGATATTTTTCCATGATTTCAGTTCTTGCCACATCCACCCATGCATTCAGGTTCTGTATCTGCATGGATGCGATTCCCTCCACATAGATCTGTATGTCGGCAAGAAGCTTTGTGAAATCAGGGTGGGTTGCCAGTTCACAAAGCAGTGCAGTATCCACCCGTTTACTCTTTAATAACGCTATCATTTCGTCACTCAGATGCAGGTCAGAAAGCTCTGCATTCGGGTGACATTTTGTTTCTGTACGGGCAAGCAGATAATCGGTAGTCACACCGTAAAAGTCAGCCAGCCGGTTGATGGCATGATGGCTGATATCCTTGTAGTCCTCCGATTCATAGCTCCCGAGGGCAGATTTTGATAGCCCGGTTTCACCGGCAAGCTGTTCCAATGTCAGTCCTCGTTCTACCCGTAAATCTTTTATTCGTTCCTGTATGGTTAATGCCACAGTATCATCTCCTCATAATCATTTTCTTCTCCATTTTACCACATTTCCGTAAAAGCGGAAAGTCCTGCCAAACGTCCTATATTTCCTACTTTTCGGATATACGGCACAGTCCGCATAAAAAGTGTAGACTTTCCTTAGTTCATCGATGAGCCGTACCTTGAAAATAAAGAAATGTTCACTCTTTTGTGGACGGGAAGGAGTTATATGCCACAATACGCTATTTTACGATTTGCGAAGCACAAGGGAGCCCCGTCCGGGGCTCTGGAAGCCCACCACGAACGGAAAAAGGAACGGTATGCCAGTAATCCGGACATTGACACGGAACGCAGTAAATACAACTTCCATATCATCAAACCGAAGGAGCGGTATTCACGATTTATCAAGCATCGAATTGAAGAATCCGGCTGTCGCACAAGAAAGGACAGCACAAGGTTTGTGGATACGTTAGTTACCGCAAGCCCGGAGTTCTTCCAAGGGAAATCCACACAGGAAACGGCAGCCTATTTTAAGCGGGTTACGGAGTTTCTTGCAGACCGGGTCGGCAGGGAAAACATCATTTCTGCGGTGGTACACATGGACGAAAAAACACCCCACCTGCACCTGACCTTTGTTCCGCTTACGAAGGATAACCGTCTCTGTGCCAAGGAGATTATCGGGAACCGGGCAAGCCTTACTAAATGGCAGGATGATTTCCATGCTTACATGGCAGAGAAGTATCCAGATTTGGAACGTGGGGAAAGTGCCCGTGCCACGGAAAGAAAGTATATCCCTACAAGACTTTTTAAACAGGCGGTCAGCCTTACCAAACAGGGAAAGAAAATCGTGCAGACATTGGATAGCATCACCATGTTTAACGCCGGAAAACAGAAGGAGGAAGCGTTACAGCTTCTACGGAAGTGGTTTCCCCAGATGGAGAATTTCCTCGGGCAGCTAAAGAAGTATCAGGTTACCATCGACGATTTGATTTCCCAAAACCAAGAACTGGAAGCCCGGGCAAAGGCCGGGGAAAGCGGAAAACTGAAAAATGCGATGGAGCGTGCGAAGCAGGAAAGCGAATTAAGGGAGCTGCACCGGCTCATGGACCGGATACCCCCGGAGCTTTTAGCAGAGCTCAAACAGGAAGTAAAAAAGGAAGACAGAAACCGATAGCCGGCATCTTTGGATGTCGGGAACCAAGGAAAGGAGGATGCCTATGGGAAAGAACCGAAACGGTACGGAATCGCCGGCAGGAAGGGTTCTTAGGTTAGAGGACGGAAAACAGTATTACGTGTGTGGGAAAAACCACATCGAGATATCCGAACACTTTGCCACAAATGGTAAGAAACTGGATGACCTGCTGACGGATGTAATGCTATACACTGCGGAAGGTAAGATTTCTGCTTAAATACATTGATTATCACCCATGCTTACGATATAATATTTTTACAGGCAGTATTGTAAGCGTGGGTTGTTTCAAAAAGGAGGATTTTGATGAAACAACCAAACAATACAACCATTTATAACACGGCACTTTACCTTCGTCTGAGCCGGGACGACGAGCTTCAGGGAGAAAGCGGAAGTATCCGCACCCAACGGATGATGCTCCGGGGATACGCCCACGAACACGGTCTGAACGTGGTGGACGAATACATTGATGACGGATGGTCCGGCACCAACTTTGACCGTCCGGAGTTCCAACGGATGATTGATGACATCGAGGATGGCAGAATCAACTGTGTCGTGACAAAGGACTTGTCGCGACTTGGCAGAAACTACATTCTGACCGGGCAGTACACGGAGTTCTATTTTCCAAGCAAGGGAGTCCGCTACATTGCCATCAATGACAACGTGGATACCTTAAACGGCGACAATGAGCTTGCCCCGTTTTTAAACATCCTGAATGAGATGCACGCCAGACAGACAAGCAAGAAGGTCAAGGCAGCCTTTCGCACCCGGTTTGCAAACGGAGCTCACTACGGAGCCTATGCACCCTTAGGGTATCGAAAAGACCCGGAACAGACGGGACACCTTCTGATTGACCCGGATACCAAGTGGATTATCGAAAAGATATTTGAACTTGCCCTGCACGGTGCAGGAGCGGCGAAAATCACACGGATACTGATGGAGGAGAAGGTCTCCACCCCGGCGTGGGTAAATTTCCAAAGAAACGGAACCTTTGCCCATGTATTTGAGGGAGCAGACGAAACGAAAAGGTATCAGTGGACGATATCACAGGTAAAGAGTATCTTAAAAGATGAAAACTACATCGGGAACAGCGTGCACAACCGCCAGTCCACCGTCTCCTTTAAAAACAAGAAGGTGGTACGGAAGCCCGAGTCGGAATGGTTCCGGGTAGAAAATACCCACGAAGCCATTATCACGAAGGAGATGTTCTTACAGGTACAGGAGCAGATAGCCGGTCGCCGGAGGGTGTGCAAAAACGGTCTGACCCAGATATTTGCCGGACTTATCAAATGTGCTGACTGCGGATGGACACTTTCTTATGCAGAAAACCGGCAGAACAAAACACCTTACGGCTACTACCACTGCAGGAAAAACGGGCAGGGACTGGGACAATGCTCCATGCACTATATCCGCTATGATGTGCTTTACGGATATGTGCTTTCCAGACTGCAATACTGGTCGGAACAGGTACACCGGGACGATGAGAAGCTGTTACAACAGTTGTTAAATGCCGGGAATAAGGAACGCAGTGCCGCAAAGAAACAAAGAGCCGTGGAACTGAAAAAAGCCACAAAAAGAAAAGCCGAGGTAGACGGACTGTTTACAAAGCTGTATGAAGACTGGTCTTTAGGGAAGATAACCGAATACAACTTTACCATGCTTTCGGAACGGTTTCAGACGGAACAACAGGAACTGGAAACAAAAATC
>JAZQKB010000034.1:0-93567 GCA_045541975.1 Clostridia bacterium | reverse complement strand
CCCCCCGTTATACGGGGGGATATTTATTTGTCAAGGGATAGGGGGAACTTTCGATTTTCCCCCTATCCCCCTTGGCTATCCTCTTATCCCCTTCAAACGAGTGCTCAGTCAACCCACGGCTGTGGTTTTACAAATCGCAGAAAAGAGTTTCTACATCAGGTTATAATAACTTAAAAAATGTTATCGAACGACGAAGCAAAAAAACCGCCCTTATGTTTGCAATGAACAACCGCCAACGGAAGACGGAAGTTAGGATTGCAAAAATACCAGGCGGCAGTTTCTTTTTTTGATTCGTTTTTTCTTTGCTGTCAAAGAAAAAAATGAACATATCTTATCTTTTTTTCTTTGTCCATAATGCATCTATTTTTTTGGCATAGTTTATGATTTCGTTTTCAAATTTATTATCGCAAGGGGAATAGTAGGCTTTCTCCTTGATTTCGTCGGGTAAATACTGTTGAGGCACATAGTGATTGGGGAAGGAATGGGGATACTGATACCCCTGGGCGTGCCCCAGCTTTTGTGCGCCTGCATAGTGACCGTCTTTTAAGTGAGCAGGAATGTCTCCCGTGTGGGAATGCTCCACATCGGATAAAGCCGCATCAATTGCCATAATGGCAGAATTGGATTTGGGTGCAGTGGCAAGTAAAATCACTGCCTGTGCCAAGGGGATTCTCGCTTCGGGGAAGCCTAACTGAAATGCTGCATCTACGCAGGATTTTACGATAGAAACCGCCTGGGGATAGGCAAGTCCCACATCCTCCGATGCCATTACCTGAATCCTTCTGCAAATGGAAATTAAGTCGCCACCCGCCACCAGTCTTGCTAAATAGTGAAGTGCTGCATCGGGATCACTTCCACGGATAGATTTTTGCAAAGCGGACAGCACATCGTAGTGACTGTCGCCGTCTTTATCGTAACGGAATGCTTTTTTGGAGGTAGTCCGTTCCACATCTTCTAAGGTAACATTGATGGTGCCGTTTTTGTCCATCTGGGCAATCATAGCACACATTTCCACGGTGTTTAATGCTTTTCGGCAGTCGCCGCCTGAGGTGGTGGCAATATGGGAAACGGCATCCTCCGAAAAGGTAATGGCCATGTCTTCTTGCAAAATAGAGATGGCACGTGTTACCGCTTGCTTAATGTCTTCATCGGATAATTCCTTAAATTCAAATACGGTGCAACGGGACAGCAGTGCATTATAAATGTAAAAATAAGGATTTTCGGTGGTGGAGGCAATTAAGGTGATGTCTCCTTTTTCCACATATTCCAATAAAGACTGCTGTTGTTTTTTATTAAAATTCTGAATTTCGTCTAAATATAGTACCACGCCGTCCTGACCCACAAAACCGTCTAAATCGGCAATGATGGACTTAATGTCGGACACGGAAGCATTGGTGGCATTTAATTTATAAAGCTTTTTATTGATGTTTTTGGCAATCAGATTGGCAACCGTGGTTTTTCCCGTTCCCGAGGGACCGTAGAAAATCATATTGGGAAGACTCATTCCTGGCTGTTTGGACCGTTCCAACACAGCAAAAACAGGCATCCCCTCTTTCAGGAGATGCCTTTGACCGACAACGTCGGTGAGTGTTTGGGGTCGTAATCTGTCTGCCAGCGGTTTATTCATACAGCTTATACTTTGCAACCAAATCTGCAACGCCTTTTTGTACGGTTGCTTTATTTCCTTCAAAGTCTTTTAAGGTCATAGCGATTAATTTGGCAATCACTTTCATATCTTCCACACCCATACCTCTAGAGGTAACTGCTGCAGTACCAACACGGATACCGCTGGTGATAAAGGGAGACTGGGGATCGTTGGGGATTGCATTTTTGTTCACGGTAATGCCAACTTCGTCTAAGTTGTGTTCTGCATCTTTACCGGTCACATTTAATTTTCTTAAATCCAGAAGCATCAGATGGTTATCGGTACCGCCGGAAACCAAGTCGATGCCTTCTTGTAAGAATGCTTCGGACATTGCTTTGGCATTTTCCACAATACGTTTCTGATAATCTTTAAATTCCTGAGTTAATGCTTCGCCGAAAGCAACAGCTTTTCCGGCAATCACATGCATTAAGGGACCGCCCTGCAGACCGGGGAATACAGCCTTGTCAATTGCTTTTGCGTATTCTTCCTTACACATAATCATACCGCCACGGGGACCTCTTAAGGTTTTGTGAGTGGTGGTAGTAACAAAGTCTGCATAGGGAACCGGACTGGGATGGAGTCCTGCTGCAACCAGACCTGCAATGTGCGCAATATCAACCATTAAGTATGCGCCAACTTCTTTTGCAATTTCCTGGAATTTGGGGAAATCAATGATTCTGGGATATGCGGATGCACCTGCCACAATCATTTTGGGTTTATGTTCTAAAGCTAATTCTCTTACTTTATCATAGTTGATGGTGTGGGTATCATCATCCACGCCGTAGGAAACGATATTGAAGTATTTACCGGAGATATTAACCGGGCTACCGTGACTTAAGTGACCGCCGTGTGCTAAGCTCATGCCTAAAATGGTGTCACCGGGTTGGAGCATTGCAAAGTATACTGCAGTGTTGGCATTGGCACCGGAATGGGGCTGCACGTTTGCATGGTCACAACCGAAAATTGCTTTTGCACGGTCTCTTGCGATATCTTCCACAATGTCCACACATTCGCAACCGCCGTAGTAACGTCTGCCGGGATAGCCTTCTGCGTATTTATTGGTCAAAGGAGAGCCTACTGCCTGAAGCACTGCTTCGGATACAAAGTTTTCGGAAGCAATCAGCTCAATTTTGGAGCGTTGTCTTTTTACTTCCAACTCAATAGCGTCTGCCACTTTTGCGTCGGTTTTTCTGATGATGCTGGTAAAATCCATGGTTAAAACCTCTTTTCTTAGAATGTCACATAATTTTGTAATTCTATTATATAATACAAATAAATATTTTACAAGTGTTTTTTCGATTTTTTTGGAGTTTTTTTTGAAAAAAACTGTCAGCGGTAAGAAAACAAATGTCCGTAAAATATGCGACGACGAGAAATCTCTTTTTCCGCAGTGAAGAAACAAAAAAGCCACAGAATCAGATTCTGTGGCTTTTTTAATCATATAGATCCCGCCGAGCCGTTGCCCGAAGATAATATTAGAAACCTGCTTGTGCAGGTGGGTGCCTACCCTCAGTCGCACGTTCCCCATACGGCCATAAAGGCGGTGGGCCTACAATTGACGAGAGGAGATTGGCTCCCTTATAAAATGTGTTGGTTCTAATAAATACCCGGCTGACGCGAACGGCAGGATTTTTTGTTTTTCAGAATTTTTCAGAGCTTTTCAGAAAGCATTTTTGCTTCTGACGATTGTAGTATTATTTTATCACGATGATGCTGTTTTTACAAGTAAATTATGAAAAAACAAAAAATTATTTGATTTCGTAAGCACCTTTTACCATAATGATAGCGTCTGTGACAGCTTCAAAGCCTCTGCCGTCATCACGGGGTACGATGAGCAGGTGGTTTGCAGGAACCACGGTGTCCTGAGTTAAATCCACACCGTCGGTGGTGTCAGACAGACCACCGTTTTCGGAAGCGTTTACGGTTGCTTCCCCTCCACGGAGAATCAATTCACAGCCTGCTTTTGCGACAAAGGTTTTGCCCTCTTCCACCGTTACCACGGTGAACACAGCGGTATCTGTAATTTTCTTTTCTACCTTCGGCATAAAGATTTCGTTTAAATAGCTTAACGAAATCACCGGATCGTCTCCCGAAGCCAGGGCAGACACGGTCAATAAAGTTGCTAACACAATAATCACAGCAAGGATTTTTCTAAGATGTTTCATAGGAAGATTCCTCTCTTTTCTTTTTATTTTGTTATAAAATGGTGCCTCCGCCTACCACCGTGTCACCATCGTATAACACAACGGCCTGACCTTTTGTGATGGCTTTCTGAGGTTCCAAAAAAGTAACTTTTATTGTATTTTCATCTATTTGCGATACCGTTGCAGGTTGCTCCTTTTGATTGTAGCGGATTTTGGCGGATACCTGCAGTTCTCCTTCGATTTTTTCCACCGAAATCAAATTGATGTCGGTGGCATAGAAGGTAGTCCGGTAGAGTTCGTCAATGGGGCCTAATACCACCGTATTGGATGCTAAATTCTTTTCTATCACATACATGGGGCAGGGAAACGATAATCCCAAGCCCTTTCGTTGACCGATGGTGTAATGAATAATCCCTTTATGGCGGCCAAGAATATTGCCCTTTTGATCCACAAAATTTCCTTCTGGGAACGATACTCCACGATAACGGCGGATAAAGGCGGCATAGTCACCGTCCGGCACAAAGCAAATGTCCTGACTTTCTTTTTTATGGGCAGTTTTTAAATTGTGTTGTTCTGCAAGTTCTCTGATTTGTGATTTTCTTAGATTCCCTAATGGAAACAGGGTGTGAGATAATTGGTGTTGCGTCAATGAATAAAGCACATAGCTTTGGTCTTTGGTTTCATCGGTTGCTTTTTTTAAAAGATAGCGTCCCGACGGTTCGTCATATTCCACACGGGCGTAGTGTCCTGTGGCAATATAGTCCATACCAAGCGCCAACGCTTCCGATAGCATGGCGTCAAACTTCATATAGCGGTTACAGAGGATGCAGGGATTTGGCGTTTCGGCAAGCTCGTAGCTTTTGGAAAAACGGTCAATGACCTGACATTCAAAAGCTTTTGTCTGGTCACAAACATAAAGGGGAATCCCTAAATGATTGGCAACAGCTTTGGCATCGTCAATATCCGAGTTGGAACCGCAGACTTTTTCGTCTGTGTTACCACCGTGCAACAGCAGTGTAATCCCCGAAACTTCGTAGCCATTCTCCTGGAGTAACAGCGCACAAACCGAAGAATCCACGCCGCCACTCATACCAACGGCTACCTTTTTGGATGTGTATTCCATAGTTATGTCCTTCCAAAATCTATTTTAAAAGCTTTTGCAGTTCTTCCATAAAGGTGTTAATATCACGAAACTGACGGTATACCGAGGCAAAACGCACATAGGCAACTTCGTCTACCTCTTTTAATTTATCCATAACCAGCTCCCCGATTTTTTCGCTTTCCACTTCCTGCATCAGCTCGTTGTTTAATTGAGTTTCCACTTCGGATACCAGCTTTTCCATCATGTCAATGGAAACGGGACGCTTTTCACAGGCGTGCATAATGCCACGGAGAAGCTTTTGACGGTCAAACTGTTCACGGTCACCGTTTTTCTTGATGACTACCAGAGGCGCCAACTCTACCCGCTCATAGGTAGAAAACCGTTTTTCGCAAGATAAGCATTCCCGACGGCGTTTGATGGAATTGGTTTCCTCCAACCGTCTGGAATCAATGACTTTACTTTCATGAAATCCGCAGTAGGGACATTTCATAGAGAGCACCTCCTTTTACACTTGTTTTATTATACTATATCCCATAGGAAAAAATCAAGCAAAATATGATAAATTCAAGAAATTGTAATTTTTCTTAAATTTTTACAGAAAACTATAGCATTTTAAAAAAAAGTATGTTATAATAAATGGAATTGTTAGATTCTTAACAATAACCAATGAAAAATAACACATTTTGTGTGGCATAAAGAAAGGATTTGATACCATGATTACCAATGAAAAAGCATTGGAACTGTTAAAAGATGCAGGCGTTTTATTGGAAGGCCATTTCCTGTTGACTTCCGGACGCCATTCCAACAGATACTTGCAGTGCGCAAAAATCTTTAAAGATGCAAAATTATCTGAACTGTTGTGCAAAGAATTGGCAGACCGTTTGGGCGAAAATAAACCCGACGTGGTTTGCGGACCTGCAATCGGCGCTATCTTAATGTCTTATGAAGTTTCCCGTCACTTAAACGTTCCCAATATTTTTGCAGAAAGAGAAAACGGAGACATGACCTTCCGCCGTAGCTTCGGTGTGGAAAAAGGTCAGAAAGTGTTAGTTGTGGAAGACGTTGTTACCACCGGCGGCTCTGTGAAAGAAGTAATCAAACTGATTCAGGATGCAGGCGGGATCGTTTGCGGTGTTGGTTCTATTGTAGACAGAACCGGCGGACAGATTGATTTCGGTGTTCCCTACTATTCTGTTCTTTCTATGGCTGTGGAATCCTTTGAACCGGAAAACTGTCCTATCTGTAAAGAAGGAAAACTGCCTTTGGTAAAACCCGGCAGCCGTAATTTAAAAGTATAATTTTCAGGAGAAATCAAATGAACATTTATAAGTACAGTGAACTTACTCCCGAACAAAAAGAGTTCATTTTAAAACGTGCGGAAATTGACATTACCGCTTACATGGAAGTGGCAAGAGAAGTTTCTTGGGACGTCAAAGAAAACGGCGATCAAGCGGTGTTAAAATATACCGAAAAGTTTGACAAAATTTCTTTAACGAGCGAAACCATGAAGGTAACTCCCGAAGAAATCGAAGAAGCCTATAACCGCATTGATGCTACCTCGAAAGAAGCTATCACCTATGCATATCATAATATCCGTACCTTCCATGAAAAACAAAAGCCGGAAGAAATGTGGATGACCGAAGTGGACAAGGGCATTTTAGCCGGAGAAAAAACCACTCCCATTGAAAGCGTGTGCCTGTATGTTCCCGGCGGAAAGGGCAGCTTCCCCTCCGTTCTTTTAATGCTGGGTGTTCCTGCTGTGGTTGCAGGTGTGGAAAAAATTGTGGTGGTAACTCCTCCCAATAAAGAAGGAAAAGTGGATGATGCCATTTTAACTGCAGCCAAACTATTGGGCATTACCGAAATCTTTAAAGTTGGCGGTATCCAGGCGATTGCTGCTGTTGCTTTCGGCACCGAAACCATTCCGAAAACCAGAAAAGTTATTGGTCCCGGGAATGCGTATGCCACTGCGGCAAAACGTGTACTGGCAAATTATATCGACACCGGTCTGCCGGCAGGTCCCAGTGAATCCATCATTTTGTGTGACGATTCCACCGACCCCAAAAAAGCGGCTTTAGACTGGCTGATTGAAGCAGAACACGGCCCCGATTCTGCAGCACTGTTGGTATGCCACAATGAAGCTTTTGTGAAAGAAGTTTGTGCTTTGGCAACCGAATACATCAAAGAACTGCCGGAGCTTCGTCAGAACTTTATCAATACCAACCTATCCACCTACGGCGGTGCAATTATCACCGATAATTTCGCCCAGTCCGTAGATTTTGTGAATGAATATGCACCCGAACATATGGAAGTGCTTTGCGATAAACCCTTTGATGTGCTTCCCAAAATTAAAAATGCAGGGGAAATTCTTTTAGGAGAATGGACTCCCGTTACCTTATGTAACTTCTTAATGGGCCCCAATGCAATCTTGCCTACCGGCGGTTTCGCAAAAACCTATTCCTCCGTTGGTGTATTAGACTTTATGAAACGTTCTTCTTTCGGTTACGTTACCAAAGAAGGCTTCGTATCCGTCAAAGACAAAGCCGGCAATTTTGCGGAACTGGAAGGGTTTGCGGCACATGCTATGGCAGTACGTAAACGTCCTCTATAGGGAAACTTGAAAAAAGGCGCATCATTCGTGAATCTCACCACTCGCCGTACACTCGGTACTGCATCGGGCACTGTCAAGGCTTTGCCTTGATTCGATTTCCAAATTCTGCATCCATTTTTCTGCGTTTCAGGGGAAGATGGAACTGAACAAATCCAAATAAAAAGAGCAAGTATCAAAAATACTTGCTCTTTTTTGTATGCAATTTGAAAGAACTCTGTTCTTATGCCGCCGGAGCAACCGGAATTTCGCTGCTTTCCGGTGCGGAAGGTGTGGGTACTGCATTTTCAGGATTCTCCGGTACCGGAGGCATACTGGGATCCGGCACAGATTCCGGGTCCACATCGAATAAGTCTCCTAAATTGACCACGCCGTTATGCACTTCTTCCGTGCAGAATTCTGTGGGAATTTGCCCTTCGTAGAAGCTTGCCATATCCACGGTGCCTGCAGTGATACAGTGTTCTGCAGGTAACAGATTGGTGATGGTACAGATTTTCACCGTCATTGCAGAAGAGGGTACCACGGCAGGAGTTTTGGTGGCATATTCTCTGCGGGGAGCAGTTTGCATAATGGGATCCATTACTTTTTTCCATGCATTTAAAGCCGGATTTCCGCTAACATATGCCATGCTCTTAGGAATATCGAAGCCGTACCATACAGCTGCCACATAGTTGGGAGTGTATCCCACAAACCATCTGTCTTTATCGTCATCAGTGGTACCGGTTTTACCGCCGGCTTTCACTCCGCTGATACGGGCACCGGTACCGGTACCGTTCTGCACAACTGCCAACAGCATCTGATGCATCTGTTCTGCAGTTTTTTCACTCATAGCAACGTGGGATTCGGGAGTTACGGTTACCACGGTTTTTCCGTGGCTATCACGAATTTCCAAAATAGTGGTAGGTTCCACATAGACGCCGTTGTTGGCAAAGGTGGCATAAGCTGCGGTCATTTCCAGAACGGAAACCCCTTTGGTCATGCCGCCAAGTGCCAATGCGCCCAACACTTTATCGGATTCATCTAAACTGGTGATGTGTAACTCATCCCGCAGGAAACGGTAAGACTGTTCCACGCCTAATTCTTCCAAAATCTGAACAGGAATGGTGTTAACGGAAAGTTCCACCGCTCTTTGCACGGACATTTTTCCCTTAAAACCGATGTAGTAGTTTTTAGGACTCCAGCTGCCGTAGGTTACTGCCTTATCGGTATAAACGGTGGAGGGTTTAATAATACCTGCCTCCAGAGCCGGTGCATACACGCCTAAAGGCTTGATGCAGGAACCCGGCTGACGGGTAGAATCTATGGCACGGTTTAAGGAATATGCACCCGGTTTCGGACCGATACCGCCGTACATTCCCTTGATGTGTCCGGTTTGGGGATCCATCACCACAATAGCACCCTGAGGATAGTCGCTATGGGGAGATTTGGGGAAGTTTGCCGGATCGGAGAACACACTGTTAATAGAAGATTGCACCTTGGGATCCACGGTGGAAATCACCTGATAACCGCCGGATACAATTTTTTTGGTTGCAACCGTTTTGGAAAGGCCCTGATGTTCCATTAAAAGATTCACGGCATCCTCAATAATCACTTCGGTAATATAAGACTGGTTAGCTGCCGAAGTTTTCATATTTCCTTTTTTGAAATTTAATTCTTCTGCCACAGCCTGATCGTGCTCTTCCTGGGTGATTTTACCAAGCTCCAGCATTTTTTTAAGCACAACTTCCTGCTTCTGTTTGTTATTATCCGGATTGATAAAGGGATCGTAATAGCTGGGATATTGAGTAATTCCGGCAATAGAAGCACATTCAGCTAAGGTGAGCTCGGAAACATCTTTATCAAAATACAGTCTGGATGCGGTTTGCACACCGTTTACCCCTTGAGCTAAGTAAATCGTGTTCATATACAGTTCTAAAATCTGATCTTTGGTTAATTCCTGTTCCAACTGATATGCCAGCCAGATTTCCTGAATTTTTCTCACGGGGCTGCGGTCGTTATTGCCCGTCAGATTTTTAACCAGCTGCTGGGTAATGGTACTGCCTCCCTGTGCGTTGGAGCCTTGAGAGAAATAGTCCAACACGGCACGGAAGGTTCGCTTGATATCAAACCCGTTATGGGAGAAGAAACGCTCGTCCTCAATGGAAACAAAAGCATCCTTCATATGTTGGGGAACCCGGGAATATTCCACCCAAAAACGATTCTGGGCACCGGAAATTTTTTCAAATTCCGCAAGTTCACCGTTTTGGTCCATATAGTAGATACTGCTGGTTAAATCTAAGTTTAAGTTTTCCACGTCAATGGGTTCTGTGGAAGCGATAATGAAAATTACCACTGCCACGCCAAACAAAAACAGACCCGGAATGGCAAATTTAAAGAAGTTCCACAGGGTTTTTGCGAAAACTCCCAAAAAGGTTTTTGGCTGTTCCTTTTTCTGCTTCTCTTTTTTAGGTCGTTTAGATTGATTTGTGTTCAAAAAAAGTCACCTCGTTTGGTTCTTTTTGCAAGCGTATGTATGGTTTTTGATTGAATTTCAAGGTTGTTTTGCCCATAGTATAACATAATATCCCCCAAAATTCAAGTAAAACGCCATTACTTTTCTGTTTCATCTTTGTTACAGTTCGACTGATTCTTGTGAAAAAAGTTCCAAAAAATTCCCGTTTCCAGGAAAACTTCAAAAAAACTTCAAAAAATTTCTAAAAAACTCAAAAAAAGTTCAAGAATATTCCGAAAAAAAAGGAAAAAACGTGTTTATGTCGAATTATATTAATGAAGGCCCCCAAACGGGGAGAAAGGAGTGTGATGCCGATTGTACTTTGAAGAAGAGTACCTGAATGAAGTCAAAGAGAAAAATGACATCGTGGATGTGATTTCCTCTTACGTGAATCTAAGACGCAGTGGCAACCGATATATCGGGCTTTGTCCCTTTCATTCGGAAAAAACGCCCTCCTTTTTCGTGAATCCCCAGATGCAGCTCTATCACTGTTTTGGCTGCGGTGCGGGAGGCACGGTGATTCATTTCATTGAGCATATTGAAAATCTGGATTTTGTGGAAGCGGTTAAGTTTCTGGCACAACGGGCGGGGATTCCCCTTCCCGAAGAAAAAGATGAAGTCAGTGAATACAGCCGTTTGAAACGAAATATCCGTGAAATGAATAAAATCGCCGGCAGAACCTATTTCCGTTGTTTAAACAGCGAAACGGGAAGAGGAGCACTCTCGTATTTACGCTCCCGGGGACTTTCGGATGATACCATAAAGACCTACGGTCTTGGTTATGCACCAAACGAATGGAATTTTATGTATCAAACCTTGAAAAAAAACGGCTTTTCGGATGAAGATATCGTAAGAAGCGGTCTGTGTCTGATGAAAAACGGAAGAATCTTTGACTTCTTTCGGGATCGGGTAATCTTTCCGGTAATGGATTTACGAGGCAACGTGATTGCTTTTGGCGGACGGGTAATGGGGGATGCTCTCCCAAAATACCTAAACACCGGTGAAACTCCGATTTTTTCCAAACGGCAGAATTTATTCAGTTTGAATCTTGCCAAAAACACTTCGGAGGATTACATCATTTTAGCGGAAGGCTATATGGATGTTATCGCTTTGTATCAGGCAGGATTCCAAAATGCGGTGGCATCTTTGGGAACGGCATTTTGTGAAGACCACTCCCGATTGCTCAAACGGTTTACCAACCGTGTGATTATTTCCTTCGATAGCGACGGAGCCGGTCAGAATGCTACCAGAAAAGCGGTGGACATTTTAAAAAAAGACGGACTGCAGGTTCGCATCTTAAAATACTCCGGTGCCAAAGACCCGGACGAGCTGATTAAAAAGTTTGGCCCCGAAGCTTACCGCACAGCGATTGCAAGTTCCTTAAGCGGTGTGGACTACGAGCTTTCGGGAATTTATCCGAAAGGCGGTTTCTCAGATGATGAGGAACGGATTGAATACACCAAAAAAGCCATCAATATTTTAAAAAATATTTACAACAAACTGGAGCTTGAGGTGTACGCCAAAAAAGTGGCAGAGCTTACCAAAATCAGTTATGACTCCATTTTAGCACAGGTCAAACAGGCACAGAAACATAAAAAACTGGAAGTGAATGCAGATGCTGTGGAACTGGCAATGCTCCGAAAAAAAAGCGTGTCTCAGTCATTATTGAAACTGGTGGTGGAAAATCCGTCATATTTTCCGAAAATTCGGGAAAAAATCAAGGCAGAGCAGTTTCGTGAAGAGCTCCATCGAAAGATTTATGAAATTTTTTGCCGTCTGACGGATGATGCCGAGAAGCCTGATGTGGCAATGATTATTGGACATTTGGATCGGGAAGAGGCAAAAGAAGCCAGCGAAATCTTTATGGGAAAAGAACCGTTCATTGATTTTTATATTTACTTAGACTCCCTGCTCCAAAAGATTGAAAATGAAACACAAACGGTTTCTTTCACCGATGACGATCGGGACGATATGTTAAAATTACTGGAATATACCAAAAAACTAAAGGAAAAGAACGATAAGAATAAGTAGAAGGATTCTTAAGAAAGAGGTTACAAAGATGTCTGAAGTTACAGAGAATAAAAAGCAAGTCATCAAAGAGTTGATTGAATTTGCAAAAAAACAGGGTAAAATTACATTAAACGAGTTGAATGTCCGTTTAGACCAGATTGACGTTTCGGTAAACGATATCGAAAAAATTTACGAACGTCTGGAAAAAATGGGCGTGGAAATTGTGGGCGATGAGGATTTTGAAGATGCGGTGGATATGGAGTTTCCTGATGAAACCGAGATGAACATTGTCCTAAACGCTGAAGGCATTTCCATTGACGACCCTGTAAGAATGTATTTAAAGGAAATCGGGAAAGTGCCTCTTTTGCACACTGAGGACGAGCTGAGACTGGCAGAACGGATGTCGGAAGGCGATAAAGAAGCGGAACGTCAGCTGGCAGAGGCAAACTTGCGTTTGGTAGTTAGTATTGCAAAACGTTATGTGGGCCGTGGCATGTTATTCTTAGACCTGATTCAGGAAGGGAATTTAGGGCTGATCAAAGCGGTGGAAAAATTTGATTACCGCAAAGGCTACAAATTTTCTACTTATGCTACCTGGTGGATTCGTCAGTCTATCACCAGAGCCATTGCAGACCAGGCAAGAACCATCCGTATTCCCGTGCATATGGTGGAAACCATCAACAAACTCTTAAGAGTAACCCGTCAGTTGCTTCAGGAATTAGGCAGAGAACCTACTCACGATGAACTGGCAAAAGCATTGGGCACCACCGTGGAACGTGTGCGTGAAATCCAGAAAATTGCGCAGGACCCCGTTTCGTTGGAAACACCTATCGGGGAAGAAGAAGACAGTCATTTGGGCGATTTTATCCAGGACGAATCCGCACCTGCTCCTGCAGACTCTGCAACCTATATGTTGCTTCGTGAACAATTAACTTCTGTATTAGACACCTTAACCCCCAGAGAATCCCGTGTATTGAAGCTTCGTTTCGGTCTGGATGACGGCAGAATGAGAACCTTAGAAGAAGTGGGAAAAGAATTTAATGTAACCCGTGAAAGAATCCGTCAGATTGAAGCGAAAGCATTGCGCAAATTACGTCATCCTTCCAGAAGTAAAAAACTGAAAGATTATCTCGATTAATACTCATAAGACAAATATTGTCCGAAAAAGCCTGTTAAAAAACAGGCTTTTTTGTTTTGCTGTATCAAATTTTTAAAACTTTCATACACTGATAGGAAGGAGGGGATTATATGAGCAGTGTGGGAATGCGACGGATATTTCATCGGGTTGGTTACCGTTATCACAGACATCACGGCGGCGGCTTTTTTTTAGTCATACTGCTGGGGCTGTTGGCTTTTTGCGGTTTTCGTTGGTATGCTGATATTTTTTCACCCCTTCTTCGGGAATTATGTGTGGCAAAAGCGAATCGGATTGGTCAGGAAACGGTGCACCGTTCTGTTTCGGAATTGCTCAGTCGGGAAGAATACTTGGGAAGTAACTTTCTTCAGGTGGAAAAAACAGCAGAAGGAGAACCTGCTTTGGTATTGCCCGATACTTTAATGATGAATCGGTTTCGTTCGGAACTTACTCTTTTGGTTTCAGAAAAAATTGCCGCAACCAACAATGCGGAAATTGCGATCCCTTTGGGGAATCTTTCCGGTCTTGAAATCCTTTCCAACCGTGGGCCCCATCTTCGGGTGGACGCCTATCCTTATGGGAAAGTGTTTGTGGAGCTTATGAGCGAATTTTCGGATGCAGGCATCAATCAGACCCGTCATGCTATGACGGTAAAGGTCACATTACATGTGTCGCTGATGTTACCCGGTCACCGTTCTTACGGTACCAAAGTTGTGACAACCGTTCCCATGAGTGAAACCGTGGTAGTTGGCTCTGTTCCCAACAGCTACACCAATCTGGAAACCGATGAAAACAGCTTAAAAGATGACCTTTTAAACGTGATTGATGATTAGTTTTTTAGATAGATTGGGAAAAATGAAAAGAGAATCCCGGAAAAAATCTGTTTTTTCACATATTTTTGGAAAATTTCATTGCAAAATCGGGGAGGGTGTGATACAATATAAAATAGGTGAAAACTATCAACCCGAAAGGATTTTAGCTGGTTTATGAATATTACAATAGATTCTGTGATTTCAGCATTGATTACTGTGCTGACCTTACTGTTTGCATTGTTGCCTCATGAAATTGCCCATGGCTATACTGCCTATTTAATGGGGGATCGCACTGCAAAGCATATGGGGCGTCTTTCCATGAATCCCTTCCGCCACATTAACCCCGTGTATGCGGGTTGGATTCTGCTGGGGGTATTTGTGGGGAAAGTGTTTCCCACGGTTTCTCAGTTATCCGATATTTTAATGTGGGTTGGATTTGTGTTGCTGTTAAAACCCGTGCCTATTAATCCTGCCAACTTCCGTGACCCCAAAAAAGGAATGGCAATCACCGCTCTGATGGGTCCCGTAACCAACTTAGTTATCGGTTTTCTGGCAATGTTGCTTTCTGGTTTTGCGATGATTGGCACCGCTTGGAGCATCAATCACAGCAATGAAGTTTTACTAAAAGTTTGCCAATACGGCGGAGAGTTTTTTATTCTCCTGACTTATTACAGTGTTACCTTAGCGGTGTTTAACCTGATTCCCGTTCCGCCCTTGGACGGCTCCCGAGTGTTGTTTGCTTTCTTACCCGACCGCTACTATTTTAAGGTGATGCAATATGAACGCTATATTATGTTGGTATTTTTAGTGTTGGTATACAGCGGTTCCTTTGATTTTCTCTTAGGAAACGGTGTTCGCAACATTTTAAACGCTTTTCAGTCTGTTTGTGTTCCCGTCTTGGACTCAATCGGACGCTTGATTTCAGGAATGTAGGATTTTGGGGCAGGTTTTATGATAGAGTTAAAATTAGAGCAGTTTGAAGGGCCAATGGACCTTCTTTTGCACCTCATCCGCACCAATAAAATTGATATTTACGATATTGAGATTTTCACCCTGACCGAACAGTATATTGCTTATCTTCGGGCAATGGAAAAGCTTGATATGGAAATTGCCTCCGAATTTGTTGTAATGGCATCAGAGCTTCTATATATTAAATCCAAAATGCTTCTGCCTAAGCCTCCCCAAGAGGATGCCGAAGATGAGGAAGACCCCAGAAAAGAACTGATGCAGAAGCTTTTAGACTATCAGCAATATAAGGAGCTTTCCTGCTATTTAAAGGAAAGAGAACCCTTAGGGGCATACACCTTTACCAAGCAAACTGAGAAAATTAAGGGGTTAATCCGCTATACCAAGCTGGATTTACCCAAAGAAAACTTAGTCACAGCTTTAGAAGAGCTGGTCATGCGGATTGAAACCAAGCTACCTCCCGATAAAGGCGTTTTTTCAGGGATTATTGAGCGGGAAGTGGTATCGGTTGCATTAATGTCGGACAAGCTGTTTTTGGTCGTGAAAAAAGCTAAAAAAATTGAGCTTGTGGCAGCCTTTTTAGAAATCTGTTCTACCAGAGCACAGGTGGCGGCAACCTTTATGGGACTTTTGGATTTATTAAAGGAAGATAAACTGTTGCTTACCTGTCAAAACGACGAATTTATCTTGAGTCTGGAATAGTTACCGAAATGTTAAAGGAAGAATCAAATGAGTAAAGAAGAACTGTTTGGGATTTTGGAAAGCATTTTATTTGCTTTGGGAAGTCCCGCAGAATTTTCAAAATTAGAAGAAGTGTTGGAATTATCTCACGAAGAAGTGGTTGATCTGGTGAGTGCTTTCATGAAAGATTTTAATCAAAAATCCCGTGGAATGAAAGTGATTCGTTTGGAAAATTCCATTCAGATGGTCTCCAAAAGCGAGCATCATCCCTACATCGCGAGGATGCTGGAAACCAGAGCGCAACGAGGATTAAGCCAGTCTTCATTGGAAACCATTTCCATTATTGCCTATAATCAGCCTGTGACCAAAGCGATGGTAGATGCGGTTCGTGGGGTAGATAGCTACAATTCTATTGTGCGTCTGTTAGAACGGGAATTAATTGAGCAGCGTGGCAGAATGGATGCACCTGGCCGTCCCATGCTTTATGGCACCACCAGTGAGTTTTTAAGGGTGTTTGGATTAGAAAGTCTGGACGAGCTTCCCAAACTGGAATTAAAATTGCTTCAGAATATTAACCACACCGATAATCTGTCCTTCTCGGATATTGCTCCCGAAGAAGAACCTAAGATAGAGGAGGAGTTGGTATAATGGAAACCGTTGGCTTAATTTTCACCGTGCTTCTCATTATTTTAGCAGTGGTTTTGGTGCTTGTGGGACTGGTTCTTGCTTGCCCGCTGTCGGTTTTGTTTTCCGTTGGCGAAGACGAGCTGATGCTGCGTGTAAAAGTGCTTGGCATTCGCATTCGTATTCCGCTTGGAGAAAAGAAAGACAAACCCAAAAAAGAGAAGAAGGCGAAAGAAGAAAATAAAGCGGAAGACCAGGAATCCGCCATGAAAAAATTTTTGGAAATGCGAAACACCTTTACCCGTATTCGTGAGGCGCTGGGGAAAACGCTTTCCTATCTTTCCCGAAAAATCAGAATCCCTCAGCTTGCCGTGATGGGAAAATTCGGGTTGGGCGATGCTGCCTTAACGGGTATGAGTTACGGCGCTGTGGAAGCTTTTACCGGCGTTGTGACGGGATTTTTACAGCACTTTTTGGTGTTTGAAAAACCTGTGTACTATAAACTGGATATGGACTATGATAACGTGGTCTTCAAACTGCAGTTTGCAATGGAAGTAAAAACAAAGCCCTGGTATCTGGTAAGAGGGGCACTCATTTTCTATAAAAACTTCAAACAATCATAAAAGGAGGTATGTGCGATGTCACATCCAATTGAAGGTCTTATGGACTCTGTTTTAAAAAACATTAAAACCATGGTGGACGTGAACACCATTATCGGAGAACCTATCCACGCAGACAACGGCGTGGTGATTATTCCGGTGTCCCGTGTTTCCTACGGATTCGGAACCGGCGGTTCCAACTTCGGAGACTCCAAAGTTCCGGTGGACAAGCAGTCCTTCGGTGGCGGAGCAGGCGGCGGAATTTCCATTTCTCCTGTTGCGTTTTTGGTAGTGACCAACGGTAATGTGAGAATGATTACCGTAAGCCAGGCAAGTCCTTTAGACAAAATTATTGATTTAGCACCCGAAATTATTGATAAAGTGCTAAAAAAATTCGGCAACAAAAAAAATCAGGATGAACTGGACGATGATACCACCATTCTGATTGATGATGACGAAATTATTGTGGAATAAGCAAAGGGTTTTCTTCATATCTCTTTAAGATAAGAGATGATTGGAGGAAACAGGATGAAACTACGGGGTATTTTTGCCATCAGCTTGCTGGTGATATTTCTCTCCCATATTCACGGATATTCCTATTCTGCAAAGGCGGTTTGTCTTTTGGATGCTCATTCCGGCGAAATGCTGTATGGCTATAACGAGCATCTTAGAATGCGCCCTGCATCTATTACTAAAATTGTTACGGCGATTACGGCATTGGAGCTTGGCAACCCCAAGGATACCGTCACGGTTGACAAACGTGCCGCAGGCACCGAAGGATCCAGTATGTATTTAAAAGCAGGGGAGCAAATCACGTTAGAGCATCTGTTGTACGGGCTGTTGCTCCATTCCGGAAACGATGCGGCAAACGCCATTGCCCATCATTTTGGTTATGAGGAATTTGTAGAGAAAATGAATGATGTTGCATGCCGTGTGGGAGCAGGTGACACTCATTTTGAGAATCCCTCAGGACTGGATGGTGACGACCATCTGGTCACAGCTTTTGATATGGCAATCATCACCGCTTATGCCATGCGAAATCCCGTATTCCGCAAAATTTCAGGCACCAAGGAAACCAAACTGGTGTCAGGGGACGGAAACGTCCGTTACTTAAAAAATCATAACAAGCTATTATGGAATTATGAAAACACCGTGGGTGGGAAAACCGGCTTTACCAAAAAAGCAGGTCGGACTTTAGTGTCCTGTGCTACCGACGGCGAGAAAATGCTCATCTGCGTTACCTTAAATGCACCGGATGACTGGAATGACCATATTAACTTGTATCAAAGCTATTTGAAGCCGCCCAAATCGGAGGACGGCTGATACCAAAGGAGAATAATCTAAGTGAGAATTCAGAAATATATTGCCGATGCAGGCATCTGTTCCCGCCGAAAAGCGGAAGAGCTGATCGTAAAAGGGGAAGTGAAGGTAAACGGTCAGGTGCTTTTAGAATTGGGATACCAGATGCAGGACGGCGATTTGGTGGAGGTTTCGGGCAAAGAAATTTCCGCTATGGAGAAAAAAGTATACTATGTACTCAATAAGCCCAAAGGCTATGTAACCACGGTGAAAGACCAGTTTGACCGTCCCTGCGTGTTGGACTTGATCGGAGATGAGGTGAAAGAGCGGATTTATCCGGCAGGACGTCTGGATTACAACACCGAAGGTCTTCTGATTTTATCCAACGACGGTGACTTTGTGAACACCGTTACCCATCCAAAAAACCAAATTCAGAAGAAGTACATTGCCGTGGTAAACGGAAAAGTTTCGGAGGAAAACATTCAGAAACTAAAGCGAGGAGTGGTGATTGATAAAAAGAAAACTGCCCCTGCAGAAGTGTTTTTATCGGAAATTTTCAAAGATAAATGTATGGTGGAAATCACCATTTCGGAAGGCAGAAACCGTCAGGTCAGAAAAATGTTTGAGGCAGTTGGCCATCACGTAATCGACCTAAAAAGAGTGCAGATCGGTCCCATTGAGCTTGGCTCGTTGAAAACCGGTCGCATCCGTAAATTAAATCCCAATGAAGTGCAGGCACTGCTTAGTGCCGCAGGAAAATAACAAAAAAGGAGACGAAGCCGTTATGACAGCATTACAACAGTATCAAACCTGGTTGGATTATCCCCAGTTGGAGGAATCCTTAAAAGCTGAACTTTTAGCAATTAAAGGCAATGATGAAGAAATTGCAGAACGTTTTTCCACCTCTATGGAATTTGGAACAGGCGGTATCCGTGGAATCCTTCGTGCAGGTACCAACGGTATGAATGTGTACACCGTTTGTCAGGCAACCCAAGGATTAGCAAATCTGATTGTGAAAAACGGGGCAGACGCTATGAAAAAGGGCGTAGCCATTGGCTATGATTCCCGTCATTTTTCCGATACCTTTGCCAAAGAATCTGCAATGGTATTAGCAGCGAACGGCATCAAAGTGTATATTTTCCCGTCTCTTCGTCCTACTCCTATGCTGTCTTTTGCCATCCGGGAAATGAATACCACCGCAGGAATTGTGATTACTGCATCCCATAATCCTGCTAAATACAACGGCTACAAAGCATACTGGTCAGACGGCGGTCAGCTTCCTCCCGAAGAAGCAGATGTGGTTTATCAGGAAATGAAGCAGGTAGACCTCTTTCACGGGGTGAAGAAAATTTCTTTTGAAGAAGGCATGGAAAAAGGTCTGATCCAATGGATGCCCGAGTCTGTGGACGAAGCTTACTACAAAGCTGTTATGAATCTGTCGGTTAATCCCGGTGTGTTAAAGGATTCCGATCTGAAAGTGGTTTACACTCCCTTCCACGGTTCCGGTAACATTCCCGTTAGAGAAGTGCTGGGCAGAATGGGCTTAAAACATCTCACCGTGGTAAAAGAGCAGGAATTGCCCGACGGTGCATTCCCCACCGTGAAATCTCCCAACCCGGAAGAATCCGAAGGCTTTACCCTGGCATTAGGCTATGCCAAAAAAGAAGATGCGGATATCATCATCGGTACCGATCCTGACTCTGACCGTGTGGGAATTTTATTAAAAACCGCATCAGGAGACTACGAAATCTTAAACGGTAACCAAATTGGCGTGTTGATTGTAAACTACATTTTAGACGGTTTAAAGAAGCAAAATAAGCTGCCCGAAAACGGTGCAGTCATCAAAACCATTGTAACCACCAATATGATTTACGAATTTCAAAAGGATTACCCCATTGAAGTCATCAATGTATACACCGGCTTTAAATTCATTGGCGAACAGATTAAACTCTTTGAAGAAACCGGCAAGCATACTTATCTGTTTGGTTTTGAAGAAAGCTACGGCTTCTTATCCGGTACTCATGCAAGAGACAAAGACGCTGTGAACGCTTGTATGCTTTTATGTGAAGCTGCAGCATTCTACAAAGCACAGGGCAAAACCTTAAAAGATGTGCAAACCGAACTGTATGAAAAATACGGCTACTACCGTGAAGGTTTGGTTTCCATCACCCACGAAGGTATGGCAGGCGTTGAAAAAATCAAGAGCCTAATGGCAGGTCTTCGTGCCAACGTTCCCACCGAATTTGCAGGCATCAAAACTGTTTTGGCAAATGACTATTCTATCAAAGAAACCAAAAATCTCTTAACCGGAGCAGTTTCCGAACTGGCATTCCCGCCCTCCAATGTGTTAAGCTACGAATTGGAAGACGGAACTCTTCTTTCCTTCCGTCCCTCTGGTACGGAACCGAAAATCAAAGCATACATTATGACCCGTGGCAAAACAAACGAAGAAGCTTTGGCAAATAAGGAAAAATATGATAAGGCAATTCGTGAACTGTTAAAATAAACGGTTTGCAAAACAGCATCTTACAGAGAATATATCTAAAAAACACCGCAGAAATTCAATTTCTGCGGTGTTTTCAATTAGGTTCATAAAATTTATCAGACGAAGAAAAAATGATACAGAATTTGGAAATTGAATCAAGGCAACGCCTTGACTCGCCCGAAGCTGTACTGGAGTGTACAGCGAGTGGTGAAATTCACAAATTATGCGCAATTTTTCAAGTCTATCGTAGAATGACAAAGCCGTAGCTTTCCAGGATCGAAATATATTTCGCTAATCTGGGATATAAGGGTTCGGCTTTTTCACCGAATTTTTCTTGGACAGGTTCTCCCATTTTGGTGATGGGAGTTTCTCCGTCAATTAATTTCCAGATAAAGCTTCCCAATTCATCTAAGTGAATATAGGAAATTTTCGGCTTTTTAAAAAGCTTTTGTGCAATCCGGTTCATAAACCCCGTGTTTTCCACCGCCAAGGTGACAATGCCGTCATCGTTTTCGGTGAAGGAGATTTTTTCACTCACTGCGGGAATGTTGTCCAGATAGTTTTGATTCAGTATTCTTTTCTTCATAATATGCTAGGTATTACTGCTGGTTGGATTTCTGTTTTTTCCAAGCGGAGAATACAAATACCAACAGAATGATTACGGCAAACAGACCAATGCTTAACCACTGGGAAACTGCTTCCGGCAGGTTCAGCATTGCACCAACATTGAGGAACTTGTCCCAACCGAAGATTGCAATCACAGCCAGCAGGATTCCCACTAAGCCTTCCCCGGCAATCATACCGGAGCAGTAGAGAATACCGTTGTTTACAGCAGTTTCTTTTTGCTTTTCGTCTTTTTTGGATTTTTCAACTAAGAAGCGGATGATACCGCCCACCATAATACAAGCGTTTAAGTGAACCGGCAGATACATCCCAATGGCAAAGGGCAGAACGGGAATTTTGATAATTTCCACAATTACAGCAATCATTGCACCGATTGCTACCAGATTCCAGGGAAGTTGTGCGTTCATAACGCCTTCGGTGATCATTTTCATCAGCATTGCCTGAGGAGCGGGCAGTTCCTGGGAACCGTAGCCCCAAGCAGTGTTTAACAGATACAGAGTACCGCCGATTGCAAGTGCAGATGCTACAACCCCTAAAATTTCACCAATTTGCTGTTTTTTGGGAGTGGAGCCCAAGAGATAACCGGTTTTTAAGTCTTGAGAAGTATCACCGGAAATTGCAGCAACGATACAGATAATAGAACCGATCGAAATAGCAGCTACCATACCGGAAGAGCCGGATTCACCGGTTGCTTTTAAGATGAGGGTGGAAAACAGCAGAGTTGCGATTGCCATACCGGAAACCGGGTTATTGGAGCTGCCTACCAGACCAACCATGCGGGAGGATACAGCTGCAAAGAAGAATCCGAATATTACTACAATGACAGCACCCAGGAAGGATACGGGAATTGCAGGTACCAACCATACAGCTAAGGTTAACACTGCAACAGCAATCAGCACCACAGACATAGGAAGATCCTGTTCGGTACGGAGTGCCCCGCCGGTATTTTTGGCACCTAAGCTTGCCATAGAATCACGGAATGTACGCACGATTAAGGGCAGGGATTTAATTAAACTGATAATACCGCCTGCTGCTAGTGCGCCTGCACCGATATAACGAATATAGGAACTCCAGATTGCAGAAGCACCGCCGGCTGCAAACATTTCACCAATAGGCTGAGTGCCGGGATACAGGATAATGCTCTGTCCGAAGGTCACAATCATGGGGATTAAAACTAACCAGCTTAACAGTCCGCCTGCGAACATATAGGAAGAAATCTTCGGTCCGCAAATGTAACCAACGCTCAACACAGCAGGGTATATCTGAGTTCCGATTTCACCTGCAAAGCCTTTGATTTTTAAAGCCACTTCGCCGGGAGCCGCTTTCAAACCGTCAATCACGAATTTAAAGAAAGCTGCAATGCCCATCCCTGCAAATACAGAAGAAGCGTTTGCGCCGCCTTCTTCCCCTGCTAACAGTACTTCTGCACAAGCAGTACCTTCTGGGTAGGGAAGCACGCCGTGTTCTTTCACGATTAAGGCATTTCTTAAGGGAATCATAAAGAATACGCCCAGCAAACCGCCAATCATAGCGATTAAGGTGATTTCTAAGATACCGGGCTGGCTGATGTTATAGCTGGGGTCAGATGCCCAGATAAACAGAGCAGGTAAGGTGAAGATTGCACCTGCTGCAACGGATTCCCCTGCAGAACCGATAGTTTGCACAATGTTGCTTTCCAAAATGGAGTTTTTCCGCATTAAAATACGGATAATACCCATGGAAATAACTGCTGCGGGAATGGATGCAGACACGGTCATACCGACACGAAGGCCAAGGTATGCGTTTGCTGCACCGAAGATAATTGCTAAGAGTACACCGATGACGATCGAGGTAACCGTTAATTCAGGGGTCACACGATCTGCCGGGATGTAGGGTTGAAATTTGTTGTTTTGTTCCATAAATCGTCTCCAATCTGCCGTTTTATAAAACAGCTTTATTTTGCCAAATATTGGCGCAAACTTCACTAATTATAGTATACTTGATTCCTTGTTTTTTGTCAAGTGAAAGAAAACACAATTTCCTATAGTTTTGGAAAATATGGAAAATTTCATACAAAAAATCCGCCAAAAATCATTTTGGCGGACATGTGGTTATACCTTTTTTTCAAATTGATGTTTACAAACCGTGCAGGTGATTCTGATTTTACCGATTCCTTTGGGAACACTCAGTTTTGCTTTGCATTTAGGGCATTTCAGGTAACGCTTGTTTTTTTGCTTTGCGGTTTTTCTGGCAGGGTTACGAAACCAAGAAACCACTTTGTTTTTAATATTATAGTATGCATAAAGTTCCCGTCTTCGGGCAGAATGATTTTTGGAGAGGGTACGAAATACCAACCAAATTAAAAGTAAGGAACCAATCAGCCGAAGGATTAAGGAATGAAACAGTGTGCCAAGCAAGGTAAAGGCACAGGATACAATCAGAATGGGAATGTAAAGGCCGTCCATACCGTAACGCCCTTGCATAAAATCGGCAAGTTTATAGAGTAGTCTTCTGAAGAAATTCATGTTTTTTGTAACTCCTTTTATGATACTATTTCCATTTTATACCAGGTTTATGTAGATTGTGCGAAGTTTTTATTTTTTTTGAATGAAAAAATATCACATAAACTTCAATTATATTTCACAGACTATTCACAATCCTTTGTTAAGATATAGCTACGAAAGAGGAAAGGAATCTATTCGATATGAATTACGATCAATATAACTCTGAAAATCAGGAACCTGAAACCAAGATTCCTGTGACTGATACTCCCAACGACGAAACTTCCGAGATGCCCTCTGTTGATGTTGTCACAGAGTCTGAGGCAGAGGTTTCTTTGGAAGAAGAATCTGTAAAAGAGGAATCCTCCTTGGAACAGCCTTCTTCCGATGACACTGAACCGGTAACAGAGCAACTTAGCGAAAGCGAACCCACTTTTTCGGAACAAAATGAGCCTCCTTTAGAACCGGTTGTTCCCAAGAAAAAGGGAACCAGATTTCTTGCATTGGTTCTGGCATTTGCTGTGGGGACTTGTGTCACTTCGTTGGCTACATTTTTAGCATTACCCAAACTGATTGAACGACAGATTCAGAAAACACAGTCTGCATCCGGCTCTTATCTGACTCCTCCCAATCCGGCTTTAAATGCCGAGCAGGCAGGTGCACCGGAGGGCAGCGAAAAGAAACTTTTAAGTGTGGTGGAAATTTCCCGAAAGGTTGGCCCTGCGGTTGTAGGGGTAAACACCGTGGTACAGCGACAGACCATTTTTGGTTCTTCTGCTCTGGCAAGCGGTTCCGGCTCCGGTATTATTATTTCCAATGACGGATATATTGTTACCAATAATCATGTGATCGAAGGTGCCTCGGAAATCACCGTTACACTAAATGACGGTGAAGAATATCAGGCAGTTTTAATTGGGGCAGATGCAAGAACCGATTTAGCTGTAATTAAAATTGAAGGTGAAAGCTTCCCGGTTGCAACCTTAGGAAATTCTTCCGAGCTTCAGGTGGGTGAGCTGGCAATTGCTATCGGTAACCCCTTAGGCAACGAGCTTGCAGGCAGTGTAACCGGTGGTTATATCAGTGCATTGAACCGTTCCATCACTGTGGATGACCAGGAATTTAACTTAATTCAGACCGATGCAGCCATCAACCCCGGAAACTCCGGCGGTGCTTTGGTGAATAACTACGGTGAAGTAATCGGGATTAACTCTGTGAAAATGTCTGCTTCCGGCGTGGAAGGCATCGGCTTTGCCATTCCCATTGACGAAGCGAAACCTATTATTGACGATTTAATTGCCAACGGTTATGTAAAAGGCCGTCCTGTTATTGGAATTGCAGGCAGAAATGTCAGCGAACAGGATTCTATGTATTATGATATCCCTGTTGGTATTTATGTGGTGGAAACTTCTCCCTATTCTGCAGCAGAACGTGCAGGTATCAAAACGGGAGACGTGATTACAGAAGTTGACGGCGTAAAGGTAAAAACCGTGGACGAACTGAATAAAGAAAAAGAAAAACATGTGGCAGGAGACACGGTTGTGTTAACTGTCATCCGCGGAACAGACACCATGAAGGTTCCGTTGGTGCTTCAGGAAGACAAACCGCTTCCTCCCGAAAATTAAGCCCCTTCCTTAGAAAGAAAGAGTGCAAAACGCTCTTTCTCTCCTTAATAAATTTCCTTATGCAGAAAGAACCCAATCCGTTTTGGATTTGGGTTCTTTCTGCTTTTTTCGTTTGGTTTTATTTTCTTAGTAGCCGATTTCCACAACACGAAGTGTCAGGGTGGAGAATCCTTCAATTTCCACGTTCATCACATCACCAAGGGGTGCGGATAACTCTTTGATGGTTCCCTTTGCATGATTTATCACGGTTTCACCGTTACAAAGGACAGAAAAAATTCCTTCAATTTGGTTATCTGTTATAGCGGTAACTTCGTTTGCCTCAATGGTGTAGGTTTGCTCTTCGGTTTTGAAATTACCGTCTAAAGTAATGCCAGTGCGGTCCTCATTATATTCTAACAGGAACATACCGGTTGCTTTTTCACCGTTGTATTTCACAGCTTGCAGTCCGTAATAGGTAATAAGCTTGGATTTTGCTTCTTCGCCGGGAAGGTTGGCAATCAGTTTGTAGTCATATTCTTCGGTATGTAACGAAAGCTTTTTGCCATCCACCGAAACAGTTCCTTTGATACGGTTATGTCTTAGATTTCCGTTCATTGTCACATCAAAATAGCCGGTAAATCCGTCCGATTCGGTAGCAATCACTTCGTTTAATGTGATTTCGCAGTCAATGTAATCGGCAAGTCCGCCATTGTTACAACGCATTTTTGCATAGAAAGCAGCGTTTTTCTGACTGCTATCCCAAGCAGTTTTAAGTTCCCCTTTAATGGCATCTTCACGGTAGCCGGAAATTTGCAGAATTTGCGTGGTGGTGTAGGAAAATTCGGTGGGTTTTGCCATAGGAGGCTGAGTCGGGGTGGGAGTGACAGTGGGAGCAGGTGTCTGAGTTGGGGTAGGAGTAGCAGTAGCAGTAGGATCGTTTAAAGACACGGTGTTGGTTTCGCTATCCCAGCTCACTTCTTTTCCTAAGGCTTCTCCAACTGCACGGATGGGCAGATAGGTAGTTCCATCTACAATAAAGGGTTCCACGGTGTTTCCGTTGGCATCTTTTGGCTGAATTTTTGTTCCGTTAATCATAATCTGAATGTTGGCATACCATGCTTCCAGATTTTCGGTTCCGGTTTTGGCAATGGCAATACCGCTGGTGAGGGTAGCTCCGATGATGATGCCGGAAACCACAGATTTGATGTTTGCTTTCATGTTGTTTTCCTCCTTTGGAAAGTGTAAGAATATTTTGCTATACAAAAAAAGTGCGTAGCGTTTGGACACTACGCACGAAAAATGCACAGCTCCTTTTGCTGCGACACAAATTCATTCATCCTATTAAAGCATGCTGAAACAGAGCCTGCATTTTTACACAAGGAAAGTATAAAAATACACACTTTAATAGGGAAATACTATTGAATTTATGTCGCAAATTTATTATAACATAAGTTTTCTAATTTGTAAACAATTTTTTAGAATTTGGTCTGATGAGCTTAATCAAAATAAACTTCGATACGTCAAGGGCCCAGGGGAAACTTTCGATTTTCCCCCTATGTCCCTTATCAATCCCATTACCCCCTTCAAACGAGTGCTCAGACAACCTACGGCTGTCCTATTATACGATTTTACAAGTCGCAGAAAAGAGTTCTGCATCAGGTTATATCAACCTAAAGAAACATTATCAAACAACGAAACCAAAATAATCCGCCATTATTTTTGCAATTGAGAAACGTTTTTGGAAGACGGAAGTAGGGATTGCAAAAATACCAGGCGGCAGTTTCTTTTTTCTGGTTCGTTTTTTTCTTTGCTGCCAAAGAAAAAAATGAACATATCATAACATAAAAAAAGACGAAATCCTAATCAAAGAATTTCGTCTTTTACGCCTTTTACCAAGCCTATACCTAAAGAATTAGTCTATGATACGAACTCTGATAACTCCGTCAATCGCTTTTAATGCTGCTTCGGTTTCTGCGGGAATATCACCAGCAACATCTAAAACGGTGCAAGCATATTCCTTTTTGGAACGGTTCTGCATATTATCAATGTTTAAGGATAACTTGGAGAACTCGCCGGAAATCTGAGAAAGCATGGTGGGAATGTTTCTATGAAGTACTACCACACGCTTCTGACCGGGCAGTCTTGCGAAATTCATTTCGGGATAGTTTACGGAATTTTTGATGATACCGTTTTCTAAATAATCCTTTAACTGAATGGCAGCCATATATGCACAGTTTTCTTCAGATTCTTCAGTGGATGCACCTAAGTGGGGGAATGCAATAACGCCCGGATAAGATGCAATGTCACCATCGGGGAAGTCGGTTACATAACGGCGAACTTTTCCGCTGGAGAGTGCTGCTTTGATATCTTCGTCAGAAACTAAAGCTGCTCTTGCGTAGTTTAAAATAACCACGCCCTGCTTCATCTGGCTGATGGTTTCGTTGTTGATAAAGCCTTTGGTATCGGGAGTTAAGGGAACATGAATGGTGATATAATCACAGTTTTCATAAACCTGCTTTAATTCGGTAGCGTGCACAACATTTTTGGAGATTCTCCAAGCACCGTCAATGGAGATGAAGGGGTCATAACCGATAACCTTCATACCTAAGTTTAATGCGGTGTTTGCAACTTTTGCGCCGATTGCGCCTAAGCCGATAACCCCTAAAGTTTTGCCTGCGATTTCGCAACCTGCAAACATTCCTTTGCCTTTTTCCACAGCTTTTGCCACATCTTCGGTTAAGGTTTTTGCCCAGGCGTTGCCACCGATTAAATCACGGGAAGACATTAAAAGACCTGCTAACACCAGTTCTTTTACGGCATTTGCGTTGGCACCGGGGGTGTTAAATACTATGATACCTTCGTCTGCACATCTGTCTACAGGGATGTTGTTGACCCCTGCGCCTGCTCTTGCAATTGCATGGAGTTCGTTTCCAAATTCCATATCGTGCATGGATGCACTTCTTACTAAAACACCTGCTGCACCGTTTACGTCATCGCTGATTTCGTAAGCGGGTTTCAGTTCTTTTAAACCAATTTCAGAAATTTTATTTAAAGTAGCGATTTTCATGGTTATATGCCACCTTTCTATTTGTTTTCAGCTTCAAACTTCTTCATAAAGTCAACCAGTGCCTGCACACCTTCCACGGGCATTGCATTATAGATACTTGCACGCATACCGCCCACAGAACGGTGACCTGCTAAGTTTACAAAGCCGGCTTCTTTTGCTTCGGCAATGAATTTTTTGTTTAATTCATCGGAGGGAGAAAGGAAGGGAACGTTCATAATGGAACGGTCTTCTTTCACAACGGTACCGGTGAAGAAATCGGAAGAATCTAAATAGTCATACAAGATTTTTGCTTTCTTGTAGTTGATTTCCTGGATTTTTTCCACGCCACCTAAGTCTTTTAACCATTCTAATACTAATTTACAGATGTAAATTGCATAGGTGGGAGGAGTGTTATACATAGAACCGGAATCTAAATGAGTCTGGTAGTTAAACATAATGGGGCAGATGTCCATTGCATTGCCGATTAAGTCTTTTCTGATGATCACCACGGTGAGACCTGCAGGACCAATGTTTTTCTGAGCACCTGCATACAGCATACCAAATTTAGAAACATCTAATTTTTCAGACAGAATACAGGAAGAAATATCTGCAACCAGGGGAACATCACCAACATCGGGCAATTCGTTGAATTTGGTGCCGTAGATGGTGTTGTTTAAGGTGATATGTACGAAGTCTGCATCGGGACGGAACATGGATTTGTCCAGTTTGGGGATGTAGGAGAAGGTCTTGTCAGCAGAGGATGCTACCTGGTAAGCGTCACCGTAATGTGCGCCTTCCTGATATGCTTTCTTTGCCCACTGACCGGTGATTACATAGTCACCTTTTTTGTTTTTATTCATCAGGTTCAAAGCAATCATCGCAAACTGAGAGGATGCACCGCCCTGCAGGAATAACACTGCATAGTCATCGGGAATTTCCATCAGTTCACGGAACAGTTCTTCCGCACGGTCAATAATTGCCTGATAGTCTTTGGAACGGTGACTCATTTCCATTACGGACATGCCTGCGCCGTTTGCATCTAACATTTCTTCTGCAGCTTTTTGTAACACTGCTTCCGGTAATGCAGAAGGTCCTGCACTGAAGTTGTAAACTCTTTTCATACTTGCTGTCTCCATTCTGATTTTTATGTCTTTGGCCCCCGTAGGGAACCATTAAAATTACACTTGTTTAATTTTTAACAATCCAATTTGGATATCAAATTTATTATACTACCTTTTTTTCGTAATGTCAATCATAAATCGTCGGTTTTTTTGTATTTTTGGTCGGAAAATTTTTTAGGCAAAACCAAATTTCTAAGACGTAAGTTTTTTATAGGGGAATGGTATCCAAAAAAAGGGAACAAAAAGCTGCAAAAAAGATGAACTTGCGAATCGGTGAAATTCGTTGCATACTAAGGGGGCCGGAAGCCGAAGAAGTCCCGGACGTGGTAATCATAGCGGTTTTCCGAACCCCTGTTATTAAAAAAGCAGGAAAACAAGCGAAAGGAAGGAATGAACATATGATTGATAATCCTATCGACTGCACTCAGGATGAGCATTTTGCAGTTGGGACCAATCCCATAGAGAACGGGGAGAATCCCCCCTTAATTCTCGGCAAATTCAAAGATTATTCCGAGCTGGAAAAAGCATATTGCGAAAGTGAACGGTTTATCTCCAGAACCAGAGAAGAATTAAAAGAGGCACGTGAACTCCTGGCAGAAGCCACTGTCCCCGATGTGGAAGCAAAATTTCAGAGCGACCTGGAAGGCTTCTTGGAGGAGCACGGCTTAGCTGATCGGGCATACGACTTTATCTCTTATCTGGAAGAAAACCCCGAACTGTTATCTTTAGATCACCAGGCGGCATTCACCATGGCAAAAAGGGCATTAACCACATTGCCCCAAGCTTACCGCGAATATGCCCACAGCTTGTCTCAGATGCCCCCGGCGTTAATTTGCGGACAAGGCGGTGAGTTTTGTACCACTCCGGGCAACCAACCAAAAACCTTTGAAGAAGCAGGCGAAATGTTTCTTCAAATGGTAAAACACTAAAAAACTGTTCCCGTTTTTGTTTCATGTTTCATAGGATTTTTTTATAAAACGGGAACATCAAAGAAAGGACTTCACAATTATGATTACTACCAACACAGCGGATGTCGCTTTAAAAAGCTATTATCTGGACGTTTTAAGAAATCAGCTGAACACAACTACCAACCCCTTTTACAACAAAATTGTTACAACCTCTCAGAATATCATCGGTCACAAGGTGGTAAGACTTGCACCCTATGCGTTAAACGGCGGATTTGGATTCTCCTCCGATGCCGGTAACCTTCCGAAAGCAGGTTCCAACCAGTACACTCATTTTGAGACTACCACCAAAGACATGTATGGTGTGATTGAAATTTCCGATAAAGCAATGAAAGCATCCCGCTTAAACACCAATTCCTTTGTGGACTTACTGACTCAGGAAATGAAAGGCATCTTAGAAGCTGCTAAGTTTAATTATTCCAGAGCCTTATTTACCGACGGTACCGGCGTAATTGCCACCGTGGTAGAAGGAAGCGGCAATCAGGTGCAGGTGGACTCTGTAAAATATCTGATTGAAGGCATGATTATTGATATCATCGGCTCTTCCGCTACCCAGGCTGCAAAACGTATCACCGCTATTAACCGTGCTGAAAAAGTGATTGTGTTAGACGGTGAGGTTACCGTGACAGCAGGGGATAAAATTACCGTGCAAAATTCCTACGGCAAAGAACTGACCGGTCTGGGCGCAATTTTTAACTCCGACACTACTCAGCCCTTATACGGCGTGAACCGTAGCGAAAACTACTGGATGCTCCCCTATCTGAATGAAGCTACCGGCGAAATTTCTGACTTAAAAATTCAGACCGCTATGGACTACTTAGAAGAACACACCGGCAGCAAGGTGGACTATATTTCCTGCTCCTACGATGTGAGAAGAAACTATCTTTCTTATCTGGAATTAACCAGAAGAAACATTGATCCCATGACCTTAGAAGGTGGATTCCAGGCAATTTCCTTTGGCGGTATTCCCATTGTGGCAGACCGTCACTGTCCCGACGGTACCATGGACTTGTTAAATTCCAAGTCTTTTGCAATGCACACCTTATCCGATTGGGACTGGCTGGATGACGACGGCAAAATCTTAAAACAAATTGCAGGAAAACCCGCTTGGACTGCAGTTTTAGCCAAATACGGCGAGTTAATGTGTGACCATCCGGGCGGTCAGGCTAGACTCAAAGGAATTACAGCATAACAAAAGGGATGTGAAAAGACTTTAGAGTGCAAAAAGCAAGTTTTTGCTATAAAGCCTGTTTCCTATCCCTTGTGGAATGGGGTTGTTTAAGAAGTGAATCAACTTTTTGGGCAACCTCCTTTTTAAAAAAGAGGAATCATGAAACAACAACGAATAAAAACGCCCATTACTACCAATGTGTTTAATATTCCGGAGCGTCTTCGGGAACTGGATCCGGGTTATTTTGTGCTCCGAAATCATGAGAGAAAAACATTTGAAATTCATCATAGAGACCAGCCTCATAATACTTACTGTTTAACTGTCCCCTACAAGGAATTGGATGCACGGACACTTCAACTGGTGCGAAAAACCCGTATTTCCAATCTGGAAAAAATTCTTTTGGAAATGGAAGAAACCAACCAAAAAATTTTCAAAGAGCAGTCCGCAATCCCCGAGGAAGCAACCGAAAAGTTTCGGGAAACCGTTACCTATCTATCTCATCACTCCGACAAAGAACACATAGATGACGGGGCGTTTACCACCCGTTTTTTGTAAGGAAGGAGGAAGATGATGACCTTACAGGAAGTAACCGATGTGGCATCTGTATTGATTGGAAAACCTGTGGACAGCCCGTTGGCAAACCGTTTTTTAAACGAAGGAATCCGACTGCTGATTGCCCGATATCCCACCGCTTGCCCTATCAAATGCCTGCGGGTGCTCTGGCAGGCAGACGGGGATCCTTATCCTATGCCTGCACACCGAGGAATTTATAAAGTATACCGCAATAAACAGCGATATGGGGACTACCGTTTGGACGAGGAAGGACTTCACCTCAACCGTGAAGGAGAATATCAGGTCTATTATTACAGTTCCCCTCAGGGGTTTGTGGCGGAGGGAGAAGAAATTCCCACTGCTGCTGAGTATGACTCGGAATTATGCAAATACGTGGCATTTTCTGTGTTACGGGCAGATGATCCCACCAACCGTTTGGCAGATCGCTTGATTGAAGAATTTTACGATAACTGTGCCGCCATCCATCAAAGCTTGCAGGGAAGAATGAGAATCCCGCGTTCACCTCTGCCGAAACCGAACTGGAGGTAGCAATATGAATTTTTACGATTTTTCAGGAGGGATTGTCAATCAGAAGTCTCCCTATCTGCTAAAGAAAGACGAGGCGTTGGAGCTTTGCAATTTTGATGTGGAGGAGGGAGGCCTTAAGGTTCGTGCAGGTACCGTTAAGAAGTACGGTCCTTTTGTGGGGGAAGTCACCGCAATTCATAAATGTCTCAGTGTTAAGGGACATGAAATTTTGTTCGTGCAATGCGGAGAGTATTTAGAAATGGTGCTGGGTGGTGTGAAATGTAAACCCAGTATGCTTTGTAACAGCTTTAAAGTGATTCCCGTCACGGATGGATTTGCCTTTATTTCAGCCGAAAGAACACGTTATTTAAAGCCGATTTACCGCCGTGTGGACGGGATTATCACCATACAGTATCCCTGGGAAGGCTACCTGGTATTGGAGCGTTTGCCTGATGACTATTCCTCCCTGGGAGAATTTCCTGCTGATTTATACGGAAAAACCATTTGGGATGAGGCAACCAACACCCTTTATTATGCCAAGTCACATACGAATGCCAACCATGAAAATATCACAGAGCTGTTTGCAACTGACCAATTTGTGTGCCTGGGGGAACTGGGTGCATTGGTTCACATGAAATATGAGCTGGAGGCTAAGGCAAAGCTGGATTGCAAAACGCTGTATTGCGACAGCGATTATTATGTTTGTGAGATTGCTTCATCGCTATCGGGCATATTCTCTCTGGGACCTGATTTAAGTGAAACAGGCGCACTGGCTTTTCGGTGTCCCTATATCGTGTGGCATCCCGCTTCCATGCGTTATTTTGCGGCAGGGCATCCTGATTATCCCACCGCGTTATTTATCAGCGAGCCAAATGAATGGCATAATTACCAAAAAGCAAATATACTCTATCCCCATTTGCATCTGGGAAAAATCACCGGACTTTCGGTGGTGGAAAAATCGGTGGTGGTTTCCTATGAATACGGCTGGAGTCATTATGTAGGCTCGGACCCCACCGAGGATGCGCAGTGGTCACTGCTTAGTGTACCCGACGGCACCCGTCACGGTGGAACTGTTTGCACCACGCCGGGAAGTGTCAGCTTTTTGTCGGACAGCGGACTGGTTAGTTTTTCTTCGTCTATGCTGACAGTGCAGATGCTGTATTCCCCCTCCAGTTCTCTTTATAAATTTTTATCCAAAGAGAAAATTGCTCTGCCCGTTCCCAAAGAAAAGGCATTTGGATTTTACCGCAACGGTGTTTACTATCTGATGATTGATGACACCATGTATCTGTATCATTTCACCTTAGGCTCCTTTCTTTGTTATCGGGGGCTTACCTGCCAATGTATGAGCGAAAGTTACAATGGTGAACTTCTGATGGGTTCAGGAAACTGTGTGACGGTGTTTTCAGAAGGCACATCCACCGATTATGACCCGAACACCCAATCCGATATCCCCATTTCCTTTTCGGTAAACATTCCGATTCTCGGTGCCGTGGAGGAAACGGAGCTTGCCCGCTCCGAGGAATTGGCGTTGAAATCCGCTTCGTTAACATATCCCGTTGATTGCCGTATCAGGCTTTCTTCCGAGCGGGAACAAAAGGAAGGCGTTTTGGAACACACCAATCATTTCCGCTATCAGAACACCCCCTGGCATTATCGCTACCGTAACAGTCAGTTTTCGGAAACGGTGTTACCGTGGAAGGTAACAGGAAATCTGTTTTCTTTGGAAATTTTTGGTACTACCAATCCCAAGGAAAAAACTCCCTTGCAGATTTTTAATATCTATTTGAAACTGAAAAAGGAACGTGATAAATAATGTCGGTATTACTGGTCTGTCTACTTGTGATTGAAATTTTAAAATATGGGGAGCTAAAAAAACTATGCCGTGTTTTAGAACAGAAACTCCCTTCAGAATCGCAATCAAAAAAACCGCCGAAGGCAAGGGGAAGTTTTGTGGTAAAACGAATGGAAGAACGCGTGAAAGAAGCACTTTATAACTAATAAAAAAAGGAATTGCATTGCAATTCCTTTTTTTACTGATTTCTATTGGATAGCAGCTACGATGGCATCGCCCATAGCAGAGCAGGAAACGGTGTTTTCACCGCCTAAATCTGCGGTGCGGATTCCCTGATTTAACACAGCATCCACTGCATTCTCCACGGCTTTTGCTTCTTGTTCCAAGCAGAAGGAATCCCGAAGCATCATGGCAACGGATAAAATGGTGGCAATGGGATTTGCCAGGTTTTTTCCTGCAATGTCTGGAGCAGAACCGTGAATGGGCTCATACAGGCCGAAGGTGCCGTCCCCACGGGAGGAAGAGGGCAAAATCCCGATGGAGCCTGTGATTTGTGCTGCCTCATCGGAGAGGATATCGCCAAATATATTGTTGGCAAGTACCACATCAAACTGACGGGGATTTTTCACCAGTTGCATTGCCGTATTGTCCACCAGCATATCGCTAACGGTCACATCGGGATATGCTTTGGCAACCTCGTGAACAATTTCACGCCACAGACGGGAGGTTTCCAACACATTGGCTTTGTCAATGCTGGTCACTTTTTTGTTTCGTTTTTGTGCTGCAGAAAATGCCACATGGGCAATTCTTCTGATTTCTTCTTTCGTATAGCTTTCGGTGTCGTAGGCTTCGTCACCCCGTCTGCCCTGTTCACCAAAATAGATACCGCCGGTTAATTCCCGCACCACATAAATGTTGATGCCGTCTTTGACCAACTCATCTTTTAAGGGAGATGCTTCCTTTAAAGCAGGGAATAACACCGCAGGACGGATGTTGGCATAGAGGTTTAAGGCTTTTCTGATGCCTAATAACCCGGCTTCCGGGCGTTTGTCACCGGGAAGAGAATCCCATTTGGGACCGCCTACCGCACCCAGCAGCACCGCATCTGACTGTTTGCAGATTTTCACGGTTTCTTGGGGGAGCGGTGTTCCTACCTGATCATAGGCACAGCCACCCATTAACACTTCGGTAAACTGAAAAGTGTGTCCATAGATTGCACCGATTTTTTCTAATACTTTTTGTGCTTCTGTCACCACTTCGGGACCGATGCCATCCCCTTTGATGACTGCAATTTGATAATTCATTTGAATGTCTCCTTATAAAAGGCTGGCAAGCAGTCCGCCTTTTTGAATAATTGCCTGAATTTCTTTCGGGAAGGGAGCAATGGGGAAGGTGAGATTTTTATTTTCAACGGTTAAAATCCCCTGCTCTAAATCACAGCTTACGGTATCACCATCAGAAATGTGATCCACAGCTTGTGCACATTCCACAATGGGAAGACCGATGTTGATGGCATTTCGATAGAAAATTCGTGCAAAGCTTTTTGCCACAACCAGCGAAATGCCGCTGGCTTTAATGGCAATGGGAGCGTGTTCACGGGAAGAACCGCAACCGAAATTCTTTTCGGCAACTATCACATCTCCCGTTTTTACTTTTTGGATAAATTCCTTGTCAATATCTTCCATACAATGCTTTTTTAATTCCTCGGGATCGGAGGTGTTTAAATATCTTGCAGGAATGATTACGTCTGTATCAATGTTATCGCCGTATTTATGCACAGTTCCTTTGATCATGATAAAACCTCCTTATCTGGGACAGCTTAAACAGCCGTCAATTGCACTTTGTGCCGCCACATAGGGACTTGCCAAGTATACCTCGGAAGTGGTGTGTCCCATTCTGCCCACAAAGTTACGGTTGGTGGTGGCAACGGCACGTTCTCCGGCAGCCAGAATGCCCATATGTCCGCCTAAACAGGGACCGCAAGTTGGCGTGGAAACCACGGCGCCCGCTTCAATAAATGCCTTGATGTAGCCTGCCTGCATTGCCTCCAGATAAATTTTCTGGGTGGCAGGAATAATGATGCAACGCACATCAGGATGCACTTGTTTGCCATTTAAAATTTCATAGGCTTGTGCCAAATCAGACAAACGTCCGTTGGTGCAGGAACCGATGACCACCTGCTGAATCTTCACTTCTCCGAATTGGTCGGGAGTTTTGGTGTTTTCAGGCAGATGGGGGAATGCCACCGTGGGCTGAAGTTCGGAAAGATTGATGGTGATTTCTTTCGCATAGCAAGCATCTTCGTCGGGAGCGTAGGTGGTGTAGGAAGTCACTTTATCTTTTAAATAGGCTTGGGTAATTTCATCAAAAATGAAGATACCGTTTTTCGCCCCTGCTTCAATCGCCATATTGCAAATGCAAAGACGGTCATCCATGGAAAGGTTTTTGACACCGTCTCCCATAAATTCCAAAGACTGATATAACGCACCGTCCACTCCGATGGTGCCAATCAAATGTAAAATCACATCTTTGCCCGTTACATAGCGGGGAAGGGTACCGGTCAGATTCACTTTGATAGCTTCCGGCACCTTGAACCAGGCTTCACCTTTTGCCATTCCTGCAGCCATATCGGTGGAGCCGACTCCTGTGGAGAAAGCGTTTAAGGCACCATAGGTACAGGTGTGAGAATCCGCACCGATTATCACGTCGCCTGCTTTTACCAACCCTTTTTCGGGAAGCAGAGCGTGTTCTATGCCCATCTGCCCCACATCGTAAAAATGGGTGATGTGATGCTTTTTGGCAAAGTCACGGCTAATAACTGCCTGCTCTGCTGCCTTAATATCTTTGTTGGGGCAAAAATGGTCCATGACCAATGCGATTTTATCGGGATCAAACACAGAGGTTAATCCTGCTTTTTCAAATTCACGAATGGCAACAGGTGCAGTAATGTCGTTTGCCAGCACCATATCCAGCTTTGCCATAATCAGCTGACCTGCGCTGACGCAGGGAAGTCCTGCGTGACTTGCCAGGATTTTTTCAGTCATAGTCATACCCATCAAAAAGACCTCCCTTTCCTACACAATCAGCTTATTCACACCGTTTAAGTAAGCTTTGATACTTGCTTCCACAATGTCGGTACTGATAGCTCTTCCTGTGGCTTTTTTTCCGTTTAAGTTTAATTTTACCACTGCTTCGCCTAATGCATCTTCCCCTTCGGTAACGGCGTGAATCACATAGTCACGAAGTACGAAGTTTTGTTCCGTAATCTGATTGATGGTTTTAAATGCAGCGTCAATCGGACCGTCTCCCGTGGCAACTTTTTCAATGATTTCATCTCCGCATTTTACCTTGATCATGGCGGTGGAGGTGATGGTGTTGCCCGAGTTAATCACAAACCGTTCTAAGGTGTAGGTTTCGTGAATCTGCACTTTTTTGTTTGCGAGCAGTGCTTCAATATCACGGTCGGTGATGGATTTTTTCTTGTCTGCCAACACTTTGAAATGCTCAAAAGTACGGTCCAGTTCTTCTTTGGTTAACTGATATCCCAAAATTTCTAAGCGTTCTTCAAAGGCGTGTCTGCCGGAATGTTTGCCCAGTACCATCTGTTCCGAGGGTTTGCCAATGGATTCGGGCGTCATAATTTCGTAGGTGGAACGGTTCTGGAGCATTCCGTGCTGATGAATGCCTGATTCATGAGCAAAAGCATTGGCACCGGTAATTGCTTTGTTGGGCGGAATGCTTACGCCGGTAATGGCGGAAATCAGTTTGGAGCTACGGTAAATCTGACGGGTGTTGATATTGGTCACAGCGTCATAGTAGTCGCTGCGGGTCTGAATGCCCATGACCACTTCTTCCAAGGAGGTGTTACCTGCCCGTTCACCGATGCCGTTGACGGTACATTCAATCTGGGTTGCACCCGCTTTTACTGCTGCTAAAGAGTTGGCAACTGCCATGCCCAAGTCATTGTGACAGTGGACAGACAAATCTGCTTTGTCAATGTTTGCAACATGTTCTTTTAAGTAGGTAATATAGGCAGCAAATTCGTCGGGGGTGGAATAACCCACCGTGTCGGGGATGTTTACCGTGGTTGCACCTGCCCCGATGGCAGTTTCAATCACACGAGCTAAAAATGCTTTGTCGCTTCGGGATGCATCTTCCGCAGAAAATTCCACATCAGAGCAGTATTTTTTGGAATAGGCAACCATCTCCTTTACACGATTTAATACTTCTTCCTCACTCATTTTCAGTTTATACTGCATATGAATGGGGGAGGTTGCAATAAAGGTGTGGATTCTGGGATTTACAGCGCCCTTTACCGCTTCGTAAGCTGCGTCAATATCTTTGCAGGTTGCCCGTGCCAAACTTGCCACGGTTGCATTTTTTACGGTTTTGGCAATTGCCTTCACCGATTCAAAGTCCATAGGGGATGCAATGGCAAAGCCTGCTTCAATAACGTCTACGTTCAGCAGCTCTAACTGTTTCGCCACCTCGATTTTTTCGGTTAAATTCATACTGCAGCCGGGAGATTGCTCGCCGTCACGCAAGGTGGTATCAAAAATTTTGATCGTTCTTGCCATTTTTCTCACTCCTTCATTTGAAATATTTTAAAATTTAAGAAAAGAAAAAGCCTGATGCTGTACCATCGTACAACAGCAGGCTCTTTTTTAAAACTATGGGAAAAAGAGATATCACTTGGTTGCACGACAAACAGCATTACCGTCACATAACAATAAGGTAATGCATAATAAACCTAATAAGTTTGCCGCAAATTGCATCATTATGATAGTCTCCGTTTTCTAACAGAATTTCTCTTATAATAGCACAAAGAAAATCGTTTGTCAAGGAATTTCTTAATTTTTTTTAGGAATCCGTCTTTTTTGATAGGCGGATGCAAAAGAAAAGGCATAGGAAAAATCCCATGCCTTTTGCGGTCTATGTTCTTTTATCAAGCCAGTCTTAGTCTTCCATAGAGGTGGTGGTAGCTCTGTCATAAATTGCCAAAACTTCCTGAGAAGGTTTCTTATCGACCAAGGAAACAACCACTGCCACGATAGCACAAGCGATAAAGCCAGGCAGAATTTCGTAAACACCGGTGGATGCTGCCAGATACAGATACCATACGATATCCACCACAGCACCTGCAATAATACCTGCCACAGCGCCTTTGTAGGTAAAGCGTTTCCAGAACAGAGACAGTAAAATTACCGGGCCAAATGCAGCACCGAATAAGCCCCAAGCATTTTCAACCATGTTCATAATTGCCTGAGCACCGGTACCGCCGTCATTTGCAATAAAGAATGCAACTACAGCTACTAACACAACCACAATTCTGCCCACCCATAACAGTTCCTTGTCGGAAGCGTTTTTACGGATTAAGGGTTTGTAAATGTCGGAGGTGAAGGAAGAGGAAGCAACCAGCAGCTGAGAGTCTGCAGTAGACATGGAAGCTGCGATAATTGCTGCCAAAAGAATCCCTGCAAGAAAGCCGGGGAAGAGTAATCTTGCCAGCTGGATGAATACCAGTTTCTGAGAACCGGTGGTTAAAAGCTGTTCTGCTAATATCATTCTGCCGAAGTATGCGATTAAGATAGCTGCCAGTAAAGTCACAACAACCCAGATAATTGCAACAGTTGCAGATTTTTTCACCATGCTGGGTTTTTTGATGGACATAAATCTTACGATAATGTGAGGCATGCCAAAATATCCTAAGCCCCAAGCCAGACCGGATACGATTTCCTGCCAGCTTGCAGCAAACAGGTTGGGGGTAAATGCGCAGACGGTGGTTTCACCGTTTTCCACATATTCGTACACAGTGCTTAAATTAGCAGGATTTAAATTCTGGGTACAAACAATGATAATCGGCACAGCCAGCAGTGCAACCAGCATTAGAATACCCTGGAAAAAGTCAGTCCAGCAAACTGCTTTAAAGCCGCCTAAGAAGGTGTAAATCAAAATGATAGCGGCAAAAATCACCATTGCCACAGTGGGATCCAACTGGGGAAATAAGGTGGTAAACACGGTAGTGCCTGCAGAGAATGCAGATGCCACGTAAATGGTGAAGCTAATTAAAAATACAATTGCACAAACAATTTTTAAGGCAGAGCTTTTTGCCATAAAACGGTTGGTTAAGTACTGAGGAACGGTGATTGCGTCGCCGGATGCTTCGGAGAATTTTCTCAGTCTTTTTGCCACGATAATCCAGTTTAATGCAGTACCGATGGCAAGACCGATTCCAATCCATGCCTGACCTAAACCAAATGCTAAAATACTGCCGGGTAATCCCATTAAGAGCCATGCGCTCATATCGGATGCCTGTGCACTCATAGCAGTAACCCAAGGGCCCATCTGACGGCCACCTAAGAAATAATCTTTTTCACTGTTACTTTTGTTTTTGAAGAAGAACCATACTCCGATGCCAAGCATACAAACGAAGTATAAAACAAATGCTAATACTTCTCCTGTCATAATCAATCTCTCCTTTTCTTGCTTTGGACAACAAAAATTTGCCACAAAACGGAAATTCTTTTCTATTATAATACAAAAAACAAAATAAGTCAAGAAAAGTTTTCCATTTTGCTTGTTTCACAGAAACTTTTATTAAGAAAAATGATTTTAAATCTTGTATTTTTTCGGAAAATAAGATATACTAAAGACAGTCAATATTACTTCCTCGAAAGGTATGATTTTCTATGAAATGCTGTATCATTGCTGTGGGAAATGAGGTTGTTTCCGGTGATATTGTAAACACCAACGCTCCCATGCTTGCAAATACTTTAAAGCCCTACGGCATCCGCACCGTGATGCAGATGGCGGTGGAAGACTGCAAAAAAGATATTAAAAAGGCAATCAAGCGGGGACTGAAAAAAGCGGATTTAGTGATTACCACCGGCGGCCTTGGTCCCACTTATGATGACATCACCAAAAAAGCGGTGGCAGAAGCATTAGACCGTGAACTGGTGCGGGATCACTATTCGGTGGAAGTGTTGAATCTGTATTTTCGTCGGGTGGGCAGAGAAATGCCGCTTTCTAATTTAAGCCAGTGTGATTTCCCCAAAGGGTCTCAGATTATTCAGAATCCTAACGGCACTGCACCAGCCTGCATTGTAAAAACCAAGGAGGGCACCGTGATGATGTTACCCGGTCCTCCCATTGAAGTGCAGGCACTGATGGAAACCGAGGAGATGCTTTCTTTTTTAAACGCTCAAAAGAAAGATGAAATCTTGGAAACCACTTTGCGGTTTATAGGTATCGGAGAATCCCATTTGGCAGAAATTTTTTCCGAGGAAATGAAATCGGAAGATAACCTCACTTTAGCGCCTTATGCCAAAACAGGCGAGGTGCACTTAAAAATTACCGCCAAAGGCGAAACAATGGAGGAAGCAGAAGAACTGACAGAACAGTTAAAACAAGTGATATATGACAAAGCAGGAGAGTATATCTATGCGGAAGGAAATCATTCTTTAGAAGAGGTTTTGGTCCGCCAACTGATTGAAAATAAGCATACTCTGGTAACGGCAGAATCCTGTACCGGCGGTATGATTGGTGCAACCGTGACAGCGGTCCCCGGCTCTTCTGAGCCATATTTAGGCGGTGCGGTGACTTATTCCAATGAGCTGAAAATGGCACTTTGCGGGGTTTCGGAAGATACTCTGTCTGAATACGGTGCCGTGTCCAAGGGAACAGCTTGTGAAATGGCAGAGGGAATCCGAATCCGCATGGGTGCGGATATCGGGGTTTCCGTAACCGGCATCGCAGGACCCGGCGGCGGAACGGAAGAAAAACCGGTGGGACTGGTGTATATCGGAATTTCTACCAAGGAAAAAACCGATGCGGTCCGTTTCCATTTTGTGGGAAATCGGGAGAAAGTACGTCAATTGTCTGTGAAAAATGCTTTATATCTGGCATTAAAAGCCACCAAACAGTTAGCCGATTTCAGTTCCGAATTATAAAAATAGAACATTTGTTCGATTTTTTTGTCGAAATCTATTGACTTTTGCAGAAAATTTGTTATAATGTGGATATAAATGATGAAAAAACCTTCGGGAAAGGACGGTATCACGAAATGGATATGGATCTGGAAAAACGAAAAGAAGACCGCCAGAAAGCCTTAGCGGCTGCAATGGCGCAGTTGGATAAACAGTTTGGGAAAGGCACTGTGATGCGCCTTGGTGAAAACTTATCCATGGATGTGGATGTGATTCCTACCGGCATTATGACCTTAGACCGTGCAACCGGTGTTGGCGGTGTTCCCAGAGGCCGTGTGATTGAAATTTACGGTCCTGAAAGCTCCGGGAAAACCACCGTTGCTTTGACTATTATTGCAGAGGCTCAAAAAAATGGGGGCGAAGCTGCTTTTATTGATGCGGAACATGCCTTAGACCCTATTTATGCAAAACGCTTAGGCGTGGATATTGATTCTCTTTTAATTTCTCAGCCGGATACCGGGGAGCAGGCATTGGAAATTACCGAAGCCTTGGTTCGCAGTAATGCGCTGGATGTTATTGTCATTGACTCGGTTGCAGCCTTGGTACCCCGTCAGGAGATTGAGGGGGATATGGGCGATTCTCACGTAGGTCTTCAGGCAAGACTGATGTCTCAGGCGTTACGTAAGCTGACCAGTGTTATCAATAAGACGAAAACCACCACCATTTTTATTAATCAGCTTCGTGAAAAGGTTGGTGTGATGTTCGGTAATCCCGAAACTACCACCGGTGGACGTGCACTGAAGTTCTATTCCTCCATGCGTCTGGATGTGCGCCGTTCGGAAGCTATCAAAAACGGCACCGATATTATCGGGAATAAGGTCAAGGTAAAAGTGGTGAAAAATAAAGTTGCGCCTCCCTTCAAAGATGCGGAATTTGATATTCTCTACGGAGAAGGTATTTCCAAAAACGGCATGCTGCTTGACTTAGGTGTGGAAGCAGGAATCGTGGAAAAAAGCGGTGCCTGGTATAACTACGGAGAAATGCGCTTAGGTCAGGGCAGAGAAAACGCCCGTGTGTACTTAAATGAAAATCCGGAATTGGCAAAAGAAATTGAAGAAAAAATTCGTGACAGTTGGGACGATTAAGGATTTGAAAGAATACTCATAAAAAAGGTTACTGCAAATTGCAGTAACCTTTTTTGTTTTTTAATTATGCTATTATTTTCGTTTTCCAAAAAATACGGGCGAAAGCCGTTTGTATACCAAAAAGGCAAACGCCACATTGATGAGGCCTTTCACTAAGGTGAAGGGGAAATTCATGTAAATCAGTGCTTTCCATAAATCCGTCACAGCAGGATTAATCGCTTGATATGTGCTGATAATGGCTTCCATCGGCATCATTGCGGTATACATGGGATACACAAGGTAGTAGTTGGTGAAGATTCCCACAAATGCCATGGAAAATGCACCCAACAAGGAGCCAATCAAAGCAAATTTTCGGTTTCTTCTGAATTTGTAGAGCCAGGCTGCAGGCACTGTGAACAGCACGCCTAAGAGAAAATTGGAAAGGGCGCCCACTAACTGCGCTGTACCAAAAAACACATTAAACAAAATGTTTTTGATAAAGCAGACTGCAACAGCATACCAGGGGCCAAAGGCAAATCCTGCCAGCAGTGCCGGAAGATCGGAAAAATCCAGCTTGATAAAGCCGGGCATCCACGGAATGGAAAATCCGATAAAAGACAACACAATGGACACGGCGGAAAGCACCGCCGTAACGGTTAGATTTCTTGTTTTCATGGTAGACATAGCGAAAAATTTCCTTTCTTTCATCCTGACTGTAACGGTCGGTATTGGGATTTCACCAATTCAGCCTTTGATTTACCAAAAGGCGCGTGGACTTTCCGCCATCATCATGGCGCACACCACCGGTCGGGAATTTCACCCTGCCCTGAAAGTTTATTTTAATATTTTTTTACGGATTGGTTATGTGCAACAGCACCGGTTCTTCGTTAGTACGGATAATCCGTTCCGGAATCTGAAGGGTAACGGTGTAGGTGGATTGAGGATTTTCGTCACTGTAGCGAATGGTGCCCTCCAACCGGTGAACTCTGTTCAAATCAGATTCTTTGCCGGCAATTTCCACTTCGTTTTGGCTGAGAGCATAATTGCCCATCACTGTTTCCGGAAGTCCCGTCATATAAACAGGCACGGTTTTCCGTTTTAAAATAGGTACCTGCACATTGATATTTTCGTCGGTCACCGAGAGGAATTTATCCATAATTTCTTCCCCTTGGTCGTTTACGGCGACTCCGTTGAACTGACCGCTCAGATCCGAGGTTACATCTGTCATATCCAGATGAATCACAATTTCGTGAATATTTTTTTCCACCAGTTCAGGCACTTTCACCGTTGCCTCTTTGGGGGAAATTTCCACGTTTTTCGCATCAATATAATAATCTTTTGCCATATTGCCATTGTAGGAAATACGGATGGGTTTTTTCACCGTGATAATCCGGTCCACATATAACGAAACATTGGCAGGACTTTTGGAGATAATGGTGATGTTCGGGTCACTGGTGCGAACCCGGATAGGCAGGGAATAATCTCCAGCAGATTTGGCATTAGACACATCCACATAGGCACTTAGGGACGAATGGTCAAAAGAGTTTAAGTAAGAGCGTTTGGTAGAAATGGTTACGTTGGTGGTTAAGTTGGCAGGCGGATTGCTTACCACAAATCCTTCATTGTTGATTCCTGCTTCACCGGTAATCACAACAGGTACTTCAAACACCTCATAGCTGATTTCAGGATTTTGTGCCAACTGGACGAAGGCCCACAAAAGGATGGCAAGAATCAGAGAAAACACTTTCAGCATGGTATTTCGTTTGATTGCATCCAAAAACTTTTTCATGGGGACCTCCTATCTGTTTATTTTTCAACTTTGTTTTTCTTAATGCGTCTGACCATTTTTTTCAGATTCGTTTTCTTTTGGTTTTCTTCTTTCAAAAGAAGTTTGGAGAGTGCTTCCTTTAACACGGTGGGACTTAGGTTTCTGGTTAAACCGCCGTTACATGCTAAGGAAATCTTTCCGGTTTCTTCTGAAACAATGACTGAGATACAGTCACTTCCTTCGGTAATTCCCAGTCCTGCACGGTGACGGGTTCCTAATTCAGATTCTAAGCTGTCATTCTGGGAGAGAGGTAAGAAGCAGGATGCTGCTTTGATTTTTCCTTCTCCGATAATCACGGCTCCGTCATGCAGAGGTGCTTTGGGATAGAAAATATTGTTTAAAAGCTCGGTGGATACCTCAGCATTCAGCCCAATCCCTGTGCCGATAATATCGCCGATTTTGGTGTTTCGTTCAATGATAATCAACGCACCGATTTTCTTTTCAGCTAAGGCTTTTGCAGAGCCGGTTACCGAATCAATCACCTTGTGCGTGGGACTTTGCGCTTCATCACCTTCAAAATTAAAGAGAGAAACGCCACTTTTTCCAACTTTTGCCAAGGCTGCACGGATTTCCGGCTGGAACAGAACAAACACCGCCAGAAGACCAACCTGCATGGTGTTTTGCAGGATAAAATGGAGGGTGTTCAGCTTAAAAATATTGGATAATTGCACAAACACCATTAAAAATACAATACCCTTTAAAACCTGAACGGCTCTGGTATCTTTAAAGAATTTGGCAACCTGGTAAATCAAATATGCCACGATGGCAATATCAATATAATCTGCCAGGCGGATGGTGGATAAAATATTCAGTCCGGATGCAACAGCAACTTCAAATGGCATGTTTGTTCACCTCCAATCTTTATTGTTAAACATAAAATATACTTCTTCTTTTCTATTATACTACGGTTTTAGGAAAATGTCACGAAAATTTTTTTTACATTTTTGTTACACCTGGTTTGTGTATTTTTTTATGTGCTTCGGTCATACTAATTTTGAATGAAAAAATGTCAGGAGAATGCTCGGTGCCAAAACTGAAAATTACAGGAAAACAACCGCTTTTCGGAGAAATTCAAGTGAATGGTTCCAAAAATGCGGCACTGCCGATTTTAGCAGCAACTCTGTTGTCGGATGATGGGTGTGATATCACAAATGTGCCGCCGATAACAGATGTTTTCAATATGCAAAAGCTACTTTTGGAAACCGGGAAACACAGTGAATTAAAAAAAGAACACTTTCTGACGGAGGCATCGGGAGAACTTTCTCCGTTTGCACCGTATCAGATTACCAACCGTTTGCGGGCATCTTTTTTAGTGGCAGGACCGTTGCTTGCTAAAACCGGCTATGCGAGAGTCAGTTATCCGGGTGGCTGTCCGATTGGTGCCAGACCGGTGGATTTGCATCTGAAAGGATTTTCTAAGCTTGGTGCTTCTATTCACACGGAAAACGGATATATTTTGTTAAAAGCCGACAAACTTCGCGGCAATAAAATTTATCTGGATTTTCCCAGCGTGGGAGCAACTGAAAATCTGATGATGGCAGCAACCCTTGCCAAAGGAACCACGGTGCTGGAAAACGCTGCCGCTGAGCCTGAAATTTCCGATCTTGCCAATTTTTTAAACACCATGGGTGCCCGGATTGAAGGAGCAGGAAGCGACACAGTTACCGTGCGGGGAGTGGAGAAACTTTCCGGCTGCGAGTATTCCGTTATTCCGGATCGGATTGAAGCAGGAACATATCTGATTGCAGCTGCAGCAACCGGGGGAAAGGTCACCTTAACAGGGGTGATTCCGGAGCATCTGAATCCGGTGATTGCCAAGCTTCGGGAAACCGGAGCACATATCACGGTAAAGGGAACTGCTGTGACGGTGGAAGGGAAATCCAATTATAAAGCGGTAGATGTGAAAACTATGCCTCATCCTGGTTTTCCAACGGATTTACAAGCACAGTTTTGTGCCTATCTTTGCGGTGCGAAAGGAACTTCTGTGATTACGGAAACTATTTTCGAGAATCGGTTTATGCATATCGGGGAGTTGAAAAGGTTGGGTGCAAAAATTACTATTGAGGGGCGCACAGCCGTAATAGAAGGCACATCAAAATTAAATGGAGCACAGGTCAAAGCCGGTGACTTACGGGGGTCTGCCGCTTTGGTCATTGCAGGTTTAATGGCAGAGGGAACAACCGTTTTGGAAGATGAAGGACATTTATTCCGTGGGTATCACAATATGGTGGAAAACCTCAAAAATTTAGGGGCATCGGTGGAATTTTTACACACATAAAAAAGGACTGCTTTCGACAGTCCTTTTTTTATATGATGTGTGATTTACACATTTTCTTTTAAGTAGTTTACCACGTCAGACACGGTGCTGATTTTTTCTGCAGCATCATCGGGAATGTCAATTCCAAATTCATCAGAAAATGCCATTACCAGTTCTACCACGTCCAGAGAATCTGCGCCCAGATCGTCTACTAAGGTAGCTTCAGGAGTAACCTTGTCCTCCTCAATGCCCAACTGTTCTACGATAATATCTTTTACCTTATCGAACATGTTGTGTTTCATCCTCCTTTTTAATATGTAATCTGTTATTATCGGGAAAAATCAGGAAAGATGTTTGCGAATTTTTCCGCATACGTCTTTCTCGGTTAAGGTAGCTGCAAATAAGATTGCGTTTTTGTATGCTACCCGGTCGGAATTGCCGTGAGCCTTTACCACCGGTGCATTTAACCCTAACAAAGGTGCACCGCCCACTTCTTTGGCATCCATCATTTTTTTCACACGGGAAAGTCCGGGTTTTAAAATGGCTGCAGCCAGTTTGGTCAGGAAGTTTTGGTAGAACACGCCTTTTAAGAAGTAAAACAGCGCTCCTGCAGTGCCTTCTAAGGTTTTTAAGGTGATATTCCCTGTCCAACCGTCACTCACCAGCACTTCGGCATCTCCGTTTAGCACGTCACGGGCTTCAATGTTACCCACGAACTGAATGGCAGGTTCATTTTTTAAAAGCTGATATGCTTCCACAACGGTGGAGGTACCTTTGTGGTGTTCCACACCGATGTTAATCAGGCCTGCTCTGGGAGTTTTAATGCCTAAGAGTTCTTTGGCGTAAACAGTGCCCATCATTGCAAACTGGGGATAAAAATCGGGTTTGCATTCCGCATTGGCACCCACGTCTACAATCACGGCTTTGCCTTTTTTGGTGGGGATGGTGGGGCAAAGGGCTGCCCGCTTAATTCCACGGATTCGCTTGATGATGAGGGTTGCACCGGTGAGCACTGCGCCGGTATTGCCTGCGCTGACAAAAGCATCGCCTTTTTGTTCGCTGACCAGCTGAAGTCCAACAACCAAGGAAGAATCCTTTTTTCTGCGGATTGCAGAAATGGGATCGTCTTCATTTGCAACAATTTCTGTGGTGGCAACAAAGCTCATACGGTCAGGCACAGTGTTTCCGGCATCTTCAATGATTTTCCGGAACGCTTGTTCATCACCGGTTACAATAAGCTCCAAGTCTTGCTTTTCTTCTAAGGCAGCGAGGCACCCGAATAAAATTTCTTCCGGTGCATAATCACCGCCGAAGCCGTCCACAACAATTCTCATAAGAGCCTCCTACTATGTATGAATCTAAGTAAATCTTATTACGCTGTTTTAAAAAAATTACATAAACAGGGTACTAACGGATAAGTCTTCGTAAATTCTGTCAATCGCTTCTGCAAACACATTTGCGGAAGACAGCACGGTGATTTTATCCAGCATTTTTTCCGGGGGTAGGGGAATTGTATCCAAAATCACCATTTCTTCAATGGGAGATTCTTTGATTCTTTCAATTGCAGGACCGGAGAACACTGCGTGGGTACATCCTACCGTAATTTTCTTAGCGCCTCTTTCTTTTAAGGCATTGGCTGCATGCACAATGGTGCCTGCGGTGTCAATCATATCGTCAATCATAATAACGTTTTTATCTTTAATATCGCCAATAATGTTCATAACTTCAGAAACGTTTGCTTTGGGGCGACGTTTGTCAATAATCGCCATCGGAATATCCAAACGTTCTGCATAGTATCTTGCGCGGGTAACACTTCCTAAGTCAGGAGAAACCATTACGGTGTCCTCTGTGTTAATGTGTTCTGCAAAATACGGACATAAAATTGCGGAGCCAAGCAAATGGTCCACAGGAATATTGAAAAAACCCTGAATCTGCGCTGCATGCAGGTCCATGGTCAGCACTCTGTCTGCACCTGCTGCGGTGATTAAATCTGCAACCAGTTTTGCAGAAATCGGATCTCTGGCTTTCGCTTTTCTGTCCTGACGTGCATATCCGAAATAGGGAATTACTGCGGTAATTCTTCCTGCGGAAGCACGTTTAAAAGCATCTATCATAATCAGAAGCTCCATTAAGTTGTCGTTTACAGGGTTGCAGGTAGACTGCACCACGAATACGTCAGAACCTCTGACAGTTTCAAAAATATTTACCGAAATTTCTCCGTCGGAGAAATGTTTTACGGAGGACTGTCCAACAGACAGACCTAAGTTTGCTGCAATATCTGCTGCTAATTTCGGATTGGAATTTGCTGAGAAGATTTTAATGTCTTTCCCGTGAGTGATCATTTTTTTTGGTACCCCTTTCTCTTAACCCATCCCTCTTTATTTTCTTGCTTTGCTCTGGCGATTGCCAAAGCACCGTCCGGCACATGCTGGGTAACGGTACTGCCGGCGGCTGTATATCCATAGTCGCCCACCAAAACGGGAGATACCAGGTTCGTGTTGCACCCGATAAAGGCGTGGTCGCCTATTTTGGAACGTGATTTTTTGATGCCGTCGTAATTTACCACAACGGCTCCGCAACCGAAGTTACAGTTTTTTCCCACATCGCAATCTCCGATGTAGGTTAAGTGGGCGGCTTTTGTGCCTTCTCCCACCACGGCATTTTTGATTTCTACAAAATCACCGATTTTTGCATTGCTTTTAATGTGTGCCTTTGGCCGTAAATAAGAAAACGGGCCGATTTTCACACCGTGCTCTACCGTTGCTTGTTGCAAATGGGACGCCAAAATTTCGTTATCGTCACCAATGGTGCAGTCTTCTATCACCGTGTTAGGACCGATTGCACAATTGTTTCCAATTACGGTTTTTCCCAAAATCACTGTATTGGGAAAAATTTTGCTGCCTTGCCCGATAGAAACTTCTTCCCCGATATAGCAGGCAGAAGGCACATACAACGTGACCCCCGCATCCATAAGACGGCGATTGGTTTCTTCTTGCTTTTCGGTGCAGATAAATTTCATTAAAACGACCTCCCAAATATTCAAAAAAAGTATAGTCCATTGTGCAGAGGAGTGTGTTTTGGGAGAATGTTTTTCTGCTGCAACAGCTAAAAAATTACGCACACATTATTAGTATACAACCTTTCTCGATAAAATTCAAGGGATTTTTTGAAGAAAAATGAAAAAAGTGGATAATTTTTGAATTATCCACTCTTTATCATCCTTATTCTTCTATCTCCGTGGGCATTTCTGCCAGTGCTTCTTCATATTTTGCCAGAATCAAGGTTTGGAGTTCATCCCGCAGTTCGGTGTTAATCGGATGAGCGATGTCTTTAAATTCGCCTTCAGCAGTTTTTCTGGAAGGCATTGCGATGAACAGACGTTCTTTCCCTTCAATTACTTTGATATCGTGCACAACAAAGCAACCGTCTAAGGTAACAGAAACCACTGCTTTCATCTTGCCGACAGAGTTCACTTTACGAACACGAATGTCTGTGATTTGCATAAGATTTCACCGTTTGTAATATAAACAGACATTGATAAGACAGACAATGTCTGCCAATATTACCCCTCCTTCAATTTTTAACGACCTCATTATACAACATATTTTCCCGTTTGTAAATACGTTTTTGTCATTTTCGGCAAATTGGTGGACATTTTGACGAAAAAATTGTAATTTTTGTACAAAATGCAGGTGCATTTTTGTCGCAAATCGTAACAAAATGCTAAGGAAAACCTAATGAGGCGTCCGTCGTACATGGACATTCGACCTTGAAAACGAGCGTGCTATTGATGGATTCCGGGATAAGCGTTGAAAATTTCCACTGCTTTTTTCCAGGCAGTTTTTTCTTCCTCTGTCCATTTTTCGTGAGTGTTGCGATAATCACTTTTTCGTTTGATTTCAAAGAGGTGGTGATTTAATTGTTGATATTTTTCCATAGTGGCATCCACAATGCGACCAACCGTTTTCTTGTTTGCAAAACGAATTTTCTGAATACTTACCAAATGAGGAACACACAGCATGGCTGCTCCAGTTTCATAACGGGAAGAAAACTCGCTGTTCTGATAAAATTCCAAAAAGGCTTTGGTGTAATCTTCCTCGTTGGATCTTTGAATCTTGCAGAAGAAACATTCTTTGTGGTCACTGCGGTCGGTTTTGGATTTTTTGTCGGGCACATCCTTCATCACATTATTCATAAAATCGTGATATAAAATTGCATGGGAAAGGGGGTCTCCCAATTGCAGTAAACGATGGGCATGAAAATTGCAAAAGCCGTTGGTCCATTCTATTTTTGCACGGGTGTGAGGGGTGTTGATTCCTTCATATAAAAAACGCTCAAGAGCTTCTGCCAAGCGGAATTCTACAAAGTCGCAGATGGGGCAGATGTTTTTCTCCATCCGATTCATCAGCTCTTCGTAGATGATTTCTTTGCTGTCCAAAAAAGAGTCATCCTTTCCTACTTTTTTAGTTCCAATGCACGGCGGGTACATTCTGCCATAGCATCGTCAATCAATCGGTAAAAATCGTGCTCTTTTAAGTGATTCACCGCTTCAATAGTGGTGCCTCCTTTGGAGCAGACACGGTCTACCAGTACGTCAGCAGGTTCATCGGAAGAAAGCAGCAGCTTGGCTGCACCTAACACGGTTTTTCCTGCCATCCGCAGAGCAGTTTCGTAAGGGATTCCTTGGCGTTCACCCGATTTTGCCATGGCGTCAATCATCATATAAACGTAGGCGGGAGAAGAGCCGGAAACTGAAATAATGGCGTCCATTTTATCTTCCGGCAATTCGTGAATTTCCGAGAATGCTGTAATCAGCTTTTTCACCGTTTCGTATTCTTCGTCGGTTACGTAATCACCTCTGCAAACTGCCGTTACCCCTTCTCCCACCAGAGCGGGAGTGTTGGGCATGGTTCTTACCACTTTGGTAGTGTCGGCAAGCATTTTTCTAAGAAAATTTGTGGTGATACCGGGAGCCACGGTGATATATATTTTCTGGGGAAATTCAGTCAAGTCTTCCAGCACCGCTTCATAAAACTGAGGTTTCACGGTTAAGAAAATATAGTCGGCATGTTTTGCGGTTACTTTGTTATCCGTGGAGGTATGGATGCCTCTTTCTTTGTATTTTTCCAATTGAGTTTCGGAAATATCGCTTACATACATGTCGGATGCAACAACAATTCCCGATGCTAAAATACCGTCGATCATGGCACCGCCCATATTGCCGGTACCGATAAATCCAATTTTCATTTCTTTTGATCCTTTCTTAACTAAAGTAAGGGGTGTAACTTAACGGCGATTTTTTATCGGGGAACAGATGTTCATACAGCTCGATAAAATAGTCATCCGTCATACTTGCAATATAGTCGATGACCGTTTGGTCAACGGAAGTTTCCTCCCGATAATTGTTCTGGCGGTAATGTTTTCCGTGTTCCGCCACAAAATCTAAGTGATGGCTGAAAATGGGAGATTCTGTGCGGTTTTCAGTAAGGTCTTTTCGCAGTTTTTTGTATACTTCAAAAAACATGGGGCGAAGCAATTCTTCGATTTCTTTCACCCGTTTGCTTCCGTAAATGAAACGGTAGTTTTCTTCCTTGATTTTAGAAAGTGCCAAAAAGGATTCTTCGTCCATCAAAATACAGTCTTTTCCGTAGCTTTTTTCAATAATATTTACGCATAAATTATTGATAATCACAGCGTTATATTTGCCTAAGGAAGTTTCGGAAAACAGTTCTTCCGAGGAGAGTGTGTCGGTCTTTAATGCATCTTGACGGTCTTTGCCCAAATAAGCAATTAAATCGCAGATTTTTACCACACAGCCTTCTTTGGTGGAGGGAATTAATTTTTTCACCGCTCCGTCTTTTACGTAACAGGTTTCCACTTTTTCATCAAATTCCGAAAAACTATTCAACGGGGAGGTGTGGTATTCTTTTTGCTCCATTTCACCGTTATGACAAAGGATGCCGTCTAAGGTCTGTAGGGAAATATTGTGACGGAAAATTCCGTCTAACACACGGACGCTATGCACATTGTGGTGAAACTGTCTTCCCGTATGCTCTAAAGAAAGGGCATTTAAAAAGCTTTCTCCTGCATGACCGAAGGGGGTATGGCCAATGTCATGTCCCAATGCAATGGCTTCGATTAAATCTAAGTTTAATCCCAACATTCTGCCAATATTTCGGGCAATGCGGGACACCAATTGCACATGAAAGGCGCGGCGGCTGATATCGTCGTTTTTATAGAAGGCAAACACCTGGGTTTTGTCGGTATAACGGTTATAGTAGGGAGAGTGCATGATTTTCTCCACATCCCGCAGATAACAGCTTCTCCAGATGGAGGGTTGATCGTGGCTTTGATCCCGACGGATTGCTGTGTTTTGTAAGATATAGCTGTCTTGAAAATCGTGGCGGATTTTTTCCTGCAATTTTTCCGACAGCGACTGATAAATATTCATAAAAAATTCCTCTTTGTTCTCAAGGATTCTTCCATTTTAGCACACCCGGGAAGATTTGTCAATTTGAAACAGGGAAAAGAGGGCGAAAAACCCACAAAAAACACGAAAAAAATAGGCTAAAACTATAGACAAACAAAAATCTTTGTGCTATACTATATAAGTGTAATTTTGTATTTTTTTAGAAATGTTTTCATGAACATTGGCGGGAAGGAGTCGAATGTAAGGACTATGAAATTTGAAAAAGACTTGCTTGGCATCAAGAATCTGGATGCCGATCAAATCCACTATATCTTGAAAAAAGCGGAGGGCATGAAGAAAATCATTTTCTCCGATTGCAAAAAAGCCACCAACCTGACAGGAAAATCGGTGATGACTCTGTTTTACGAAAACAGCACCCGAACCCGAACTTCCTTTGAGCTGGCAGCAAAATATCTGGGCGCTATGGCCTCCAATATGGCAGTATCCTCCAGCTCTGTGCAAAAAGGCGAAACCTTAATCGACACCACCCGAACTCTGAACGTGATGGGAACGGACTGCTTCATTATCCGTCATGAAAATGCAGGTGCTCCCCATCTGGTAGCTAAAAATGTGGACGCCACTGTCATCAACGCCGGTGACGGGATGAACGAGCATCCCACCCAGGCACTTTTAGACTTTTTCACCATGTATGAAAAAATGGGCACTGTAGAAGGCAAAAAAATTGCCATCATTGGTGACATTTACCATAGCCGTGTGGCACGAAGCGATACCTACGGCCTTTTGAAATTGGGAGCCGAAGTGGTCATGGCGGGTCCCAGAACCCTGCTTCCCAACGATTTGGAAAGTTTAGGCGTGAAACTGTATACCGATGTGGACAAGGCCATCAAAGATGCCGATGTGGTAATGCCCTTAAGACTTCAGCTGGAACGTCAGAAAAACTGTTTCTTCCCCTCCGGATACGAGTATTCCAAATACTTTGGCGTCAACGAAGAACGGATGAAGCTTGCCAAAGAAGGTGCCATCATTATGCATCCCGGTCCGGTAAACCGCGGTCTGGAATTGCAGTCGGCACTGTATGCTCCCGACAAATCTGTGATTGACGAGCAGGTAACCAACGGGGTGGCAATCCGTATGGCAGTGCTGGATACCTTCGTGAACCGTGCATAGAGGAGGAATGAATGATGACTATTTTATTAAAAAATCTTACCGTTGTTACTGTGGAATCCGTAGCCGAAGCGCAGGACATCCTGATTGCAGACGGCGTGATTTCCAAAATCGGTGCAAACCTTACTGACAATGCGGACCGGGTGATTGATTGCACCGGTAAAACTGCATTTCCCTCTTTCTTCGATATGCATACCCATATGAGAGACCCTGGCTTTACCTACAAAGAAGACATTGAAACCGGCACCAAAGCAGCGATGCACGGCGGTTTCTGGGGAGTAGCGGCAATGCCTAACACCAACCCCGTGACCGACAGTGTACCCGTGGTGGAATATATTATCAACAAAGCCAACAAGTTTGGCTATGCTAAGGTGTTTCCCGTAGCGGCAATCACCAAAGGATTAGAAGGCAAAGAATTAACCGAAATGATGGAATTAAAGGCACACGGTGCCGTTGCCGTTTCTGATGACGGAAAACCGGTCTCCGATTCCAACACCATGCGTCAGGCACTCCGTTATGCCGATATGGCAGGTATGCCCGTGGTTTGCCACTCGGAAGACTTGTCTTTAGTAAACGGCGGCGTGATGAATGAAGGTGCTACTGCAGACCGTCTGGGACTCCGTGGCATCACCCGTGCAGCAGAGGAGGCTGCCATTGCCAGAGAAGTGATTTTGGCAAAAAGCTATCAGGTGCCTGTTCATATCACCCATATCAGCACCAAGGGAAGCGTTGAGCTGATCCGCAATGCGAAAAAAGAAGGGGTAAAAGTCACTTGTGACACCTGCCCCCACTACTTCTCCTTGACAGACAAAGCCTGCGAAGGCTACGATACCCATGCCAAAATGAATCCTCCCTTAAGAGAGGACTTTGATGTGGCAGCCATCATTGAAGGCTTAACGGACGGTACCATTGACGCTATCGCAACCGACCATGCACCCCATCACTTTGACGAAAAGAAAATTGAATTTGACCATGCTTTAAATGGCATCATCGGATTAGAAACCTCCTTTGCGGTGGGATGCACTTATCTTTACAAAACCGGAAAAATCACCCTGCCGGGACTTGCCAAATTAATGGCAGACACCCCCTGCAGAATTTTAAATATTACTCCTGCCGAAATTAAAGTCGGCGCAACCGCTAATATCACCGTTTGTGATTTAGACGAAACCTGGGTACCCACTCCCGAAAATACTGTGTCCAAAAGCAAAAACTCTCCCTACTACGGCAAAGAACTGACGGGTAGAGTGAAACTTGTAATCACTGATGGTCAGTTGAAATTATCTTAAGAAGATAGCGATAAGAATGTCTGCGAAAATTTTTGCAAACATCATAAGAGAAAGGAAGTTCCTTATGAAAGAACTGTTAACAAAAATCAAACAAATGAATAACCCCACTGTGGCAGGTTTAGACCCGGTGTTATCCTATATCCCCACCTACATTTTAGAAAAAGCGGAAAAAGAACACGGCAAAACCTTCAAAGCTGCTGCCGAAGCAATTTTGGAATTTAACAAAGGCTTAATGGATGCGTTATGCGACATTGTGCCTGCGGTGAAACCTCAGTCTGCTTACTACGAAATGTACGGTCTGGAAGGAATCCGTGCTTATTACGAAACTATTAAATATGCGAAAGAAAAAGGCTTTTATGTGATTGCAGACGGCAAACGAAACGATATCGGTTCCACCTCTGATGCTTATGCCACTGCATATCTGGGAGAAACCGCATTGTTCGGTGCTAAAGAACGAGCTTTTCAGCCCGATTCTTTAACTGTGAACCCCTATTTGGGAAGTGACGGCATTCTGCCCTTTGTAAAACGCTGTGAAGAATTTGATAAAGGCATCTTCGTGTTGGTAAAAACCTCCAACCCCTCCAGCGGAGAACTGCAGGATCTTGTGTTGGACGGCGAAGAAATCTATGTAAAAGTTGCCAAAATGGTAAACAAATGGGGCGAATCCACCATCAACGATTTAGGCTACTCCTCCGTGGGTGCCGTTGTGGGGGCAACCTATCCCGAGCAGTCTAAAAAACTTCGTGCCATTATGCCAAAAACCGTGTTCTTAGTACCCGGTTACGGCGCTCAGGGTGGCACCGCAAAAGATATTGCTCATCTGTTTGACAAAGACGGTATGGGAGCTGTGGTAAATTCCAGCCGTGGCATTATGTGTGCATATCAGAAAGCAGGCGCTCCCGGCGAAGCATTCGCAGAATTTGCAAGAAAAGAAGCCATCCGTATGAAAGAAGATATCACCTCTGCCATTTAATTTGGGGCAGAAGATTGTGAGGTTTTAGAATATGGAAGAAACAAAAAAATATCAGGTTACAACAGCAAAAATTATCAAGAAAACCAACCTTTGCGGTTCCATTTTTGATGTGACCGTGGAGGACGAATATCTGGCAAAAACATCCCGTTGCGGACAGTTTGTGCATATTGATTGCGGTGATGAATTTGTGCTTCGTCGCCCTATCAGTATCTGCGAAGTGACCGACACGGGCATCCGCTTTATTTTCGATGTTCGAGGAAAAGGCACCCAAAAGCTTTCCGAAAAGCAGGTTGGGGATTCCTTAGATATTTTAGGTCCTTTGGGTAACGGCTTTACCATTCGCAAAGAAAAAGCCTTAATTTTAGGCGGAGGCATCGGGGTTTATCCCTTGTTCCAGTTGGCAAAACAGGTGGGAACCTGCGATGTGGCATTAGGCTTTCGTACCAAAGACTTGGTGACTTTGGAAGACGAATTTAAAAGTCATTGCAACAATTTATACATCGCTACAGACGACGGTTCCTACGGATTTCACGGAAACGCTCTGCAGGCAGTGAAAGAAAAGCTGGAGAGCGGTGCCTACGAGGCGGTATATGCCTGCGGTCCCTTACCCATGCTCAAAGCTTTAAAAGAAATTACCGATAAATATAACATCCATTGCCAGATTTCCATGGAAGAACGGATGGGTTGCGGTATCGGCGCTTGCCTTTGCTGCAACATCAAGGTAGAGGATGATAGCGAAGAGGGCTTCCGTCATCTTCATGTCTGCAAAGACGGTCCCGTATTCAATGCAAGGGAGGTATTACTCTAAATGGCAAACTTAAAAGTAAACTATCTGGGTGTGGAATTTAAAAACCCTGTGGTAACTGCCTCCGGCACCTTCGGATTCGGGATGGAATACAACGAACTCTATCCCATCGAAAAACTGGGCGGTATCACCGTGAAAGGATTAACCTTAAACGAACGACAGGGCAATCCCGCTCCCAGAATCGTGGAAACCCCTTCGGGGGTATTGAATAGTGTTGGACTTCAGAACCCCGGCGTAAGATATTTTGCAAAACATATTATGCCAAAGTTAAAAGAACTGGATTTAAGAATTATTGCCAATGTATCCGGCAGCACCTTTTCCGATTATGTGGAAGCCTGCAAAATTGTGGATGCAGCAGGAGCAGATATCATTGAGCTGAATGTTTCCTGCCCCAACGTGAAGCAGGGCGGTGCCGCATTCGGAACCAATCCCGATACTGTGTTTGAAATCACCAAAATGGTGAAGGAGGCAATTTCCACTCCTTTATGCATCAAACTTTCCCCCAATGTGACAGACATTGCCACCATTGGTCAGGCAGCCATGGATGCAGGGGCAGACGGCCTTTCCTTAATCAACACCGTCACCGGTATGGCAATTGACTTAAAAACAAGAAAGCCCATTTTCCATAACACCGTGGCAGGACTTTCCGGTCCCTGCGTAAGACCCATTGCAGTGCGTATGGTGTATCAGACCTATGCCAAAACCAAAGCACCCATTATCGGTATGGGCGGTGTGGCAAACGGTAACGATGCTGTGGAATTTATGGCAGCAGGTGCAACCTTAGTTTCGGTTGGCACTATGAACTTTAAAGATCCCTTCACCCCTTTAAAGGTGATTGACGGATTGAACACCTATTTAGACCAAAACGGCATTACGGATGTGAACGAGCTGATTGGCTGTGCACATCCTCAGGGCAAAAAAATATAACGACAACAGCGAGCTTACAAAATTTTTAAAAGAAAAGAGATTTGAAAAATGATTAAAGTAAATTTAAAAAGCGTGTCTGCTCCCGTGTCCGTGTTTGAAGCGGTAAAAGCAGAAAATCCCGATGTATTAAAAGGCGTGTTATGTGCCGAAGTAAACGGCAAAGTGGTAGGCTTATCCGAAGAAATCAGCGAAAACGGGGAAATCACTCTGTTTGATTTTTCCGATCCTGAAGGTAAGAAAACCTATTGGCACACCACCTCTCACGTGCTGGCAGAAGCCGTGAAGATTTTATATCCCGATGCAAAGCTGGCAATCGGTCCCGCAACCGACAACGGTTTTTATTACGATTTTGACTACGATCCCGGCTTCACCAATGAAGACCTCGCCAAAATCGAAAGTCAGATGAAAAAAATCATCAAGAAAAACACCCGCTTAAACCGTTACACCTTATCCCGTGCAGAAGCTTTGGAAAAGGTGAAAGATGAACCCTATAAAGTGGAACTGATCAACGATCTGCCCGAAGACAGTGAACTGTCTTTCTACGAGCAGGGCGACTTCACCGACCTGTGTGCAGGTCCTCACCTGACCTTTACCGGTGCCATTAAAGCATATAAGCTCTTATCCATCACCGGTGCATATTGGAGAGGGGATGAAAAGAACAAAATGCTCCGCCGTATCTACGGTATTTCTTTCCCCACCAGAGAAGAATTAGAAGAACATGTTACCAGATTGGAAGAAGCAAAAAAACGTGACCACAATAAACTGGGCAGAGAATTAGAACTCTTTACCACCGTGGATGTTATCGGTCAGGGCTTACCCATTATGCTTCCCAAAGGCGCAAGAGTGATTCAGCTACTTCAGCGTTGGGTAGAAGACGAAGAACAGAAACGTGGCTGGTTACTCACCAAAACTCCTTTAATGGCAAAAAGTGATTTATATAAAATTTCCGGTCACTGGGATCATTACAAAGACGGTATGTTTGTGATGGGAGACGAAGAAACCGACGACGAAGTGTTTGCACTGCGTCCCATGACCTGTCCCTTCCAGTATCAGGCATTCTTAAACCGTGGCCGTTCCTACAGAGACCTGCCTATGAGACTGGCAGAAACCTCCACCTTATTCCGTAACGAAGCCTCCGGCGAAATGCACGGTTTAATCCGTGTGCGTCAGTTCACCATTTCCGAAGGTCACTTAATGTGTACTCCCGAACAGCTGGCAGACGAATTTAGAAACTGTCTGGATTTAACCAACTATATGTTAAAAACCTTAGGCTTATATGAAGATGTTTCCTACCGGTTCTCCCAGTGGGATCCTGAAGACACCGAAAAATATATCGGTACTCCCGAACAGTGGGACGAAGCTCAGGGCATTATGAAAGAAATCCTGGATGACCTTGGCTTAGACTACAAAATCGGTATTGGTGAAGCTGCTTTCTACGGTCCGAAGTTAGACATTCAGATTAAGAATGTTCACGGTAAGGAAGACACCTTAATCACCATTCAGATTGACCAGATGCTGGCAGAAAAATTCGGCATGGAATACGTGGCAGCAGATGGCACCAAGAAAAATCCCTATATCATTCACAGAACCTCTATCGGTTGCTATGAAAGAACTTTGGCATTGTTAATCGAAAAATATGCAGGTGCATTCCCCTTATGGTTAGCACCCGTGCAGTTAAAGGTTCTGCCCATTTCTGAACGTTTTGAAGAATACGCTAAGAAAGTAACTGACGAACTGATGATGGCAGGTTTTCGAGTAGAGCTGGATAACAGAAGCGAAAAAATCGGCTACAAAATCCGTGAAGCACAGCTTGAAAAACTGCCCTATATGGTAATCGTTGGTGAAAAAGAAGCAGAAGAAGGCACCGTTTCCGTTCGTTCCAGAAAAGACGGTGACAAAGGCAGCTTAAAATTAGACGAATTTATCAAAGAACTGAAAGTGGAAGCAGAAACCAAAGCCCGCTAAACAATCTTTTTTCCAAAGAAAGGATGCATTTTTATGGAATTTACCCGTAAAATTTTAAATCTCTTAGAACGAAATGCCACCTATTCTGCCAAAGACATTGCTGAACTTTTGGCAGAAGACGAAACCCAAGTTGCCAATGAAATTGCACGCTTGCGGGATGAGGGTATCATTTTAGGCACCAAAACCTTAATCAATTGGGACAAAATTTCTCCCGAGTTGACGGTTGCCACCATTGAACTGAAAGTGACTCCCCAAAAAGGAGAAGGCTTTGATAAAATTGCCAGAGAGATTTATGCCTTTCCGGAAGTGAGAAGTGTCACCTTAATGAGCGGTGGCTACGATTTAGCAGTTACCGTGGTGGGCAATTCTATGAAGGATGTTGCCATGTTTGTGGGCGAAAAGCTGTCCACCTTGGATACCGTGGTTTCCACCGCCACTCATTTTGTGCTGAAAAACTATAAAGTAGACGGCGTATTATACGCCGAAGAACCCAAGGACGAAAGGGTGATTACCCTATAATGAAAACTGCGAAAGAATTTCATCCCATTGACTTTGTGAATCAGCAGGTAAGAGATATTCCGCCCTCGGGGATTCGCCGCTTTTTTGATATTGCGGCAACCATGGACGATGTGATTTCCTTAGGAGTCGGGGAGCCTGATTTTGTCACTCCCTGGCATATTCGTTCCGAGGCGGTTAAATCTTTGGAAAAGGGACGCACCCACTACACCGCCAACGCAGGACTTTTGGAATTGCGTCGTGAAATTGCAAAATATATGGAAGAAACCATTCATGTATCCTATCATCCCGAAAACGAAATCGTGGTGACGGTTGGTGCATCTGAAGCTTTAGATGCGGCACTTCGTGCGCTGGTTTCTCCCGGCGATGAAGTGCTGATTCCGGAACCCAGCTTTGTGTGTTACAAGCCCTGCACCATTTTGGCAGGCGGAGTTCCCGTTTCCATTGAAACTAAGGCGGAGGACGGGTTTAAATTAACCCCTGAACTTTTAAAAAATGCGATTACCGATAAAACAAAATTATTGGTATTGCCATATCCCAACAATCCCACCGGCGGTATTATGACCGAGGAGGATTTATCTCAGATTGTACCTATCATTAAAGAGAATAATCTGATGGTCATTTCCGATGAAATCTACTCAGAACTGACCTACACCGGCAAACATGTTTCCATTGCCACCTTTGACGGAATGCGGGACAGAACCGTAGTGATCAACGGCTTTTCCAAAGCCTTTGCTATGACCGGTTGGCGACTGGGATTTGCCTGCGCTCATCCCGATGTGCTTTCCGCCATTTTAAAGATTCATCAGTACGGCATTATGTCTGCACCCACGTTTTCCCAGTATGCGGCAATTGAAGCATTAAAACACGGCAGAGCAGATATTGAGCGAATGAAGGAAGAATACAACATTCGCCGGAAATTTTTGGTGGATTCCTTAAATGCCATGGGAATGACCTGCTTTAATCCCTACGGAGCATTTTATGTGTTTCCCTCCATTGAGAAATTTAAGATGACTTCCGAAGATTTTTGCCAGACCTTGCTCACAGAACAGCACCTTGCGGTAGTTCCGGGCACGGCGTTTGGGGATTCGGGGGAAGGCTATGTGCGAATTTCTTATGCCTATTCTCAGGATAATATCAAAAAGGCGTTAAAGCGACTGGAAGCTTTTGCCAAAAAGCATTTGTAAAAAAGAAGGAACAAAACATGACGTTAAATATTGTGTTATTTGAGCCGGAAATTCCGCAGAATACGGGAAACATTGCCCGTACCTGTGCCGCAACGGGAGCAAAGCTCCATCTGGTCGGACCTATGGGCTTCACCATAGACGATAAAAAGCTGAAGCGGGCAGGACTGGACTACTGGCACGATGTGGATATCACCTATTACGACAGCATTGCTGATTTTTATGAAAAGAATCAAAAAAATCAGAAAAAAATGTATTACTTAACCACCAAAGCACCCCGTGATTATTCGGAAGCCAGCTTTGAAGATGGCTGTTATCTCATTTTCGGGAAAGAAACTGCAGGAATCCCCGAAGAGATTTTGTTAGAAAACCAAGAAACCTGCCTTCGGATTCCTATGATCGGGGAAATCCGGAGTTTAAATCTTTCCAATTCGGTTGCAATAGTGGCGTATGAAGCCTTCCGTCAGGACGGGTTTTCCCACTTCCGTCTGGAAGGAAAGCTCACCAAATACGATTGGAAATAAAGAGGAGAAACCAAAATGATACATAAATATCAGTTATTCGGGAATAATATTGTACTGGATATTTATTCCGGTTCGGTACACGTGGTTTCCGACGCCGTGTATGACTTACTTGGCGAACACGATTTTGATGAAACCAAGATTTCTGAGGAGGTAAAAGCTAAGTATTCCGAAGAAATTTTATCGGAAGCCGTATCGGAAATTTTAGAATTAAAAAAAGAGGGGACCTTATATTCCCACGATATTTATAAACCCTTCCGGGATGCCAAAACGAAAACTCCCCCGGTAAAGGCGCTGTGCCTTCATATGGCGCACGATTGTGATTTAAGATGCCGTTACTGTTTTGCAGGAACGGGGGCATTTCACGGGGTACGAAGCATTATGCCCTTAGAGGTTGCCAAAAAGGCAATCGACTTTGTAATTGCGCATTCTCAGAACAGAAAAAATATTGAAATTGACTTTTTTGGCGGCGAGCCTATGCTCAATTTTGATGTGGTAAAGAAAACGGTTGCCTATGCCAGAGAACAAGGCTTAAAACACGGCAAGCATTTCCGCTTCACCATCACCACCAACGGTCTGTTAATTGATGAAGACCAGATGGCGTATGTAAATAAAAACATGGATAATATTGTCCTCTCCTGCGACGGTCGAAAAGAGATTCACGATAAAAACCGTAAAACCGTGTCAGGAGAAGGCACTTACGATAAAGTCATTGACAAATTTATCAAAATTGCCAATGACAGAAAGCAAATGGATTACTACATCCGTGGCACCTTTACCAAGGATAACAAGGATTTCACCAAGGATGTGCTTCATCTTGCAGATTTAGGCTTCAAACAGATTTCTGTGGAGCCTGTTACCTTAGACGAAAAATCTCCCATGGCAATCGGCTATGAGGACTTACCCGAAATTTTTGCCGAGTATGAAAAGCTGGCAGAAGAAATCATCAAACGGGAAAAATCCGGCGAAAACCGCTTTAATTTCTTCCATTTTATGATTGATTTAGATAACGGTCCTTGTGCACTCCGCCGTATTTCCGGTTGTGGAGCCGGTTGCGAATATGCGGCGGTCACTCCCTCCGGTGACATTTTTCCCTGCCATCAGTTTGCCGATGAACCCGAATACAAAATCGGGAACGTGTTAGACGGCACCTACGAAATGCCAGAAGCCTTCCGTGACCGTGATATTTACACCGTGAAGGGTTGCGATACCTGTTTTGCAAAATTCTATTGCAGTGCAGGTTGCAGTGCAAGCTCTTTAAAATACGAAAAAGACTTATACAAACCTTACGACATCGCTTGTCAGATGCAGAAAAAGCGTGTAGAATGTGCTATTGCCATCAAAGCGGCATTGGCTGAATGAGGTGAACTGTTGGTATGATTATCGGTGTTTACGGCAGAATCGGAAGTGGAAAAACTACCTTTTGTAACTACCTTCGCACCAAGGGGTTTTATGTGATTAACGGAGATAAAATCAGCCGTGAAATCTTAATGCCCGGCAAAATTGGGCTTTCCCAAGTGATCGAAACCTTCGGAGCAGAGTATTTCAATTGTGACGGTACCTTAAATCGCAGAAAACTGGGGGACTACGTGTTTTCCCATCCTGAGGCACTGGCAAAACTAAATGCGATAACCCATCCCTTAATCACCGCAGAAGTGAAAGCGCAAATTCAAAGTCAACCGAACAAACATATCGTGATTGAAGGGGCAGTGCTTTATGCTACCGATATTGTAAATCTGTGCGATAAAACTGTGGCAGTAACAAGCAATGCCACCCTGAAGCGGATTATGGCAAGAGATTTTTTGTCAGAAGAAGAAGCCAATAAACGAATCCATGCACAAGAGCAGTACGAAACAGCAGATTTCATACTGGAAAATAATGGAACTCTCCCCGAGTTCTACCAAAAAATTGATGGAATGCTAGCTAGCATTCTGTAAGAAAGAGAAGTGCCAAACTATGAAAAAAGAACACTTATTTAAAAAACATCAGGGTACCGACTATCAGGCAAAAGCAGAAGCCTTCGCAGAAGGTTACAAAGCTTTTTTAACCACTGCAAAAACTGAGCGTTTATGCGTGGAGTATTTTGAAACCAAAGCCAAAGAAAACGGTTTTTTGAATATTGCTGATCAAAAAGTCTTAAAACCCGGTGACAAAGTGTATTATATCAATAAAAACCGTTCCGCTGTGTTTGCGGTTATCGGGGAAGAAGACTTAGAATGTGGTATCAATTTGGTTGCCGCACACATTGATTCGCCCCGTCTGGACTTAAAACCGGCACCGGTGACCGAAGAAGGCGGTTTTTCCTATCTTCGCACCCATTACTATGGCGGTATCAAAAAGTATCAGTGGGTGGCAACTCCTCTGGCATTGTACGGTGTTGTAGTAAAGAAAAACGGCGAAACTGTAAAAATTGCTATTGGTGACGGAGAAAACGACCCCATTTTTATGGTAACTGATTTATTACCTCACTTGGCATCCAAACAGATGACTCAGAAAATGACCGAAGGCATCCCCGGTGAAAAACTGATGGTGTTATCCGGTTCCAATCCTGATTTGGATGCAGAAAGCGATGAAGTAAAAACTGCTTTATTAAAAATTTTAGAAGAAACCTACGGCATTACCGAAGAAGATTTCTATTCTGCAGAAATTGAAGTGGTGCCTCAGGGGGCTGCCCGTGATTTAGGCTTTGACAGAAGTATGGTTGCTGCCTACGGTCACGATGACAGAGTTTGTGCCTACACCGCTTTTTGCGGCTTGCTTGAAACCAATGCTCCCAAGAAAACAGCAGTGGTATTACTGGCTGACCGTGAAGAAGTGGGCAGTATGGGAAACTCCGGCATGCAGTCCAAATTTTTAGAATATTTCTTAGAAGAATTAAAACCGAATGTTCGTATCAATCAAGTGATGGCAAAAACTATGTGTCTATCCTCCGATGTGGCAGCAGCATACGATCCTATGTATGCAGAAGTATACGAAAAGCAAAATTCTCCCATCTTTGGATGTGGCTTAACCCTGCTTCGTTACACCGGCTCCCGTGGAAAAGGTGGCTCCTCCGAAGCAAGTGCGGAGCTGGTTGCCTATATCCGCAACATTTTTGATGAAAATGACATTGCTTATCAGTTTGCAGAACTTGGCAAAGTAGACGAAGGCGGCGGTGGAACCGTTGCCCAGTATATTGCAAACCTTGGCGCCGATGTAATTGACGCCGGTGTGGCCCTACTGTCTATGCACGCACCTTATGAAATTGCTCACAAGGCAGACATCTATGAAGCCTATCGCGCATACGTTTCTTTTATGGCTTGAAAAATCGCTCCTAATGGTTGAAACCTCTCCACTCGGCGTACACTCGGGTACGCCTTCGGGTAACCCCTAACGGGTTCGGTTTCCCCATTATGCATCCCTTTCTCTGCACCTTAGTGAAAATAGATTAGATGAAAAGCACAGACCAAAAAACCGAAAAACGGAGAGATACACTATGACAAGATCAGGCTTTGTTGCCTTGGTGGGGCGTCCCAACACGGGGAAATCCACCTTACTAAATACCATCATCGGAGAAAAGGTGGCAATTGTGTCTTACCGTTCCCAGACTACTCGTAACCGGATTGTGGGGATTTTAACCCAAGGGGACGATCAGATTGTATTTACCGATACTCCCGGTATTCATACCCCCAAAACCCGTTTAGGGGAAGAAATGATGTCGGCGGCAAACGGTGCGGTGGCAGACTGTGATGTAACCGTTTTGGTGGCAGAACCCCGTTTCCCCGGTGACATTGAAAAGAAAATTATCGAAAATTTTAAGAAAAATAAGATTCCTACAATTTTAGTTTTAAATAAAATTGACACGATTCCCAAGGAAAAACTGCTTCCCGTGATTTTGGAATATTCCAAATTGTATGATTTTATCGAAGTGGTGCCTGTTTCTGCCCTAAAGCGGGACGGTGTAGACCTTTTAGTCAGCATTTTAAAAGATCATCTGGTGGAAGGGCCCTTTTTCTATCCCGAAGATATGAAAACTGACACCGATCCCAGGATGCAGATTTGCGAAATCATTCGTGAAAAGCTTCTAAAACTGTTAAATGAAGAAATTCCTCACGGGTTAGCATTAGAAACCGTGCAGATGGAAGAAACAAAGAATCTGTTAAAATGCGGTGTGAACATCTATTGCGAAAAGGATAGCCACAAACGGATTATCATTGGGAAGGAAGGGTCCTTCCTAAAGAAAATCGGCACCATGGCACGGGAAGAATTAGAGAAAAAATATCAAAAAAAGGTTCACTTAGAGCTTTGGGTGAAAGTGAACCGTGATTGGCGAAACAATATTTATAAAATCCGCACCTTCGGGTTATCCGATGTGGAATAAAAGGGATACATATGAATTTAGTAGAGATCATTATGATTGGCATCGGTCTTAGTATGGATGCTGTTGCCGTGTCCTTAACCAATGGTATGGTCTATCGGATGGGGCAGGATAAAAAATTTATGATGCCTGTTTTCTTTGGTATTTTCCAGGGATTGATGCCTATGTTAGGATATTGCACAGGCGGTATCTTTTCTAAGTGGCTGGTGCAGTATTCGGGACTGATTATTTTCTTGATTTTAGGCTTTTTGGGAGCAAAAATGCTAAAGGAAGGTCTCTGCCATGAACAGCTGGAAAAAAAAGAACCCACCGTAATGACTTACGGGGTTCTTTTCATGCAGGCGATTGCTACCAGTATTGATGCGTTTGCCGTGGGGATTGCATTTTGCAGTATGAAAGTGTCGATTTTCTCATCGGCAGCAATGATTTGCTTGACCACTTTTCTATGCAGTTTTCTTGCCGTTTTATTAGGGAAAAAATTCGGTGAAATGCTTGGCAAAAAAGCAGAAGTGCTAGGAGGTTCAATCCTGGTTCTTCTTGCGCTGAAGGCGCTTCTTTTTTAACGGTCTTTCTTTCGTCTTTGCTTCTTCTTTTTTGAGTTCTTCTTTTGATACAATCAGTCGCTTTGGCGTGCAAAGAATACATACCGTGGCGCAACCCACTGTCAGAAGAGCAGTCAGCAAAGACACTACCGTTCCGGCAATCATCGTAGCAAATACCCGGTTCATTTTGGGTAAAAGCGCATAGAAAATGGGTTGTCCTAAAATGTCGAAGGGAACGCAGTACCGAAATGAAATGGTAAATAAAATATGGCAGAATGCCTCAATCAAAAAGATTTCACCCGTTACAAAAGCCCAGCTTTTGTGACGGGTTTCTTTTTTTAGCTGTTCTCCCACCAGGGTTGCAATGCAAATCCCTCCCAGCAGAAACCAGGCGTAGGAACTTCCAAAATAGAAACAGGCCAGCGCCAAAAATGTTACGATAGCAGCTAAGATGCCACCGGTTGCACCCAGTAATGCGGTCACATATACGGTTCCCGTGTGGTACGCCAAAAAGGGCAGCCTAAGTTGATAAGCTGCCCAAAACAAACCAAGATTCATAAGGATTGCCACATAAACAAGATGAAGCGGCCGTTTGTCCATAAAGAATACTCCTAACAAAAGTTAGTTTTCGTAAAAGACTTGATTTGACACAAGTTCATAGGTCATTTGGTTTTTGTTGTAGTGAATTTTAATAAATTCTGTAGGTGTTTTAAAAAGATTCTCCGGCTTCGTGGTGTCATAAGCAACAGAAAGCACCCGAACGCCGTCTTTTAGGGATATTAATTCTGTTTTTTCACCACGGTGTATTACCAGGATGTTTTTGCCCTGATAGCGTGCCTTGGAAATCAAAGAGAAAAACAGTTCTGCTTCCTGCTTTCTGGAGAAGGAAATGGGATCCTCCAGACAGATAATGATGTTGTTCTTTTCAGTATTTAAGGTATCCAGAAAACGGTTCCATTCGGTCATCCGTTTGTTTAAAATCTGCCCCTCCAGATTGTCTAAGGTGACAATTTCAATCCAATCGTTTTCAATCCGGTCTGTTTGGAACGGATAAATGGTGCGGTTGGATTTGTTTAAAACATTCACCGTTAACAAACGGTTCCAAAGTGTTTGATAATTTGCGCTTCCACCGTAAAGATTCAAGGTTTCGGGAAGTCCTAAATTGTCTGCCATCACATCCACTTGGGGAAGTTCGTCCACTAAAGTGATATTACGGCTTTTTTGGTATTCTTCTGCAGTGATCACAAGCTGGTAGCCTTCTCCGTTGATTGCGGTGTAGGTGCCGTCTTTATTTTTTGTGGCGTAAAGAGCTGGAGCAACCGTTTTGATTTCACATTCCGAAAGAGCGTCCTCATATTCGATAATCAAGGGTTCTGTGGAAACAGTTTCTCCATAGTAAAAACCGTTTTCTACCCGTCCGTTTTCGTTTTGCAGCGAAAATTTGACCTTAGAGGATTTCACTTCCATAGGGTCTCCGTTTTCGTCATAAACGGTATATCCGATTTTTTTGGGAACATTTTGAAATATCACAGCATCTTCCACAAGGATTCCGTATGCCTTGGGATTTGGGTTCTGCGTCAGGATGCCCACACCGTTGGCAATGGCACGTTCATAGCCGGAAGATAACGGATGAATATATTCCAGTTCGCCGGTTACATTGTTTTTGACTGCACATTGGGTAGAACCGCCACCGTCCAACGCCATTGCATAATAAGCACCCTGCTGTTTGCAAAGCTCTGCCATTCGCTTTAAATTCAGCCCGTTTTGATTCACAACGGTAATCATCCAAAGCGTTTTCCCATCTTCGGAAATTCCGATGGCAGGGAAGGAGGAAGAGGTTTTCGGATAAGACATTGTTTCCACAATTTCTCCCTGTTCTACCAGAAGAGAACCACCGCCTACCGTGAAGTCAGGCAAAAAGGAAAGCTCGGGAGTGGTAATCACTTCCAGGGTTACTTGATCACCCACCTGCACCTGATCAAACAGGGTGGTTAAATCGGACAACCCGGCTAACACAAACCCGTTTTCAGGAATTGCTACCGGAGGCATGTCTCTTCGGATTTCGGTTAATACATTGTCTTTGATCACCAGTTCTACCAAAGTTCCTTCTGATCCTAAGGATTCTTTTCCCCAGTGACTGTCGAAAATTGCCACACCCTCCAGGGAGGAGTATTTATTGTAGGTTTTCACAAATTCAAACACTTCATCCCGGAATCCAATTTTAATCTGATTGGAGAAAATATCGAAGGAAAACTGATGGTCATCTTTGTAGGAGAATGAATAAACCTGCTCTTCCAAAGCGTTGGAGAGGAGTTTGCCATCCTTTTGGTTATAACCCACGGCAGAGCCTTCATTTGCTCCGTTGGAACGGTTAAAGTAGTCGGCATTGATGATGACTGCTGCCCCGTTTTCTTTTCCGATTTCACGGGTCGGTTTTAAGGTGTTTCCCCCTTCAGCGGGATAAAGTAAGTCCAGGGCAATATTCGGGTTAGACAAGTCGCAGGTTACCACCTGGTAGTTAAAGAAGCCACCGTTTTCAATGGTGGATACTGTTTTTACCCAAACGCCCGATAACGGACTGTATGTAGTTTCCCAATGATTGGAGTCACTGGCAAAGCCGGTGATGGAAATCATCTGCAAAAGAAGGAGTAGCATTGCAGTGATTTTCGATACAAATGAAGATGGTTTCATAAAATTCGTCTCCTTTCTTACCTGTTTTGATGTCTTTTAGACGAATTTAACTAAAAAAGGTTCGTTTCCATTTCTTACAAAATACATTTTTATTATAATATGATTTTTTTGCTCCGTCAATCTTTTTTGGAAGAAAACCCCGAAAAACACAAGAATTACACAATTAATTTTCACAATATTTCCGAAAAAACCTTGACGAAACTGCAAAAATACATTAAAATATAGAATGTATAAGAATTGGATGGAATCTCACATTTTGGAAAGGAGCTGGCAGAGAAGTGAAACGTTTCGTTGCGTTTTTATTGGTACTTGTAATCACATGGTTGCAAGGCTTTGTTTGCTTTGCCCGTGAGGTTTCCACCTATGATGTGCTTTTAAACATGGACCCCGGTTTAATTGAGCGGTTTTTAGATGGGGGCCTTTCCGAAGAAATGACTCGTTCCTTTATGAATGTGTTGGATGAAGAGGCAGACAAGCTTCAGAAACCGGAAGACAGAGAAACCCTAGAAAATTATTTTCTTAGTTTATTGCTTTTATATATTTTCCAGCAGGAAAAATATTTGCCCGTTATGGTAACCTTTGACCAGGCTTTTCAAGAGGAAGTGGTCTATATTGCCGAAACGGGAAGAGTCCCCGAAAGTATGGAAATTTTCTTTTTATCTGTTATGGGGAATAACATTGCTTATGTTCCGCCTTCTGATGATGGTCCCGAAGAAGAACCGGAACCTTCTTCCACGCCGGAACCCACTCCCGAGCCAACACCAACCCCTGCTCCTCCTTTTTTGGATCTTGCAGGATACGACTGGGTCATCCCTGCTATTTCGTACTTAAAAGAAAACGGTCATATTTCCGGCTATCCGGACGGCACTTTCCAGCCAGAGAGTCCGATCACCCGTGCCGAGCTTTGCCACCTGGTAACGAGGGCCTTTTTGGACGATAGTTACTCTTATGAAACAAGTCAGTATCCGGATGTCAGTGCAGACAGTTGGTATTATGACGCTTTACGCTGTGCAGAGTATTTTTCACTGTTTCAATGGATTTACGAGGGAGAATTTTCCCCGAATGAGTTTGTTACCCGTCAGGAAATGTGTGCGGTGATCTATCGGGCATACCGTCGGACTCAGTCCACAGTTGCAAGGCTACGTCCCCGATATGAGTTTTTAGATTTTGCACAAATTGCCAACTATGCTTATGACCCGATTCAGAGTCTGCAGCAGGCAGGTTGTGTCAACGGATATGAAAGTGGCGAGTTTTTACCGTTGAAATTAGCTACCCGTGCAGAGGTGGCAAAGGTAATCGCTTCTGTGATGCAGTTGCCGTATCGGTTTCCGTATCAGTACCATGAGAAAGGAAATGCCAAATGATGAAAAAACTAACGGTTTTGTTATTACTTGTTTGTTTATGTACCATAAGTGTGTTTGCTCAGCCTGTGGAAAGTCCTGCAGAGCCAGTTCAGCCCGCAACGGATGCCGTTGTAAATGAAGCCCCCGCAGATGTAGAACCCGATTCTGCAGTAGCAACGCCCAGTCCCACAGCAGTTGTAGAAAATACTCCTGCAGCAGTAACTTCCAAACCTGCAGCGGTTGCAGAACCTGCTACTGTAGCAGCAACGCCCAGTCCCACACCGACTGTGATCGGGGAAAACGGTACTACCGTTACCATTCTTTTTACTTCCGATATTCACGGGCATTTTCAACAGAATGCTACCAGTGGCACTTTGGGATATTCCGGTATTGCTGCCATTCAGCGTTCCATTCCCGGCAGTATCCTGGTGGATGGCGGTGACTATCTGACTTCCAATTTGTTTACCACCGAAGAAACCATCAGCGATGTGCTTTCTCTGATGAATGCAGCCGGATACCGTGTGGCAGGGATCGGGGAAGCCGATTTGGAAAACGGGATTGAACCACTGCGCAAAGTGCAGACTGAAGCCGGTTTTCATATGTTATCTTCCAATATTTCGTATGCAAAAGAGAGAATGCCTTTGTTAGGAGATACCATTATTTTAGATGTGAACGGCATCAATGTTGGCTTTTTTAGCATTTTAAATCCTGATTTGCGGTTGGATGCCAGCCTGCAGAATCTAGAAGATGTTTATCTGGAAGATGCTGCCAGAACCGCTCAGAAATGTGTGAATAAACTGAAAGCCGAAGGCGCAGATGTGATTATTGCGCTGAGCCATGTTGGTAACGAAGGCAACACCACTATAGACCAGGTGACAGCCTTTGTAAATGGCATTGATTTTGTTTTAGACGGCCACGACCATGTGGAAGAAACCGGTAGATGGATTGGTGATACTTTGATTTTAAATCCTGGGTTCAACGGGAAACAGGCAATCGAATTGACCATCAATTTTGATGCCTACCGTAAAATTACCAATCTATCCACCACACAGTGGAGCTATGAAGGGATTCTGAATCTGCCTCAGGATGAAGCGGTAGTTGCATTGGAAAATGAAATTGCCCATCGTCAGTCTGAGATTTTAGGCGCTGATATTGCCAGAGCAGAAACCACCATTCCGTATAGTTATTCTATGCTGTATCAGTCAGACCCCCTTGGAAATTTTGTTGCGGATGCATACCGTCAGAAAACGATGGCAACCGTTGCAATGGTAAATGCAGGCAGTATTGAGGCCAGCATTCCGGAAGGTGAAATCACCAAAGCCACTATTTTGGCGGTACTTCCTAATCAGTACACTGTGCAGGTGAAAAATGTTACCCCGAAAATGCTCAGAACAGCTCTGGAGGGTTGTTTGTATCACATTGAGCTGAGGGAAGACGGCACCATTGATCCTGCCACTGCCACCACAGAATTTCCGCAGATTTCCGGTTTTACTGTGCAAGTTAACTTTAACAATGAACCCGGAAAACGAGTCATGGGAATCCGTTTGGATAACGGCGTAGAGCTGAATTTAGCAGATAGCTATACCTCCATTTCGCTTGCATCTTCCAGCGGAGTCTTCTCCGGAGAGCTTGGTTTTGATGCATTTTTAGAACGGGAAGTGGAAGAAGACTACGGTTCTGAAGGACAGGCACTCTTAGAGCATCTGACTCACACAGAAAATCCTGAGGAATATAGCAGCCCCCGTATTATTCTGACCAATCAGCAGGAATCTTACACCGGTTTGATCGTTAGCATTTTGTTGATTATCACGCTGGTTGTAATGGTTTTAATATTCATTATCAAGTTGATGGCTAAAGTTTCCTAATCATTTTAGGCAGCTTCCGTGCCATGGCAGACATGATTCCAAAAGTGTGGTAAGGGGAGATTCACTTGGCAGAAAACAGAGAAATTGCTTCCAGAATTAATGAACAGTTTACGGTTTTCCAACGGGAAGATTCCTTTAAATTTGGCACTGATGCAGTGCTCCTTTCCCGTTTTGCCAGAATGGGAAAGAAGGATGTTCTGTTTGATATCTGCTCGGGAACGGGAGCAGTCGGATTTTTTTGCTACTTGAATTATCAGCCGAAAGAGATTCACTTTGTGGAAATAGATTCCGTAATGTCGGAATTATCCCGAAAAACTGCAGAGTATAACGGTATTGGTGAACATTGTCATTTCTATTGTACCGACATTGCTGAGTTTTCGGTGCCGGACGGCATCATGGCAGATGCGATCACTGTAAATCCGCCTTATTTTTTGGAAAAGAGCGGGAAATTAAATCAAAATGAGAACTTAAAAACTGCCCGACATACCGAGCAGTTTTCTCACAGTATTTTATTTGACAAGGCTTACCGTCTTCTTCGGGACGGGGGCAAGCTTTTCTTGATTCAACGGGCGCAGAATCTGGCTGAGATTCTTGCCGGACTCAGAGCACATCGGCTGGAGCCGAAACGTTTACGCTTGGTGCACTCCAACCCCAAAAAAGATGCTGCATTATTTTTGGTGGAGGCTGTGAAAAACGGCGGTGTTTGGCTGGATTGTCTGCCACCCTTAATGCTCTATGACGAAAACGGAAAAATGACCGAAGAATTTCGCTTGATGCAGGAGTTTTAATATGTTGGGAACGTTATATCTTGTTGCTACCCCTATTGGTAACATGGGGGATTTATCTCCCCGTGCCAGGGAAGTTTTGGAAGAGGCAGACCTTGTGGCTGCAGAGGATACCCGTGTAACGGGTTCTCTTCTGAAAAAACTGGGATTAGAGAAGAAATTAGTGAGCTATTTTGAGCATAATGCTGCTATGCGTAGCAGTCTTTTGCTTCGTCATTTAGAGAATGGCGAAACGATTGCATTAGTCTCTGATGCTGGAACTCCTGCGATTTCAGACCCCGGTGAGGCGATTGTGGAGGAATGCATTCGCCGTGGCATTGATGTGATTCCGGTTCCCGGTCCCTGTGCCTTTGTTTGTGCGCTGACGGTATCCGGTTTTTCTACCAAACAGTTTAGCTTTATCGGATTTTTATCCTCCAAACAAAATGACCGCAAAAAAGAATTGGAGCAGGTGAAACATCGGGAAGAAACCCTGATTTTTTACGAAGCACCCCACCGTCTTTTAAAAACATTGACCGATATGCGCGAGGTGTTCGGGGAAGACCGTCGGGTTTCGGTTTCCAGAGAAATCACCAAAAAATTTGAAGAGCATATCCGTGGCACCTTACCCCAGGTGCTTACCCATTTTGAAACCAATCCCATAAAGGGTGAGTTTGTGATTGTGGTAGAAGGCGGTACCAAAGAGGAAAGCAGTTTCAATGAACTTTCCTTGGAAGAGCATATGGAATTTTATCAGAAACAAGGACTTTCGGGAAAGGATGCCATCAAGCAGATTGCCATAGACCGCAACCTTCCAAAACGGGAAGTATATGCTTATTTTCATAAAGATTAACACAAAAAAGCAGTTCCAAAAGGAACTGCTTTTATAATTCACTATCCTGCTAATTTATGATATTATCAGCGTACTGACCATCTGCGAGAAATGGTACATAATGAGGAGCGTGGCTCCTATAGGTTAGTGGAATTAGGGATGAAAGAAAAAACTTATTTAAATTTTCTTTTTCTTGCTTCTTCGGATTTTTTCTTTCTTTTAACGCTGGGTTTTACATAATGTTCTCTTTTTCTGATTTCAGAAAGAACACCTGCTTTTGCACACTGTCTTTTAAATCTTTTTAAAGCGTTGTCTAAAGACTCGTTATCTTTTAATCTGATTTCTGCCATCGGTCTGTCCCTCCTCCCGTAAACGCAATCAGTTACGCCGGATAGATTTTGTATCATAAATTCACAAGTGTTATTATAATATATAATTTTTCTGATGTCAACATTTTTTTTTGAATTTTTCGATTTTTTTAAAAATTTTGAATTCTTTGTTTCATTTGTTTTCTTTTTGGGATACCATTGGAGATTCTGGCAAAATCTGCCGAAAAAACAAATACCTCTTGACAAAGCCTATCTTCTGTTGGTACAATCAAATTAGCTTTTGAAGTCATCACCCAAATAAAAAGCCTGCATAGAATAAGTTAGAACAAACAATCAGAATCTTTGGAGGAAATTCTATGCAGTCTTTGTATCATTATTTTCCGGGCGGAAATACCCCGGAAGGCTTCTTTAGTTATTATCATGAAATTTTAGATAAAAATTCCACGGGAAAACTGGCGGTGATCAAAGGCGGTCCCGGTACGGGGAAATCAACCTTTTTAAAACGGCTCGGCAGTCGGTTGGAACAGGAGGGGGAACCGGTTACTTATCTGCACTGCTCTTCAGACCCAAACTCTTTAGACGGTGTCTATCTGCCTCGGCATAATTCTGCCGTGATTGACGGAACCGCCCCTCACTTAACAGATCCCCGTTATCCCAGTGCATACGACACGGTGCTAAACTTCTGCGACCTAATCGGCCCGATTGCAGACGGAGAGACCGTGGCAAACGAGAGCAAGCTTGCCAAACGGTCTTTTTTGGAGGGATACTGTTATTTAAATGGCGCCAAAGCACTATTGAATCTGATGCAAACACGAAGTGAATCTGCCTTGCTTGCAAACGAAGTTCGCACGTTTTCTTTAGATGTTGCCAAACGGATTTCTCAGTTTTCGTCAAACGGTTCCCGAAAGACGGCATTTCTCTCTGCTATCACTGCAGATGGCTTTCGCAATTATCTGCAGGAAAATCTGAAGGATTATTATGTCATATCCATTGAGTCAGAAGTAGGGAACAGCACTCATCCCATTATGGAAACGGTGGCAACTGCCTGTAAACTGCGGAATGCTGACCTGATTACCTGTCCTTGCCCGATGAATCCGAAAAAGGCGGAACATCTTATTTTTCCCTCTGCCAATCTGGCAGTTGTTACATCCAATGAGTATCACACCTATCCGAAAGCGGATGAAATTGTTTCCTTTTCTGATTTTGTCAGTGATCAAAAAGGGGACGGTGAGCTTACCGCAATGTATGATGCACTTCTTCGGCGGGGAATCGCTTGCTTCACGGAGGCAAGAGAACACCATAACCGTATGGAAGCCGTTTATCAGACTGTTACCGATTATTCTGCCATAGAACCGTTCTATCAGAAAACCTACCACTTTTTATTATCATAACCGGAGGCACTATGCTAAAATACTCTCAGTTTCTACGAAATATTTACGGTGAAAAAGTGTATAAGATACCTGTCAACACCGGCGGTACCTGTCCCAACCGGGACGGTACCAAAGGGGTGGGAGGCTGTATTTTCTGTTCCGAAGTGGGGGCAGGCTTTGAACTGCCCGATGCAACTGTCAGAATTTCGGAACAAATTGCTGCCAATATGGCGTATATCCGAAAAAAATATCATGCCAACCGTTTTCTCATCTATTTTCAGAACTTTACGGCAACCTATCTGCCTCTGGAAATTTTCAGACAGCATCTTTTCCAAGCGGTCAACGCGGACGACATTGTGGGTGTGGTCATTTCTACCCGTCCCGACTGTTTGGACGGCGGACATCTGGAGGTATTGGATGAGGTGAAGACAAAGGGACTGGACGTATTTGTGGAACTGGGACTGCAGTCTGCCAATGATAACACGCTGGTAACAATCAACCGTGGACACACCGTGGCTGATTATATCCGTGGAGCAAAGCTGGTAAAGAAACACGGCTTTTATTTGGATACCCATCTGATTTTAAATCTCCCCTGGGACACCGAGGAAGATGTTCTGGCTGCTGCCAGACTGATGAATGAAGTGCAGACCGATTCTGTAAAACTGCATTCTCTGCACATTCCCTATGGAACCAAACTGTATGACCTGTATCGGCGTGGAGAAATCCAAATCATATCAAAGGAAGAATATTTTCACCGTTTGTATCTCTTTTTGGGAGAACTTTCTCCCAAAGTTGCGGTGCAACGGCTTTTTTCCCGTGCTCCCAAAGAAGATACTGCTTTTTGTAACTGGCAGACAAGCTGGTGGAAATTGGAGGAGGAATACCTTCGTTACGCAGAAAATATGTCCCTCTGAGAACAAAAATTCCCTATTACATTATATATTATATATAGGGGGACATATTTTCAGAGGACAAATAAAAAAATCAAAAAATATCTTGACAAATCTGAAAAAACAGAGTATAATCAATTGGTTGATATTTTGCCTTGGTGCGTTTTGGGAACAAAATCGTGTATTTTTCGTCTAAAAAATGAAAAAAGAGTGAAAAACCTCTTGATTTTACCGAAAAATTGCAGATTTGTTACCGAAATATTACTGTAATGCATAAATTTTACAACTTTGTTACATATAAATTGATTTTATTGACAAACGGTTTTTTATCTGCTACAATGACACCATAGGATACCCCTGTAAAGGGATTGTTCTATCAACTGGGTTCAAAGCCCATCTAAAATCGTAAAAAAAAAATTATATATCATTTTTTAGGAGGACATCCAAATGAAACTGTCTAAAGTTTTATCCTTAGTATTAGCAGTTGTAATGCTGTTCGGCATGCAGACTTTCGCATTCACCGACGTTGCTGCTACTGCTAACTACGCTGAAGCTGTTCAGGTTCTGTCCGCTCTCGACATCATCACTGGTTACGGAGACGGCACTTTCAAACCTGAAGGCAAAATTACTAGAGCAGAATATGCTGCAATCGTTTGCAGAATTCTGGACATGGGCGATGCAGGCGCTAACCAGGTTGGCGGCTACTTCACCGACGTTGCTGCTGATCACTGGGCATCCGGTTACATTGCAACCGCTTCTCAGTTAGGTATCGTTAATGGTATGGGCGATGGTACTTTCGCTCCTTCCGCAGAAGTTACCTACGAACAGGCTGTTGCTATGTTAGTTCGTGCATTAGGTTACGAAAGAAAAGCTCAGTCTCTGGGCGGTTACCCCACCGGTTACATGATGATTGCTAACCAGGAATCTATCACCGTTGGTACTGCTAACACCGCTGGCGGCGCAGCTAGATCTACCGTTGCAAGATTAACCTACAACGCTCTGACCGTTCCCATGATGGACCAGACTTCTTGGGGTACTGATGAAAAATTTGAACCTATCGCTACCCAGTCTATCCTGTGGACCAAACTGAGCGCAATCAAAGCTGAAGTTAAATTTGACGTTGTTCCTTTAAGCAAAACTGAAACTGATGCTACCGTTACCATCAATCCTTTAAAAATGGACCGTGTAGCTAAGGCTAATTACGATGAAGTTCCTTTCACCGTTCCTGGTACTGTTAAAATGAACGGTGTTGATTTAACCGGTTTACAGGGCTTAACTGCTACCGCTATTATCGACAAAGCTGATGCGGCTGAATGGAAACTGATTACCGTTGTTGCTAAAGCTGGCAAAAACGTTGAAATCACCGTTGATCCTGCATTATTACAGGAAGCTACTATTTCTTCAACCGATAATTATGTTGAATACAAAAAAACCGCTGATGACGACAGAAACACCAAAATCAAAGTTCTGAACGATTCCACCAGCATGAAAGTTTACAAAAACTTAGTAGCTGGTAGCTGGAGCGACGTTGCTGTTGGTGGTAACACTGGCGACGTAGCTTACAGATTCACCGATACCGATAACGATGGTACTTATGAAACCGTATTTGTTGATAACATCGGCATCTTCGTTGTTGGTTCCGTAAACACCAAAACCTTCAAAATTCAGAAAGAAACCACCAACGCTAACGCACAGAGCACCTTCACCGGTACTATCGTGTTAGATCCTGAAGTTGAAACCGTTGCTTGGTCTTTAACTGACGCTGAAGGTAATGCATTAGAATTAGCAGATATCGAAGCTGGTGATGTTGCAGCTGTTGCAAAATCTGATGATGGCACCAACACCTACTATGAAATCGTTATCACCAAAAATACCATTGAAGGAACTGTATCTCAGTCTTACAAAGAAAATGGTAAAGTTTACTATACCATCGGCGATGCAGACTACACTATGCTGATTCCTGAAAGTGGTTCTACTACCTTATTAAATCCTGGTGATGCTATTACCGCTACCGTATACGGCGATAAGATCGTTTGCTACGATGTAGCAGAAGGCGTTAAAAACTACGCTGTTGTTATTGATACCCACGTTGCTACTGACTTTGGTACTACCTATCAGGTTCAGGTATTAACCACCGCTGGTGAAATCGTTACCTTAAACTTAGCTGATAAAGTAAACACCACTGTTGATACCACCGCTGCTGCTTATGCTACTACTTTCGCTGCTGACTTTGCTGCAGACAATATCGTTGCTTACAGCTTAAACAATGCAGGCGAAATCAAAGCGTACGACATCGCTTCTGCTGGCAACTTTGGTTCTGCTAACGTAAGAGGCGACGACAAAGCTGATTACCAGACCGGTAAAGCTTACTATGAATCTCGCGAAAAATTAGATAATTACTTCATCACTGAAAACACTGTTGTAGTAATTACTAAAGACGGTTACGGTCTTAACACCAAAGCTGAATATGCTGTTGCTTCTATCGACATGTTCGATGAAACTGAAACCTATGATTACTTCGCAGTATACAACGACAACAAAGAAGCTAAATTCGTTGTTCTGTATCAGCAAATGGACAAAGTTAACATGGGTGGCTTCCCCTTAGTTGTAACCAAAGTTTCTACTGTATCCGTTGCTAACGACTACAGAGCAAAATTAGTTGGTTACATCGACGGCGAAGAAGTTGAACTGGTTACCGCTGAAGGCGTAAGCAAGACCTTATTAGGTGTTAACGATATCGCTATGATCGCTACCAACGCTGACGGCGAAATCACCGCTGCTACTATCTTAGCTAAATACGTTGACGGTACTGGTTACGAAGTTGTTGACAACTCCGCTCACGCTGCTGATGATGAAAAATTACTTCAGAATGGTACCAAACAGACCATCAAATTTGCTCCTACCTTCAACACTGCTAACCTGAACACCTTCTTCACCGCTGGTACTACCGATGCAGAAACCTTAAAAGGTTTTGGTATCGCTGGTAAAGTACACAGCCTGAAAGGTAAAACTATGAACTTAGTTCAGGCAGATGATTATGCATCTACCTTATCCGGTTCTGACAGATTCTACGGTGTAAACGATGCTTTAATCACTGACTTCACCTTCAATCCTGCTGCTAACGCTTATGTTTATGATGTAACTAGCGGCAAAATCAAAGTAGCTTCCATCTCTGATGTTGATACTGAAAAATCTACCGGTGACTGGAACGATGCTTCTCAGTTAGACAACGACGACGCTGTATATGTATACAACTACGACGGCGAAACCAAATTAATCTTAATCGTTGACATTAACGGCTAATTTGGAGATTACAACTCGATTGTAATAACTAACTGATAAAAGGGCTGCTCCTTTGGGAGTAGCCCTTTTTGTATATTATAAAAAAACAAATCGGCACTTTTCAAAAAAACTCCCTCTCAAGAGGGAGTCAATTATATGATTACATTCTCACGGTATCTATCACACAATCTAATATCACTTTACAATCCTCATACACCTTGGGAAATAAACTGTGAGGCAGAGGATTTTTTCCAAGTCCTGCCTCCACGGTGAAGGCAGGTTTTTGATAAGTCTTAATAAACCAATCTTTAAAGCCTGCATGAGATGCCGTTCCCGTTGGTTTTGCAACTTTGTAGTGAGATTTTTGTTGGAACGCATCCAAATAACGATAGGTGCCGAGAGGCAAAAAGCCGTCATATTCATAATAAATTTCTTCCCCTTGGGAGTGGAAAGCAATAGCCACTTCAAAGGGGATTTTTTTGCATAATTCCCGCACTGCCTTGGTTTCTGATTCCGAGAACGGTTGTTCTCCACCATACTTGGTGGGGTTCGGGCTAATAATTCTTTCTTGTGCAACCGCTTCCTTTGCTAAAAAAAAGCCCGCATCATAGTTATGGTTTAAGTCCACGCCACGGTAGTTTGCCTGCCAGTTACTCTTTTCAAAAAACGGTTCCGGCGGTTTAATCCGTCCTGCCACAATTTCTGCACCGTCTGGATTTAACAGAGGAATGGCATATAGCGTAATGCCTGAAAACCAATCCTCTTTGGAACGAAACAAATATTCCATTAAAAATTCCGACAACATAGTTTCCAGACTATGATGCCCGGAAATTACCAATACGTTTTTATCCCCTCTTCCTGCTTTAATGCAAAAAATATTTTGCCCAAGCTCTGATGTGCCGATAGAGAAAAAGGACATCTCTTTTTGAAACACATCCAAACGAATCAGGTCATAAATCAGCTCGTGATATGCATACATATTTATTAATCCTCCAATACTGTTAATATAGTTTGTGAAAAATTCTCTCGTAAGAGAGCAATTGTATGCTTGTAAATCATTTTAAAAATAAATAAAAGAAAGGCGGAAATTTTCCGAAACAGGTGATGTTATGTCAGAAACCAAAAAAACAGGATGGCTCATCGTTGGGATTACGGTGGTTGCAGCGGTGTTGGGTGGACTCTTTTCCATGAATTCCTCCGAATTTTACGACACATTGGTCCGTCCTCCTTTGGCACCGCCATCCATTGTGTTTCCCATTGTGTGGGGAATTTTATATGTACTGATGGCAATTTCCATGATTGTGTATTTCAAAGCAAATCCCGATGACACCGTCAGCTTTTGGCTTTATGTGGCAAATCTTGTGTTAAATGCACTTTGGCCCCTCTTTTTCTTTACACTACAGCAGGTTGGCGTGGCACTGGTGGTCCTCATTGCTATGATTTTGGTCAATCTATTGCTTTTGGGAAGACTAAAAGATGTGAAATGGGCATTTTATTTGTACCTGCCGTATCTTTTGTGGCAACTGTTTGCTCTGTATTTAAACTTCGCCATTGTTCTTTTAAATTAACAAACGAAAAGAAAACGAAGAATCATAAAATAACATACGGATACTGTGCCGTAAACGATTCGTCCCAAAAACAGACGAAGAAAGTTTACGGCACGGTTTTTATCAAAATACAAGGATTGAAACATCACAGATAACCCCGAAAACCCGCAGAAAAATACAACCGCCTCTATGGGATAGCTCCGGACGAGCAAGGAAAGGCCCGTGGTAATTTCTAAAAAGGTTGCACCCATTGGGAAGAACTCAACAGGCAAAGGAACCTTTTTCAATAAATCTATCAGACTGGCAAAAAAACACACAAAAAACAAAAGGGATACCATCGTTTGCGAGCTTTCGCTGACGGATTCCACCAATGCATCCGATAATTTTTGCTTTTTTGCTATTTTTGGTATCTTTGGTATCTTTTGCTCTTTTGGTTCTTTCAATTTTTCCGTCTGCCACAACAATTTTGGATTCTTATTTGGCATTTTTCTTTCATAAAACCAAATCAGTGTAAGCGATGCCAATAAAAAGCTGCAATAAATTAGAATACCCAAAATATGACGATCAAAAAAACCGCCTAAGTAAGATACGGCAAAGCCAAATCCCGGAATATTGGCAAATATAAACAGCAAAATGTATTCCTGTTTTGTGATACTACCATTATCATATGCAAAAGCTGACAGTCTTGCTCCTGTGGGATATCCGCAAAACAGGGACGGAATGAGAAGTTCTTTTGCAGGTTCGGATAACTTCCCAATTTTTATTTTTTTAGAAATGGGAAGAAGTGCCCCTGTTTTTACTAAAATTCCTGAGATCACAAGATAGGGAAAAATACTTGGCACTAACACACGTCCCCCTAATTCCAATCCGTTTATCACACCGTTTTTCACTGCGTCAGGAAAACATAAAAATAAAAAAAGAAGTCCCCATCCTGTCCATTTAGACATATTTTTCACCCGTTTTCATAGAATGTTAACACATTATATGGAAAAGCCTTTGGGAATATACATAAGGGAAGGACAGAAGATGAAGCGAAACAAAACAGATAAAAAGCTCAAAAAAAATCAAAAGCAAAAAAATTTACAGGAGCAGATGATTCCGCCAATACCCAAAAAAAATCTGGCGGAACGGCTGGGGATTTCTTCTGAATTACTGCTTGGTGAACCGAAAATCACCGTGACGGGCGATTTTTTGGTGGAGATTGTGAATCATAAAGGAATTGTCAGCTTTTCTGACACACAAATTGAGGTCAACACCCGGAAATATGTGTATAAAATTCAGGGGAGTTCTTTGATTATCACTTCTTTGACAGATGAAGAAGTGTCCGTTTCGGGAAATGTGGTAAACATTGAAAAAATATAGGGGGAATTTTGGTGCTTCGTGCCTATCGGTTTGTGAAAGGGTATCAGTGTTACATGGCGACGGGAATCCATTTGGAAAAGTTTTTAAATCTATGTCTTTCCCATAAACTGTATCTTTGGAATATTTGCCGTCCCAATGAAAATACAATGCTTTTTTCGGTCAGTAACCGTGGTGCGAAACTATTGGAGGAATTTGCCCAAAAAACGGAAACAACCCTTTTGGTACAGGAGGGGAAAGGTATTCCCGTGCTTCTAAAAACCATGAAAAAACGGACGGTTTTTTGGATATCGGCAATGGTTTTTTTAGCAGGAATTTTTGTGGCATCTTCTTTTATCTGGACGGTTACCTTTGATGCCGCACCCGGGATGGATGTTGCCGGAATCCGTTCCTTTTTAGCCGATAGCGGACTTGGTGTGGGGAAAATCCGAAAAACCGTGGATACCACCGCAGTCGCCAATCAGATTATTAATCACTTTCCCAAAGTGTTGTGGGCAGGGGTGGAGCTTTCGGGAACCAATCTTACTGTTACCTTAATTCCAAGGACCGATTCTCCGCCAATGATTCCTAAGGATGTGCCTTCCAATATTGTGGCTAAAAAGGATGGTTATATCAAGGAGATTACCGCTGAAAACGGAGACGCTATGGTGAAAGCAGGCGACACGGTTTTAAAGGATCAGATTTTAATATCGGGGTTAATTCCAAGTCAAACGTTGGGGAGCCGTTATCTTCATGCGATCGGAAGTATCCGTGCCGTTACCTGGGAGGAAGAAACTTTTGAAAAAAAGCTGTATCGGTATGAAAAAATTCCAACAGGAGAAAGTAAAAAACATCGGGAACTGGAGCTTTCGTTTGTGAAAATTCCTTTGGATTTCGGGCAAACTATTGACTTTTACAATTATGATAGTATAATAAAAGAAAAGCATTTCCTCTTCCTCACTTATCGGGAAACCGAATATTTGGCGTACAATCTTCAAAAAACAGAACGTACCGAAGAAGAAGCGGTTCAAGAAGCAACCGACGAATTTTTGAAAAAGCTTTCGGAGCAGGGGATTGAGGATATTATCGCATTAAAAACCGAGTCGGTAAAGCTTTCGGAGGATACCGTAGCTGTTACGGTGTTTGCAGAATGTGAAGAGGAACTTGGAATCCCGAGAGAAATCCAAAAACCGACCGAAGAATAAAACGAGGTATATATGGAGAAAGAAATTTTCATAAGCTCGGTAGACGAAGCAATCCGCCTGTTCGGCAATTTTGACGAAAATATTCTGCTGATTGAAAAGGAATTGGGCGTCAGAATTTTTCACCGAAACGGCATTGTGAAAGTCAGTGGAGAAGAAGTTGCCACCACTATGGCAACCGAGGTGCTGGAAGGGTTGATTCAGCGCTTGAAATTTGAGGAATCCTTAGATGAACAGACGGTCCGCTATCTTATCAGTATGGCAAGAGAGGGGAATGTGAAATCTGTTGCCGAAATTGGTGGAAACTGTGTCTGTGTTACCGCAAAAGGAAAACCCATCAAACCGAAGACTTTAGGGCAGAAGGCGTATATTGAAAATATCGAAAAAAATATCATCAACTTAGGCATCGGTCCTGCAGGGACCGGGAAAACCTATCTGGCAGTTGCCTGCGCGGTCACAGCCTTTAAAAATAAAGAGGTTTCCAGAATTATTCTAACCCGTCCTGCCATTGAAGCCGGTGAAAAGCTTGGTTTTTTACCCGGTGATTTGCAGTCTAAAATCGACCCGTATCTTCGTCCACTGTATGATGCCCTGTTTGATTGCTTAGGCTCCGACACCTTTGCAAAATATTCGGAAAAAGGATTAATCGAGGTAGCACCGTTAGCCTATATGAGAGGGCGAACCTTGGATGATTGCTTTGTCATTTTGGATGAAGCGCAGAATACTACTCCCGAGCAGATGAAAATGTTTTTAACCCGTATCGGTTTTAACACCAAAGCGGTCATCACCGGTGATATTACCCAGACAGACCTGCCTTTTGGAAAAAAATCCGGATTGAAGGAAGCCGTTTCCATTTTAAAAAATATCGAAGGTATTTCGATTACCATGCTTTCCCATAAGGACGTTGTGCGTCATCCTTTGGTGCAGAAAATCATTTTAGCATATGAAAAGCATGAACAGCAAAAATTAAGAAAATCCCGTTACCAGGGAAATGAAAAATAAAAAATCGGGGACTGCGAAGCAATTGCAGTCCCTAAAAATTTATCCGTTTAAAAATGCTTGACAATCCTGATAAAATAGTGTATAATAGCCATTGGTTTACGAGGTGTAGCTCAGTTTGGTAGAGTGCTTGGTTTGGGACCAAGATGCCGCAGGTTCAAGTCCTGTCACCTCGACCAGAAAACCGTCCGGAGGAGGACGGTTTTTTTTATACAGGACTTGAACCTTAAGAAGGCAACGAGCGTAAAGAAAACCGTTTGGGGAACGGTTTTTAGCGAAGTTGGTGCGAAGGCGGGTACCGAAAGGCGAAGCCTTTGGGTCGCCAAGCAGATAAGATGTGCGTAGCACAGATTCGTCCTGTCACCTCGACCAGAAAACCGTCCGGAGGAGGACGGTTTTTTTATACAGGAGTGGAACCTTAAGAAGTTTTTAACGGTAAAAGGAAAACGACGATTCCCTTTTGGAAAAAGGCGAACTTTTTTGTCAAAATCTATTGAATTTTGGGAAAGAGTATGCTATAATGACTATGTATGTTATTATATTAACAATATCTTTGGAATAAAAATTTACAATATATATCTAATCGGTGCGTTCTTTCACACCAAAACCATTTAAGGAGGACTTAATTATGGCTCACATTAGTGACGCAGGGGTAAAGAAGATTTGCGAAATCTGCGACAGATACGCAAATGAAAAAACTCCCCTGATGATGATCTTAAGTGACATTCAGAATGAATACGGATATATTCCTCTGGATGTTCAGCAGATTGTTTCCGACAAAACCGGAATTTCTGTTGCAGAGATTTACGGAGTAGTTACTTTCTATTCTTTCTTCTCTTTGCAACCGAAGGGTAAGTATGTAATTGGTTGCTGTATGGGTACCGCTTGTTATGTAAAAGGTGCTCAGCTGGTAATGGATAAATTCTCCGAACTCTTAGGAATCGCTCCCGGCGAAACCACCGCTGACGGTATGTTCACCATTGACGCATTAAGATGTATCGGTGCCTGCGGTATTGCTCCGGCAGTTACCATCAACGGTAAAGTTTATCCCAAACTGTCTGTAGACCAGGTTCCCGGTATCGTAGAAGAATACCGTGCATTAGGAGGTGCCAACTAATATGAAGACTTTTGCAGAATTAGATGCTAAAATTTGCAGCTGTACCGATGCGTTAAGCGCGAAGATTGACGGTTCCAACGGAAAACGTGCAATCCTGTTGTGTGGCGGTACCGGTTGTCTGTCCTCCAATTCTATGGAAATCAAAGAAAAATTTGATGAACTGATTGCAGATAACAACTTAGGTGACAAAGTTACCTGTAACATCGTTGGATGTTTCGGTTTCTGCTCTCAGGGACCTTTCGTTAAAATTTTCCCCGAAGACACTCTGTACCGTCTGGTAAAAGTGGAAGACGTGGCAGAAATCTTTGAAAAAGATATCAAAAACGGCGAAATCGTGGAACGTTTACTCTACGTAGAACCCTTGACCGGCGAAAAAGTTGCGAAACAGGAAGATATCAACTTCTATAAAAAACAGAAACGTATTGCTCTGCACGGCTGTGGTGTTATCAATCCTGAAGACATCAACGAAGCAATGGGCGAAGGTGCATTTGCAGGTTTAAAGAGAGCACTGTCTATGGACCCCAAAGAAGTAATTGACGAAGTGCTGGCTGCAGGTCTTCGTGGACGTGGCGGCGCAGGCTTCCCCACCGGACGTAAATGGAGCTTCGCTTATGCAAATGAAGCAGACCAGAAATACGTTGTATGTAACGGTGACGAAGGTGACCCGGGTGCATTTATGGACCGTTCCATCTTAGAAGGTAACCCCTTCGCAGTGCTGGAAGGTATGATGATTGCAGGTTATGCAATCGGTGCAACCGAAGGTTACTTCTATGTTCGTGCAGAATACCCCATCGCTGTAAAACGTCTGCAGAACGCTATCAATCAGATGAACGAAATGGGAATCTTAGGTGAAAACATTATGGGTTCCGGCTTTAGCTTCCAGGCTCATATCCGTCTGGGTGCAGGTGCTTTCGTATGTGGTGAAGAAACTGCACTGTTAAACTCCATCGAAGGCAAACGCGGTATGCCCCGTCCCCGTCCTCCGTTCCCGGCTGTGAAAGGTCTGTGGGGTAAACCCACCGTTGTAAACAACGTTGAAACCTTAGCTTGCGTTCCCTATATCTTAAGAGAAGGCGCTGCTTCCTTTGCAGATTGCGGTACCGAAAAATCCAAAGGTACCAAAGTATTCGCATTGGGCGGTAAAGTTAATAACGTTGGTTTAGTTGAAATCCCCATGGGTACCACCTTAAGAGAACTGATTTATGATATCGGCGGCGGTATCCCCGGCGGCAAGAAATTTAAAGCAATTCAGACCGGTGGTCCTTCCGGCGGCTGCTTAACTGAAGAAGCTCTGGACGAACCTATTGATTTTGATAACTTAGTAGCAAAAGGCTCCATGATGGGCTCCGGCGGTGCAATCGTTATGGACGAAGACAACTGTATGGTTGACGTTGCAAAATTCTATATGGAATTTATCTGTGACGAATCCTGCGGTAAATGTTCTCCCTGCCGTATCGGTACTAAGAGAATGCTGGAAATCTTAACCAGAATCACCGAAGGCAATGGCACTATGCAGGACTTAGAAGAGTTAGAAGAACTGGGTAAAACCGTTCAGGCAAACTCTCTGTGTGCATTGGGTCAGACCGCAGCAAACCCCATCATTTCTACTTTAACTCACTTTAAAGATGAATATTTAGCACATATTAACGACAGAAAATGTCCCGCAAAAGTATGTAAAAATCTCATTCAGTACTCCATCGTTCAGGATAACTGCGTAGGTTGCGGAATGTGTGCGAAAGCTTGTCCCGCAGGCTGCATCCAGCAGACTGATTACATTGCACCCGGTAAGAAACTGAAATCTTATCAGATTGACGCTTCCAAGTGTGTAAAATGTGGTGCTTGTCTGGCTACTTGTAGACCGAAAGCAATTATTCAGAAGTAAGGAGGAAAAACGAAATGGCTAAAGTAAATATTAAAATTGAAGGCGTTTCCTATCAGGTGGAAGAAGGCTTAACCATTTTGGAAGCTGCAAAAAAATGCGGTTACGAAATTCCTTCTTTGTGTGCATTTAATCACGGCGAATGTTCCAACGGTTCCTGCCGTGTTTGTCTGGTAGAAGTTGCCGGCGCAAGAGGCTTGGTTGCTTCCTGCGTATATCCCGTAAACGAAGGTATGGACATCCGCATTTCCACTCCCAAGGCGTCTGAAGCACGCCGTGCATCTGTGGAACTGCTGTTATCCAACCACAATCAGAACTGTCAGCAGTGTGATAAAAACGGTCAGTGCGAACTGTTAAACGTTGCTTATATCACCGGTGCAAGAGAAGGCCGTTACCAGGGCGTAAAAACTCCTGTAACTGTTGACGAAATCACTCCCTCCATCGTGAGAGATACTTCCAAATGTATCCTGTGCGGACGTTGTGTGCAGAGATGTCAGAATGCTCATGGACTGGGTATCTTAGGCTTTGAAAACCGTGGCTTCAAAACCATTGTTGGACCTGCTGAAAACCGTTCTATGGCAAACTCTCCCTGTATCCTTTGCGGACAGTGTGTCAGCGTATGTCCCACCGGCGCTCTGATGGAAAAATCCGAAATCGCAAAAGTAGACGAAGCTATGAAATCCGGCAAACACGTGGTTGTGCAGACTGCTCCCGCAGTTCGTGCAGCTTTAGGGGAAGAATTTGGTATGCCCGTTGGAACTGCTGTAACTGGTAAAATGGTTGCTGCGTTAAAACGTTTAGGCTTCGATAAAGTATATGATACCAATTTCGCTGCTGACTTAACCATTATGGAAGAAGGCACCGAATTACTTGGCAGAATCAAAAACGGCGGTGTTCTGCCGATGATTACTTCCTGCTCTCCCGGATGGATTAACTATGCTGAATATAACTATGGTGACTTACTGCCTCATTTGTCCAGCTGTAAATCTCCCCACCAGATGCAGGGCGCAATCATTAAATCTTATTATGCAGAAAAGAACGGCATTGACCCGAAAGACATTTTCGTGGTTTCCATTATGCCCTGTACTGCAAAGAAAGACGAAAAAGAAAGAGATCAGATGCAGCATGACGGTATCAAAGATGTTGATGCAGTATTAACTACCAGAGAATTAGCTCGTATGATCAAACGTGCCGGTATCTTATTCACCCGTCTGCCCGACGAAGAATTTGACCAGGATCTGATGGGCGACTACACCGGCGCAGGCGTTATCTTCGGTGTAACTGGTGGTGTTATGGAAGCGGCTCTGCGTACCGTATATTTTGTATTAACCGGTAAAGAACACGATGCAATCAAATTTGAAGCAGTTCGTGGCTTTGACGGTATCCGTGAAGCATCTATCGACATCAACGGCACCGTTGTAAACGTTGCAATCGCTCACGGTATGAAAAATGCAAAAGTTCTGTTAGACGATATCCGTGCTGGTAAATCCAAATATCACTTCATCGAAATCATGGGTTGCCCCGGCGGATGTATCGCAGGTGGCGGTCAGCCGATTGTTCGTTCTTGCTTCCTGCCTAACGAAGATGACGACATCCAGGATACCTACAAAGAAAAGAGAGCAAAAGCCCTCTATTCCGAAGATGAAAGACTTACCTTACGTCAGTCTCATAACAACCCGCAGATTAAACAGCTTTATGATGAATTTTTAGGCGAACCTAATTCTCATAAAGCACATGAACTCCTGCACACAACTTATTCCGCTCGTGTAGGCTTTAACGATTAGATGACTTGATAAAACGCGCAGAATCAATGAACCTCACCACTCGTCGTACACTCAGTACGGCTTCGGAATGATTACCACCCATCGGGTGTTCGGTTTCTTAATTCTGCATCGTTTTCTCTGCGTCTCACTTTGACAAGATAAAAAAGGAAGTAACAAGATTTGTTACTTCCTTTTTTGTATTATTTCTTGTTGCTTTGGCTCTTCTTAAATGAAAAAGCCTTTTTTGACTAAAGGGGGGCATCTGGAGACGGAGGGAGGATTTCAAAGAAAGACCACCATAAGTGATAGGGATTTTTTGTGCCAGAAAACTGAAAAAACTTGACAATTTTATATATTTATGATATCATAATATCAAGATATTATGATATCATAAATGGAGGTCGCTATGAATACGTCGAAAACACCAACTTCCGAGAAAACGATGTTGCCGTTACGGATTTCTCCCGACTTATATAACAAAATCAGGAAAAAGGTCTATCGAAAAAAAGAAAAGATTCGTGGCTACAGCATTAACGAATATCTGACGGAACTGATTATAAAGGATTTGGAGGGAAGAAACAATGGCTAAAAAAGAAGTAAGAACCGATTTATGGGTATGGGAACTTTTGAAACAAGCAGACATTAGCCTTGATGCTCAGGGGAGCAACATACTGGAAATAAGTACTGCGTTAAAGACGGCATCAAAAAAAGGAACAGGAAAAGTCGGCTTTCCCGAATATGTGGGAGTAGTTAAAGACTATTTGTTGGTTATTGAAGATAAGGCGGATTTGTCAAAGCATGTCAAGCGTGATGATGGTGGTGTTATTAGTCAGGAAGTACATGCCGTAACAGATTATGCTGTCAATGGTGCCGTGTTTTACGGTAAGCACCTTGCGGAGCACACCAGCTATAAGAAAATTATAGCTTTTGGGGTATCAGGCGACGAGAAAAAACACAAGATTTCACCCGTGTATATAGACGAAACGGACTTTTACAGAGAACTACCGGAAGTCGAAAGTTTTATATCTTTTAACGCCGACAATATAGACGAGTATTTTGTCCGTGAGGTATTGCAAGAGGACACCGACACTGAAAAAGAAACAGCAGAAATCTTAAAAGATGCAGCTGCTCTACACGAAGATTTGAGAAATTATGGCAATCTTAAAGACACCGACAAACCCCTTATTGTTTCGGGAATACTGTTAGCACTAAGAGAAATTGAATATAAAAACTTTTCCATTGACGAGCTTACGGGCGACACTATAAAGACAGACGGCGAAAAGATTTACAGAGCTATAGCGGACAATCTGCAAAGAGCTAACGTAGCACCGGAAGTTAAAAAACAAAAGATTTTGTCACAGTTTGCATTGGTTAAAGATACTGCAAAGCTTAACGAGGTAGAGCCGAAGCTACAAAAAACTCCCCTAAAGCATTTCACAGAATTTTTATATAACAAAATATATCGTTCAATTCGTTACAGTCAGAGTGCAGAAGATTATCTCGGAAGATTTTACGGCGAGTTTATGAGCTACTCAGGGGGCGACGGACAAACACTTGGAATTGTTTTGACACCAAAGCATATCACAGAACTTTTCTGTGATTTAGTTGACATCAAACCCACAGACACAGTTTTTGATCCGTGCTGTGGCACGGCGGGATTTTTGATTGCGGCAATGCATAAAATGTTAAAACAGACTAACAACGACAATGAAAAGAGAAACATCCGGCAAAAACAACTGCATGGCGTGGAACTGCAGCCTTATATGTTCACAATAGCCACAACTAACATGATACTTCGGGGTGACGGTAAAAGCAATATCATAGATACCGACTTTTTGAAGTTAAACCCCAATCAGTTGCAGTTAAAAGGGGCTACAGTGGGATTTATGAATCCGCCATACTCACAAGGCAGTAAAGCAAACCCCGATTTATACGAGATTGCATTTACAGAGCATTTGCTGAATAGTTTGACAGTCGGTGCGAGGTGTGCTGTTATCGTTCCGCAGTCTGCCATGACCGGAAAGAGCAAGGACGAGCAAGCTGTCAAAGAAAACATTTTGAAACATCA
>JAZQKB010000033.1:0-47448 GCA_045541975.1 Clostridia bacterium | reverse complement strand
CATTTATGGGTAGTAAGTAGTAATTGCATGGCTGGCAGGCCAATCTAAAACGCACTTGTGCGTTGCCAGTAATATTAGGGCTATGCCCGAAAATGAAAAACCCCCCGTTACACGGGGGGATATTTATTTTTCGTTTTTTATCACAGTTTCAAACGTTGGTATCCTTTTAGAAAAATACCAAAAATTCTTGCAATGTTCACAAAGCTATGATACAATAACTGTATTATCATGGATATTTATGGATATTAAGTAAATAAAAGAATCGGAGACGGTTATGTTTGGATATGTGAATGCACATAAAGATTTATTAAGAGTCTGTGATTATAATATCTTCCGCGGATACTACTGCGGTTTATGTAAAATGCTTGGAAAACAGTTTCATCAGCTGATCCGATTTGGGTTAAGCTATGATATGACTTTTCTCGCCATTTTAATTTCGTCACTTTGTAAAGACGAAATCACACTTAAGCACGAGCCGTGTATTGCACATCCCTTTACCCGCCGACCTGTGATTTATGAAGATGAAGGAATCCGCTATAGCGCAGATATGTCGGTCCTTCTTTCCTATTACAAACTAAAAGATGATTGGGATGATGAAAAATCCCTGAAAAGTTTTGCCCGCATTTGGTATTACTTTCCCATGAAAAAGGTGCAAAAAAAATATCCCCGTCAGGCAAAAGCCGTGCAGGAAAACCTAAAAGCACTTCGCCAATTAGAACTTGAGAACTGTGAAAATCCGGACCGGGTATCGGAGTGTTTCGGGAAACTGACAGAAGCTATTTTTGACCGCAATGAAAACAACTTAGCTCTGAAAACAGTAGGTTACCATATCGGACGTTTTATTTATTACACCGATGCCTATATGGATTTACAAAGAGACCAGAAAAAAGGAACCTATAACCCTTTCCTAGCAAGAAGCAAAAATAAGATTCAAAAAGAAGCATTAAAAAAAGAGCTGGTCCCCGCTCTTACCTACACGTTAAGTGAAATTGCCAATGCATACGAGCTTTTAACGATTCATAAAAACAAAGAGCTTTTAGATAATATTATTTATTTGGGACTACGTAAAACGGTGGAAAATTTTTAGTTTTTATATAGCTCTCTACCCTGAATATACTATCCCCAAACAAAGGAGACAACTATGAACCCCTATGAAGTTTTAGGAGTAAACCCCTCCGACAGCGATGAAACGATAAAAAAAGCATATCGGGAACTGGTCAAAAAGTATCATCCCGATAAATACAAAGATAATCCGCTGGAAGACCTGGCTAAAGAAAAACTCCAAAAGATTAATCAGGCATACGACCAGATAAACAAGGAACGTGCAAACCGAGGCAATTCCGGTTATTCCTCCGGCGGTTACACAGGTGGCGGAAGTTATTCTTCCGGTACCAATTTTGCCAATGTGCGAAATCTCATCCGTCAGCGCCGTTTTCAGGAAGCGGAAGCAGAATTGAACCGCAACAACAACGGTTCTGCCGAATGGCACTTTTTAATTGGTGTAATCTACCTGAACAAAGGCTGGCATTTTGAAGGAATCCAACATCTGCAGACCGCTGTCAATATGGATCCTACAAACATGGAATACCGCAACATGTTAAACAGCGTGTCCCGCCGTCAGCAAACCTACCAACAAACAGGCAACTCCTACGGTTACGGTGGCGGTATGAACACCTGTGACTGCTGCAGTAATCTGCTGTGTGCCGACTGTTGCTGCGAAATGATGGGCGGCGACCTGATTTCTTGTTGTTAGGAAGGAACGTTATGGCAAAAACAACCAAAAAAATTACCTTTTGTGCAATGCTCTCTGCTTTGGGAGCATTGTCTCTTATTATCACCAATATTCTACCGACAGTAACGGCTTTTTTCTTTCTGTTTTCCACCTTTTTCACCTATGTTGCCACAGAAGAGTGCGGTATCCGTTACGGGATTTCCACCTGTGCGGTCATTACCCTTTTGGGATTTTTATTAGTAGCGGATTTTGTTACCATGATTGGCTACGCTGTGATTATTACCCACTACCCCATTGTGAAGCATATTGTGGATCACAAGGTGCTCTCCAAACCAATCCGCTGGGTCATTAAATTGTTGTGGGTAAGCGTGTTATCAGTAGTTGCCTATTTTATTATGGTGCAATTTGCCCCCTTTGAAGACGCACTGTGGCTATTATATGTGTTGCTACTTGCTGTATTTGTGTTGTACGATAATGTGCTGGAACGGGGAATCCAGTTTTATGCTATTCGCTTACGGAGATTTAAATTCTAAAAAGAAGGAATGTTGTCTATGAAAATCGGACTGGTTTTAGAAGGCGGCGGTATGCGTGGGATTTATACCATTGGTGTGTTGGACTGTCTGATGGATGAAAAATTCCGTGCAGATTATGTGATTGGCGTGTCCGCAGGTGCCTGCAACGGACTGTCCTATGTATCGAACCAAAAAGGACGTGCCTTTCGCACCAATACTGAATACATTGCCGACAGCCGTTATTTAAGTGTGAAAAACTATATCAAAACCAAGTCTCTGTTTGGAATGGATTTTCTGTTTGACGAAATTCCAAACAAACTGATTCCTTTTGATTATGACGCATTTTATAACTCCCCCTGCGAATTTACCATTGGAGTGACCGATATCATCACAGGACGTGCCAAGTATTTTGATAAATCTCATATTGAGCCAAAAAATATTGTACTTCGTGCCTCCTCTTCCCTGCCTGTGTTTGCTCCCGTTGTGGAGTACCAAGGCGGTAAGTACTTAGACGGCGGTGTAACAGATTCCATTCCCGTGAAAAAAGCTTTGGATGACGGTTGTGACAAAGTGATTGTGGTATTAACCAGAGAACGGGGCTATGTGAAAGCACCGGAAAAATTCCGCAGTGTATACAAAAGAATGTATCGCAACTACCCCAAATTAGTAGAAGCCATGGATCATCGTCACGAAATGTATAACGAAACACTCTCCTATTTAGACGAACTGGAAAAAGAAGGAAAAGCAATCATCGTTGCTCCCGATGCTCCCCTACCCGTGGGACGGTTTGAAAAAGATCCCGACAAGTTAAAGACCGTTTGGAAAATCGGCTATGATGATGTAAAAAAACAAATGAAACAAATCTTCAAATTTACCGAAAAAGCTCCCCTGGAGGAATGATTATGAACCAGTTTTCCCGCACCGAGTTGCTACTCGGAAAAGACGGCGTAGAAAAACTAAAAAAAGCTCATGTGGCTGTGTTTGGCTTAGGCGGAGTGGGTTCCTACACGGTGGAAGCCTTATGCCGCAGCGGTGTGGGAACATTTACGCTGGTAGATAACGATACTGTATCACTCACCAATTTAAACCGCCAGCTGATTGCCATCCAGGATACGGTGGGACAGTATAAAACAGAAATATCAAAACAACGGATTCTGTCCATCAATCCCGATGCAACTGTGCATCTTAGAACCGAATTTTACCTGCCTGAAACCGACTTTGATTTCTCAGGTATTGACTACATTGTGGATGCCATTGATACCGTGACCGCAAAGCTCCACTTAATTGAAACTGCTCACCAATTAAATATACCCATCATTTCCTCTATGGGAACCGGCAATAAACTGGACCCCACAAAACTGGAAGTTACGGATATTTCCAAAACCTCGGTTTGTCCCCTTGCAAGAGTAATGCGACAAGAACTCAGAAAACGAAAAATAGAACACTTAAAAGTGGTTTATTCCAAAGAAGAACCGCTCATCCCCCGATATGATAATAACGACGAAGATAAAGGAACCACAGGGCGAAAAGCTCCCGGAAGCGTTGCCTTTGTTCCCTCGGTTGCCGGTTTAATTATTGCCGGCGAAGTGATTAAGGATATTGCGAAAAAATAAAGAAAGACACAGTTTGAAACTGTGTCTTTCTTTTTTCATTTAGAATCAATTATCTTACGATAACGATTTCCTGAACCTGGTCTTTATACTCACGAATCAGCACCAGTCTGGGGCTCTTCGCATCGTATTTCTGAATGTCACCTGCATCGGCTAATTTCACCTGGGTGGAAGATTTGGTGGTATCCACAGAGATCACTTTTACGCCGTCTAAAGCGAAGTTTTCCACGCTACCGCCGTTTACGGTAACATTGATGGAGGATGCAAACTTACGGTCTACTTTACCGTATACCAGACGCATATCGCCCTCGGTTTTCGTAAACTCGGTCGCTTTGTTTGCTACCTCGAATAAAACGGTGATTTTATCAATCGCACCCTGAGAGTTGGTTCTGAACTGAATCACGTCTCCGGCTTTTAACTGCTTGCCTTCGCCGTTTACCAAAATGCCTTTTTCAGAGGTTTCTAAGGCAATCATCTGACCGTTGTGGGCAGCATATAATTTGTCTACAATTTCGCCCTTATCGTTTCTGGACTGCGCAATCTTATTGATAACTGCAATCGGACTTTCGGAGCTGGTCAAACCGGTGGAGTTTTTCACGATAACCACTTTTGCGGTTAAATCTTCGCCTGCATCGTAAATTTCCACATCGTATAAACCGCCATCTTCAAACATGGATTTGTTTTTGATTGCGTAATCGTCAGAATTGGTTGCAGTTGCAGGAATGTCAAACACTAAGGTGGAATCGGTAATCACATAAGAACCTAATTTAGAAGAAGTTTTCTTATAAGCGGTGTTATCCCCTTTGTAGTTCATCACAAATTTGTCTTTGTTGATGGTAACACCGCTGCCGGAAACATCTTCGGCGGTGTTTAATTTAGTGAGTTTACCGTCGGAGTTTAATTCATAAGTGATTAACTGTTTGGTTACTTTGCCCTCTGCTTTTAATTTCTCCAACACGGTTTTTGCCGCTTCACGGCTACCGCCGTTTAAGGAGATTTTGTCGTGAGAAGAAAGGATAATCACTTCCCCACTCATGTTATACAGTTTCAGGTCAATATGGTCGTCCATACCGTCTGCTTCTGCAGCATCCAAGAGATAAGCATACTTATCGGATAAAGTGGAATTGGTGTTTACTGCAGCAATTCTACCTCTGACATCTAAGAAGAAGGTACCTTCGTCATCTAATTTGATTTCGCCGGTGTAGTTGTCTGCTTTCTGATAGAATTTGTCGCCGATTTTGAATTTATCGCCTTCCATTTCTACTACAGCGCCTTCAACTTTATCAGTGATTACAGTTGCTTTTAACACATCCTGAGCATCATTTTCCAGATAGGAAATAACCATCCATTCTTTCAAGTCTTCAAATTTGAAGGGGTTTCCGTTTTTATCGGTCAATGAGAATTTCACGCCGGTTTCTTCCGGATCAAAGGATAAAGAGGGATTGCCGTACTTATCGGTTACAGTGTAAGAAAGGTTACTGATGCCGTCTACTACTAAGTTTTTGTATTCATTCACGAATACCACGTCGTAGGTGTCATCAGAGTCTGCATCCAAGAGCTGCACGTTTCCTGCTAAGGTACCGTTTTCTTTGATTTTCGCTTCGTCAAAGGTTACAAAAGTACCGTTGTAAATCATTTTGGCAGATGCAGAGATTTTCGCAAATTTGGTTGCTTTGTCGGTGTCTTTATTCTGCCAGTAGTTGATTCTGCCTGCTTCCACGGTTTCAATGTTGGCACCATCAATTGCCAGAGTTTTGTTTCTGCCGTTTTCAGGTCGTACTAAAATCACGGTTTTGTCACCGTTATCGTCGGTTCTCACGTAGTAGTTCACACGGTATCCCAAGTAATTTTCCGCATTTTCGTCATCGGTTTCGTAAACTACAGAATCAATTTCAATCTGATTTTTTTCCAGACCGCTTGCAGCAGTCAATTTGGTGTAGTAGTTTCCGGTTACCTGTCCCTGGAACCGCTCGGTGGACAGATATTCTTTTAACACGGTTTTGTCGGTAATTTCAAAGTTGGAGTTGGAACCAAAGCCGGTCTGCTCCATCATACCGATGGTTAATGCATTGTAGGTTAACAGTGCCGCAGTGCCACGTTTGGTTACTTCACTACCGCTACCTGCCGCATTTTTGGTGAAACCGTACTGGTTTGCCACCTGCAGATACCCATGAGGATAACCGCCTCTGGCTTCTGCCGCCAGCTCGTAACCTAACATACGGATTAAAATGGTAACTGCTTCCTGGTAGGAAATTCTGTCTTCAGGGCGGAAGTTGCCGTCCGGGTCACCCACAATCAGATTCTGGTTTGCTGCAACATTAATATAGCCGTTCGCCCAGTAATCTGAGGTAACATCTAAAAATCTTGCGCTTCCCTGAGATGCCTCTGCAGAATCCTCCAGCCCCATGGTGTGAATCGCTATTTTAGCAAACTCAGAACGCTTGATGCCATCATCGGGACGGAAGTTACCGTCAGGGTCACCAACCATGATGCCGAGTGCTCCCAGCACTGCGCCTGCATCTTCGTATTTGGTTCCTACCAAGTCCGAAGAAACATTGTACGCAAAGCCGGTAAAACTCATGCCGATGAGCATAATAAAGCCAAGCACCATTGCCAGAGTTCGCTTCATCATTTGTGACTGTTTCGTCATACTTTCTCTCCTCCGTTTTTTTAATAAAATGAAAAATGCTTACATACCAAGAGTCACGGCAAATGAGCCGCTTTTCTTAATATGTAAGCAACAGGAGGAGAAATAACCGGTATGTAAGCTATTCGGGGAGGGGTTCGTTTGCTACAAACCCATCTTAGCACAGAATATACCCGAAATCAATGCAAAAATTTTTCCAGTTTGCTGTTTTTTGGCGGGAGTTTTTTCCACACGAAACGATTTGGAAAAAAGATGCTTTTTTCTAAAAAAATACAGTTTGTCTGCTTGACTATTATTCTTTTTTATGATATATTAAAATAGATATAGAGTAAAAACGGAAAAGTTTTGCAAGTAACTGATATCAATTGCAAATTTCCAAATAAACTGAGGGCAGTATGAAACAGCAAAAACAGTGTTTAGGTGGCTTAAAAAAAGGAGACTTTTTGATATTTGGTCTGATTGCAGCCATAGTCATAGTAACGTCAATCTGCTTTTACAAAGCTCCCTCATCTGCCCATACCGTGAAAATCTTTGTAGATTCCAAAGAGTATGCGTCTTATGTGATTTCCGAAGATTATGAAAAAAATGTTAGGGTAAAAACAGATTACGGCTATAATCTGGTATCCATACAATCCGGACGGGTTCAGATTACCGAAAGCGACTGCCCCGGTCATGATTGTGTGCATATGGGAAGCATTTCTCAAGCCGGTGACACACTCATCTGTTTACCGCACAAACTACTCATCACGCTGGAAGGAGGCGATTCGGTTGATGCCGTCTCCTATTAAAAACAAAGCTGCCCGAATCAGCTTACGGGCCTTGTGTCTGGCAGCACTGTTTGTGCTTTCCTGGCTGGAGGCAATGGTTCCTTTAGGGGTACCCGGTGTAAAATTCGGGTTTTCCAACCTGGTAATTTTAGTCTTTCTGTCTGTGTTCGGCTTTTGGGAAGCTCTTTTGATGACAGGTCTTAAAATTCTGATTTCCGCCTTTGTGTTTCAGGGATTTTCCTCTTTTTTATTCACAATGACAGGCAGTCTTGCCTCCTGCTTCACCATGGCGTTAGTGTTTCCGCTATATCAAGCAGAAAAAATTTCTATGGCGGGTGTGAGTGCCGTTGGCGGATTTTTTCATATTACGTTGCAATATCTGATGTCTTCTCTGGTATTACACTCGGCTGCAGTCTTCGGTATTTATCCTTTTGCAGCAGCAGTCACTCTGTTGACTTCGGTAGTAATCGGGATATTGGCAGAGCTTCTCACAAAACGACTTTCCCGCATCTAAGCGATCAACATATTTACGAAGGAGGAATCCCCCATGGCAAAAGGCACCAAACACCATTTTTCTGCAATCGCAATCTTGCTGATTTTAGCAGTTGGTGTAATATTCGGCGAAATCATTACATACTTAACCAAAGATATTGCTGCCTTAAACTGGCTGAATATCGGATACACCTTTGGGTTACAATCCCCCCTGGTGTTGGATTTATCCGTCATTTCCCTGACTCTTGGCTTTGCCCTGCATATTAATGTGGCAGTTCTTTTGGGAATTTTGATTGCCTCGCTGTTTTATCGGTTTGTATTTTAATTCATCTCATATATAAGATTGGAGTAATGTAACAATGTCTATGTTTGCAAGAGATATCGGTATCGACTTGGGTACCGCTAACACGTTAATTTATGTGAAAGGAAAAGGTATTGTATTAAGAGAACCCTCCGTGGTTGCCATTAACCGTTATACCAAGGAAGTTCTTGCCGTTGGGAATGAAGCCAAAGAAATGGTTGGTAGAACTCCCGACAGCATTATTGCAGTCCGTCCATTAAGTGAAGGGGTTATTTCCGACTTTGCTATGACCTATAAAATGATTAAGTTCTTCTTAAAAAAGGTCTTAAAAGGCGGTATTTTTGCAAAACCCCGTGTGGTAGCCTGTGTACCTGCCGGCGTTACCGAAGTGGAAAAACGTGCCGTTGAAGATGCTGTGATCCAGTCTGGTGCAAAAGAAGTATACATCGTGGAAGAATCCATGGCATCTGCTGTTGGTGCCGGTCTTCCCATTATTGATCCCTTTGGTAATATGGTATTGGATATCGGTGGCGGTACCAGTGAAGTTGCGGTAATTTCCCTGGGTGCTATCGTTACTGCAAAAAGTGTTCGTGTGGCAGGTGATGCATTTGATGCTGCCATTGCAAACTACATTAAGAAAAACCACAATCTGCATATTGGTGACAGAACTGCTGAAGCGGTCAAAATCCGTATCGGTTCCGTATACGAATGTGCAGGATTGGAAGATGTGATTGACGTGCGTGGCCGTGATTTAATTTCCGGTCTGCCCAGAAATATTGAAATCACCGCACTGGAGGTAAGAGAAGCGTTGGAAGAACCGATTACCAACATTGTGGACGCCGTAAAAGAAACGCTGGAAACCACTCCTCCGGAGTTAGCAGCCGACATCGTGGAAAAAGGTATCACCTTAACCGGCGGTGGTGCACTTTTACGTGGTCTGGATTCCCTTCTGACCAAAGAAACCATGCTTCCCGTAAAAGCAGCTGAAAATGCATTAGACTGTGTGGCACTGGGTGCCGGTCTCTTACTGGAAGAAATTGATGTGTTAAAAATGCTCAATAACGACAGACGACAAATGAAACATTATCGCAGATAACTCTTTCTTAAGATAATGGTTGGAAGTATGCCCTATCCGGGGCATACTCCTTTTTTCTCACTACAAAAAATCAGGAGGTGATACAGTTTTGAGAAGAAGCAGTCGAAAAAAACCGATAATTGTCATTTTTGTGTTTGTGATTATCGTGTCCACTTTACTCATTACCTCAGCAGTAAACCGTGGAAACGTAACTTTTTTAGACAGTATTGCAAATATAACCGTGAAACCTGTTGCTCAGTTTTTCACCAATGTTTCCAATTCGGTGAACGTATTTTTTAATTATTTTCAGAATAAGCAGGAACTGGTACAGGAAGTGAATGAACTTACCTACAAAAACAATTTGCTGGAGCAGAAAAACGCTTCCCTCGCTTCTTTAGAAACGGAAAATGAACGACTCCGAAATCTTTTAGAATTAAAAGAAAAGTATCCGGAATTTCAAACAACTGCTGCATCCGTGATTGCAAAAGACGGTGCTAATTACGGCAGATTTATCACCATTGACAAAGGTCAGGAGAGCGGAATTTTGGCCAACCAGGCAGTGATTTCTCAAAACGGTCTGGTAGGGTTAGTGTTTGAATCCGGTCACGGATGGGCAAAGATTCAGACAATTTTAGATCCGTCCACCTCAGTAGGCTGCCGAATTACCCGCACAGGAGATGTATCGGTTGCCGAAGGTGATAACGCACTGGTAAATGACGGAATGCTCAAAATGCTGTATGTTTCCAAACAGTTTTCTATTTTAGAGGGTGACATTGTAGAAACCTCCGGCTTGGGCGAAATTTATCCCCGTGGTATTCCCATCGGGAAAATTAAGGAAATTAAAATCTCCGAAAATGAAAATTCCCAATATGCCACCATTGTGCCAATTGTGGATTTTACCAATATTCAAGAAGTACTGGTGATTACTGTCAAATAAAACTGCTAGGAAAGGATTTCTGCCATGCTGCAAACCAGATGGGTTAAGATAATCAAGCAAACGCTTTTAGCTGCTGTCATATTTTTGGTGCAGCTTATTTTTGCTGACCGTCTTCGTCTGTTTGGAGTAGCCCCTAACTTTGTGTTAGCTTTTGTGCTTGCAATTTCTTTCTTACGGGAACCCCACTATTCTTTTTACACAGCACTGATTGCAGGTTTTTTCTTAGACAGTGTGTCCGGAAGATTTTTTGGGAGCTACACAGCGTTGTTTGCGTTAGTTGCCTTTGGAATCCGTGAATTGTATCACAGTGCATTCTCAGAAAACTTTGTGATAGAAGCCGTCTACGGACTCATTACCTGCTTTTTATATTCGCTGTGCTACGCTTTCTTCACTTCCTTGTTTGAAGGAGAATTTCTCATCTTATTTACCCGCACAGCCCTCATTGAATTTATCTACAATTTTGTTATTTTCCTTTTAATGCTTATCATTCAAAAAAGGAATCTGAAAAAACACAGGAGCGTGTTCCAGCTATGAAAAAGGATATGTTTTCACGCCTGGGCATCATCATTACGATTGCAATTCTCTTCTTATTGGCAATGATTTTCCGTCTGTTTTCTCTGCAAATTGTCAATGGAGAAGAATATGCACAAGCCTCGATCAAACGTACGGTCAAAACAGTTCCTCTAAAAGCGGAACGAGGCGAAATACTTGACCGTTACGGCAGGGTGATTGTGTCCAGCCAGATCACTTATAATTTAGAAATTTCTCAATATCAGAAAAATAAAAAATGGGTAAACGATACTGTTTACAACCTGATTCTTTTAATGGAAAAAGAAAATCAGGAATTTATGGAAAACCTGCCCATTTCAGAACTGCCCTACTCCTACACTCTTCCGGAGGAAGAAGTGCGGGCATATCTTTTAAAAATGAATCTTCCGGAAGATTTAACCGCTCAGGAATGTATCACTGCATTAGCGGAACGGTACGATGTTTCGGAGCAAATTCCTCAGGAGTATCACAGAAAAGTTATCGCTGTCCGTTCGGAAATGGAACTGCGTGAGTTCTCTCAGAACAATCCCTTTGTATTTGCAAAAAATGTGAATATGAACGTGGTTACCATCATCAAAGAAAACGACAGAAGTTATCCCGGCGTCAACATTATGACCTCCTATGACAGACTGTATCCTGAAAAAGTCAGTCCCCATCTATTGGGTAGGGTTGGGTTAATTTACAAAGAAGAGTATGAAGTACTCAAAGATTTTGGATATGGATTTACCGATATCATCGGAAAAGAAGGTATTGAAAAAGTTTATGACCTGGAATTAAAAGGAACTGATGGTGTTTTAAAAATCCAGCAGAATGAATTTGGCAAAATTACCGATACGGAAGTTTTAAAAAATGCAGTACCCGGCAACGACATTATTCTGACCATTGACTTAGATCTTCAGAAAACGGCGGAAGCTGCCCTGGAGGATGTAATCCATGAATTAAGACAAACCATCTACGATGTGGGCGGCGGTGCCATTACCGTGGTGGATGTGCATACCGGCGAAATTTTAGCAATGGCATCTTATCCCGACTACGATATTGAAACCTTCCAGAAGGATTACACCAAGAATTACAACAATCCCTTAAAACCATTCTGGAACCGTGCAATTTCGGGAACCTATGCCCCCGGTTCCACCTTTAAAATTTTAACCTCCTTAGCAGTTTTGGAAGAAAATGTTGCTGCCCCCGGTGATTACATTTATGACCAGGGAAAATATATGTATTTTGATGACTATCAGCCCACTTGCCATGTGTATCCCGGCAATCACGGTTATGTGAACGTGGCAGATGCTATCAAAGTATCCTGCAACTATTATTTCTACGAAACCGGCCGCAAACTTGGGATTGAAAAGCTGAATGAATACGCCAAAAAAGTCGGTTTAGGAGAATACACCGGTATTGAAATTGCCGGAGAAGAAAAAGGGATTCTGGCAGGTCCAAACTACCGTGAAAAGCTTGGAAAACCCTGGTATCCCGGAGACGTTTTGCAGGCATCTATCGGACAATCGGACAATCTGTTCACTCCCTTGCAACTTGCTAACTATATTGCTACTGTGGTGAACGGCGGTACCCGATACGAAGCTCATTTGCTTTATAAAATCAAAGATTACTCCACCGGCGAAATTAAAGAAGTGCAACCCAATGCAGTGGAAACCATTTCGATTCGCCCGGAAAATTACAAAGCCATTATGGAAGGAATGCGTTCTGTTACTGAAGACGGTACTGCCAGCAATGTGTTCCAGGATTTTCCCATTGCCGTAGGCGGTAAAACCGGAACTGCAGAAGTACCCGGTACCAACAACGGTCTCTTTGTTGCCTTTGCACCTTATGACAATCCGCAAATCGCCATTTCCGTTGTGGTAGAACACGGCGGACACGGAAACTCCATTGCTCCGGCCGCAAGAGAAGTGATTGCCCAATACTTCCATAATGAACAGGAAGAAATCGAAGAAAACAACGATAAATTCCAGATGAAATAGAGGAACAGAAATGGAACGACTGGATAAGATTTTAGCCAATGCAATGGTCGGCTCCCGAAAAGAAGTGGTAAAACTAATCCGTTCGGGTGCTGTTTCGGTGGACGAACAAACAATCACCGACCCTGCCACGAAAGTGGATCCCAACAGCAGTACCCTTGTGGCAAACGGCATTACCATCTGCTATCGTGAGCATTTTCACCTGATGTTAAATAAACCCGATGGCTATATTTGTGCCACGGAAGACACGAGAGAAAAAACAGTCTTGGATCTGCTCCCTGATGACGAATTTCCCAAAAACAAAATTTTTCCTGCAGGCCGACTGGATAAAGATACCGAAGGCTTTGTATTCTTAACCACCGACGGACAGCTTGCCCATCGGGTAACCGGCCCTAAAAACCACGTCAACAAAAAATACTATGTGGAAGTGGACCATTCACTGCAATCCGAATGGTCAAACCATTTCAAACAAGGAATCCAGATTGATGACGGTTATCAATGCAAACCTGCTTTTTTGGAAATCTTATCTGATAACAGTTGTCACCTTACTATTTTTGAAGGAAAATTTCATCAGGTAAAACGAATGTTTGAAGCATTAGGAACCACAGTTACCTACTTAAAACGAGTGCAGATTGGAAGCCTGCTGTTAGATGAAGGACTGAATTTAGGAGAATACCGAGAATTAACCCCCGAAGAACTAATTCTTTTGGAAACCGTTCCCGAAGAATACAAGGAGAACCTATGAGAACCGACGACTTTAACTATGTGCTACCCGAAGAAATGATAGCACAAACCCCTTTAAAAGACCGCACTGCCTCTAAAATGATGGTGTTGGACAAAGAAACCGGCGACATCATTCACAGTCGGTTTTATCATTTAATTGAATATGTTAAACCGGGTGATGTACTGGTGTTTAATAATACCCGTGTGTTGCCTGCCCGTCTGTACGGTGTGAAGGAAGGCGGAACCGCTCACATTGAGGTGCTCCTGTTAAAACGGCGGAATTTAGACGAGTGGGAAGTCTTAATGAAACCTGCCAAACGCATCAAATTAAACGGCAGAATTATTTTTGGCAACGGTGAATTGGTTGCTGAAGTAATCGAAGAATTGGATGATGGCGGACGAATTGTGAAATTTTCCTACGATGGCGTATTTGAAACCATCTTAGAAAAACTTGGCAATATGCCACTTCCTCCATACATCAAAGAAAAGTTGGACGATAAGAACCGTTATCAGACCGTTTATGCAAAATTTGACGGCTCCGCAGCTGCTCCCACAGCAGGTCTTCACTTTACCGAAGAATACATCAAACGCCTGGAAGAAAAAGGCGTCATCACCTGCTATGTGACACTCCATGTGGGACTTGGCACCTTTCGTCCTGTCAGTGTGGAGGATGTGAATAACCACAAGATGCATAAGGAATGGTATCAGGTACCTAAAGAAACCGCGGATATCCTGAATCTTGCCAAAAAGGAAGGCAGACGAATTATTTCGGTTGGTACCACCAGCCTTCGTACCTTGGAAGCGATGGCTCAGGAACACGGCGATATCGTCCCCTGCTCCGGCGAAACGGAAATTTTCATTTACCCGGGTTACGAATTTAAAGTAATTGACGGACTTTTAACCAACTTTCACCTGCCAAAATCCACTCTTTTGATGCTGGTTTCTGCATTATCCGACCGTGAAAAAATCCTAAACGCCTATGAAAAAGCCAAAGAAAATGGTTACAGATTTTTCTCCTTTGGCGACTGCATGTTGCTGATATAAAAGAAAAAAGCTTTTGCAATGCAAAAGCATTTTTTATACTAAAATTTCAATGGTATTGGGCAAACAATCTTTTTTGGTGCAAACAGAAATTTGATAATCTTCGTGTTTTTTGGTGAAGAATGCAATCTTGTCGGGGTAAATCATATCCCTGGATAGTGCTTTGATTCCCTCGCCGGTGTATTTCACATAGCTTTCTTTTTGACACCACAGCTCGAAAAAGACATCTGTTCCTTGTTTTGCAACTTCGTCTTGTTCGGATTGGTTAAAATACTTTTCCATCGTTTTGGGGCGGATTCTCGTAATTTTTTCAATATCCACGCCAACAGGAGTATCCCCCACTGCCAAAAGAAAATAATCACCGCTATGGGAAATGTTAAAATGATACGCACAATTCTCAATATGCGGTTTTCCAACGTGATTTATTTTGATGTCTCTCATACCAAATAAATCGGCAAAAACCTTTTTGATGGCATACTCTCCTGATAGTTTTTCAATCTCTCGTTTGGTGAAATCGGGATGTTGTTGGTAAAAAGGTATCATAGAAAGCAAAAAAACTCTTGTTTGCATCTTATCCATTCACCGCATCAAAGAATTTTTTCATTCCCCGATTACCTGAATCCGTATTCTTAAATACAGCGCAGTTTTCCAGAATTTTTGCAAAAATCTGACCCACTTCTTCCTTTTTGGAATCGGTCAGTTCACCAAGCTCTGTTTGTAAACGGGCAGGAAGAACTGCAAGTCCCATTGCCTCAATCAGTCCAATATTTTCTTTTTTAATATGGTGATACTCACTGTGAGGATGGAAAATTCCCAAGGGATGTTCCTCGGTAGTACGGTTATTTCGTAGGATTAAATCCAATTCAAAGTGACCGTCACGGAAGCGTGCAATGGGAGTCACGGTGTTATGAGGTTGGTCGGTATATGCTAAAATATCGCAGGATTCATCAGAATAATTCCGCCAGATGGTCAGAATTTTATCACCCAAATCGCAAAGTTCCTGGATAGAATCTCCTACCAAACGAATGGTAGAAAGTGCCCAATCCACTACATAAGCTTTTACATTGGGAAACCCGTCAAAGGTAACATCAAATCGGCTACCGCATTTCGCCATAGGAAACCGATAGTTTCCGCCTTGAAAATGGTCGTGCGTCAAAATAGAACCGCCCACAATCGGTAAATCGGCATTGGAACCGATAAAATAGTGCGGAAACTGTTCCACAAAAGCAAGCAATTTTTCAAACGTTCCACGATTAATTTTCATGGGAGTATGCTCGCAATTTAACACAATGCAATGCTCGTGATAGTACACATAGGGAGAATACTGCAGTGCCCATTTTTCACCGCACAGCTCTAAAGGAATAATTCTGTGATTGGCTCTGGGCGGATGATTCACATGGCCATGAAAGCCCACATTCTGCGGACACAACAAACATTTTGGGTATCCTGTCTGCTTTTGTGTTTTGGCTGCTGCAATTTCTTTGGGATCCTTTTCGGGTTTGGACAAATTGATGGTAATATCCAATTCGCCATACTCAGTTTTAGTTTTCCATTTCAAATTCCGTTTCACACGGTCTTTCATAATATAATTGGAGTTTTTGGAAAGCAAATAGAATAAATCCGTAGCTTGTTTGGGATTTTCATCATAAGCACTCCAGAAGTCACGAATCAAAACACCCGGAGTAGGTGTAAAATAATCCATGATTTCTGCCGATAAAATATCCCGATAAGTAACCGTATTCTGTTCTAATTTCCCGTTTTCAAACGCAATCTCGCAAAGCTCTGTCAGAATTTCTTCCAGATTACTATGCGCCGTATATTCTACCCGTTCAAAAGATGCAGCACCCACAAGATTTAAAATACGGTTCGCCACATAAGATTCATCCTCCACGGCAATCATATTTCTGGAAATTCCGTAGTCTAATAACTCGGATAAAAGCATGTTTATCATAATACTTTGATACCTCCGTGATTTCTGATAAAGAGAATATGGCATTTTCCTTCACCAAACACATCTTCAATAGCAGATTTGAAAGAATCTACCATATCAACAGGCACAAAGTTCTGTGTGGTACCGCCGAACCCTCCGCCATGCACACGATATGCTCCTTTTCCTTCCAAAATACTCTGTGCGATATAAATGGCTAGAGATAAGCCTTGCTCTTTCGGATTCACAGTGGCATACACATTCTGCAAAAACCGAAAAGAAGAGTTTCCGGAAGCAATAATAGCCTGCTGAAACGCATCAAAATCTCCGCTGTTTAACGCCGCTACTTCTTCCTCCACCCGTTTGTTATCATCCAAATAATGAAAAGCACGAAGCAGTGCACGGTCTCCAAATTGTTTCCGCAGCGGAACAATGTTGGAAAGAATGTCTTCTTTTTTTACTTCTCTTAAAACAGCCTTTCCAAAATATCCTGCAATGGCTTTCATTTCTGATGGAATACTTGCATATTCATTCGTTAAGTCGGCATGATTTCCGCCGGTATCCACAATACAGAGGGCATACCCGCTTTTTGAAAAATCAAAGTTGACTTTTTCAATTAGGGGATGTTCTTTATTTTGAAAATCAATGGTAATAATTCCACCAACGGAAGATGCCATCTGATCCATCAGTCCGCAAGGTTTTTTAAAATATTCATTTTCGGCATACTGTGCCATCTTGGCAATTTCCACCGCAGATACGGTGCCGTCATTATAAAGACCGTTTAGCACAGTTCCAATCAGCACCTCAAATGCAGCAGAAGACGAAAGTCCGGAGCCTTTTAACACATTGGAAGTGATATATGCATCAAATCCGCCGATACAATACCCCAACTGCTTAAAACGTGACGCCATTCCACGAACCAAAGATACAGATGTTTCTGCTTCATCATCGTGAATTTTTAAATCACAAACAGAAATCTGATCTGCAGGATATCCTTCAGATTTTATACGAATCAAACCGTCCTCGTTCTTAGATGTAATTGCGATTACATCTAAATTGACACTGCCTGCCAGCACTTTTCCCAAGTTATGGTCAGTATGATTGCCACCGATTTCCGTTCTGCCCGGTGCAGAAAAAATCGCTAAATCCTCCCGATCACCATACAGCTCACAAAAGGATTCAATAGCTTTTATGTATCGCGCCTTCTGTGTTGTAATCTGAGTTTGTCCGTAAAGTTCCGCAAGGCGGGTATCTGATGTTTCTACCAGTCTGATAAGAGTTTCTCGATTCGCCATAATAATCCTCCTGTAATCTCATGTTGCATTTTTTTATGGTTTACACCGTCCGCAAGGTTCAAATCCCCTTTCTACAGCATCCTCATAAGAAATAGCAATCTTGGATTTGGAAAGAGAACTGCAACCGTCACGGTGAAATTTGGTTCCGGATTTGGTTAAATACACTGTTGAGCCAACTGATGCAAGAGGTTCCACAGGAACTTCATCCTTCGTATTTTGCTCAACAGCTTCCGCCGGAGAAGCTTCCGAATTTTCCGATACAACAGAAACGGAATCAATGCTCTGTTCAGAAAACGATGACGCCACCGGCCTACCTGTCACATACTCACCGGACTCACTGGCCCAAACCGGCGGTGCCTGATAAATTTCCCGATATCGAAACACAAGTAGCATACAATGTATGTTTACCATCAAACTAAAACAAAGGAGACCTGCCACAATCCAGCTCACCCATTTACGAAATTTTTCTGGCATGATTCTCCCCCTTTTCTGTGTATTCACAGATATTTTTCAAAAATCGACATTTTTAATATTTTCATTATATCCCGAATCACGGATTCTGTCAATAAAGATTGAAAAAATATCCAAAAATTTCGACTTTAGATATTGACAAATCAAAAAAAATCGTGTATAATGTCACAGTGTCAAATATTTAGGGGTATAGTTCAGCTGGTAGAGCGACAGTCTCCAAAACTGTAAGTCGTGGGTTCAAATCCTACTGCCCCTGCCACCGAAAAGTCTGTAACCGCAAGGGTTACAGACTTTTTTTATTGCCTTGCACCAACTTTTGCACCAACTTTTTTAAACATTTCAGTTTTGAAACACCGACTGTTGAAACAAATTCAGGGTACCCCGATTAAAGTCTTGCTTTTCATGAACATAGGTTCTTTCTGTGATTTGTGTCCCACTATGTCCAAGAAATTTTGAGACATTGTAAATAGGAATATTACAATCTACCATAATGCTTGCCACAGTGTGTCTTAGTTTATGTGGTGTAATGCGTTTTCCGAAATGCTTTTCAGTTAAATCACCGATTTGCCTTGTTACCTGTGTGGGACTATATGGCCGACCATTCGGATATTTTATTACAAGATCATTCTTAATGTATTCTGAACCGAACATTTTTTCATATTCTTTTTGTTGTGCTTGCTCTTTTTGCAACAGTTCCACAATTTGCTCGCTGATATACATGGTTCGAGTACTGCTGTATGTCTTGGTATTAGGAACAACAGCATCTCCGGACACAGAAGTTCTGGTTGCACAAATTCTAATTGCACCATGCTCTAAATCAACATTTTTCCATTCAATTCCCAACAATTCTCCGCGTCTAACCGCCATTTCGCAAAACATCATAATCGCCAGATGTAAACGATGTGACTTAGCTTCTGTGATAAACCTTTTGTACTCCTCCAGAGTAAGCGTTTGAATCTTTGGCGGTTTCACTCGTATCAACCTGATTTTTTCATGAGGATTTACTACAATTAAATCATCATAAAAAGCATCACGAAAAGCTTTCGATAAAACACCTTGTTGATTACGGATCGTTTTCGGAGACAGATGTTTCGCATTTTTACAATATTCATAATACAACCGAAGCATAGATGGTTTGACGTCTTTTAAGCGAACATTTAACCGTTCAAAATATGGTATAATATGCTGTGTAAGATAACTTTTGTAATTTCTTCTGGTTGTTTCACGAATATCAACCGACTCTATCCAATGCCGAAGATATTGATGCACCAAAATATCATTATCCAAAACTTCAAGCTGTTCCATCATACCATACTCAACCAAAGTCTTTATAAGCAATTCATTTGCCTCTCTACGATTCCCTTTCACTTCGAGTCCTGTTGCAATCCATTTTTTCTTTGGAAGTGTATTTAAAACGATATAGAAAAATGTTTTACCGCTCCGCATAGTTTTTTCTTGTAAGCTGCCTGTCATGATATAAACTCCTTTCTCGCACAGCCTACATACACGCATACTGCAATTATATAATATGCGTGTAGGATATGCAATAGTTTTGTCTTAATTTGTTTGAGATTCTATAAATTCTATAACAGATTTTTTAAGTATTCTGTATTTTCCTGCAATCATAACAGACTGTATCTCCCCTGACTTCAAAAGCCTATATGCTGAATTTTTCCCTATTTGTAATATCTTACATAATTCAGCAATGCTTATAATGTCTTTATATTCTTCTAACATATTGTCACTCCTTTCAAGAGGTAATCAATTAACAAAGAACATTTGGGACGCTTTCACTAGGTAATAACGAGCTGAAAACACAAAATCTAACCACTTTATAATTTTTTATAAAAAAACTCGTATTTTCTCCGAGTCCCTTATGTTACTCTGTGCAAAATTGTAAAATAAGCATCTGAAAGAACGTAGATAAGTTATAAAATGGAAAGTCGGAGTACATCAAAATGATGTGCTCCGACTTTTTTCTTGTATTACGATATGCCGTTTTCTTCAATGAATTTTACAATATTTGCATAACCAACAATGTTATACTTACGTCCGATTTTTAATACATCGTCAATGGAAAGAATTTTTTTCTTTTGCTTTTTTCGTTTTTCCTTGAACTTTTTCTCCTGACTTTTCGCATAACATTCATCGGAGAAATAAATCTGACTGCCTCTTTTTATCGTAAATTCTTTTCCGCAGATTTCACACTGTCGAATTTTTTTGTATTTCATGGGTTACTCTCCGTCATTCTTCCATAATAATGCGGCGCCAATTAAACCGGCATCGTTTGCAAGACTGGCAATTTGAACTTCAGTTTGCTGTTTACCGAAGCGGGAGTATGCCTTTTTCTTAATAGCAGTACGAATGGGACGTAAGATTTTTTCGCTGGCATTACTGATACCGCCACCAATACAAAGGATTTCCGGTTGGAAAATATTGACCAAGTTTACTACACCTTCAGAGAGTTGTCCCAGATATTGACGAAGGACATCTTTTCCCGTTCCGTCTTTGGATAAAAAGGCTGTTTGTCCGTTGACATTTGCCAGTTTTCCTTCCGCAATCTCCCACATATCGCTTCTTTGATTTTACTTCATTGCCTCTTTGGTCATTCGGATTAAGGCAGTTGCAGAGGCATAGGCTTCAACGCAACCACGGCGACCACAAGTGCATTTCTCACCGCCAAAATAGATGACCATATGGCCAAGTTCTGCACCTTTTCCGTAGGCACCGGTTATACTAAACGACCGTTTTCTACAACTCCACCGCCAACACCGGTACCCAAGGTAATCATCACCATACTATCGGTACCTTTTCCACTTCCTGACAGGTATTCTCCCCAGGCAGCTGCATTGGCATCATTTTCTACATAGATTTTCTTACCAAGTAAGTTCTCCATGAAGCTTACAACAGGAATATCGAAGAAATCTAAGTTATTAGAAAATTCGATCATTCCGGTAGACTTTTCAATCGCACCGGGACATCCGATTCCTACGGATTTGATATCGTCAAAGGAAATGCCACTTTCTATCGTTGCTTCTTTGGCTCATTCTGCCATATCGGTCAGAATTTCCTGATAAGGTCTTGGTGCATTGGTTTTTCTGGACGCCCGTCCATAGATAACTCCATATTCATCCACCACAGCGGCAACGATATTAGTACCGCCTAAATCGATACCGATATGGTAATCGGGCTGATTGGAGGCAACCAAAATAGTTGCTTTACCGGTAAGGGTGTACGCTCCCAGATTTGCAGGTAAGAATACGGTTTCACCTTTGTTTATAGTGATAGTTTTAGCTTCAGTTTCCAGTTTCGCAGAACCATTTACCACCATCAATGCCTGATAGCTTTTTTCGTCAACAAACAGTTCTTTTTTGCTGGTTAATTTTAATTCTTTCACTGCAAAGTATTCGCAACTGCCAAGCAGTCTGGTACCATCAGAGCATAGCGGAATTTTTCGAGGTTCGGTTTCATTACAATTTGCGGCTTTGACGCCTTTTTCGATATGTAATTCTCTGGGATTACCGTTTTTGTCTTTGCAGTTATAATCATATAAAAGGTAAGTTACATTATACTTTCACGCCTTTCCTAAAGTTTTATCTTTTTACACCTACATCATTGATATCTATTTTCCTAAAACCAATTTTAAATGCAGGAGAATTTTCTTTGAGTTCAAAATTATTGTTTTCAAAATCTGTAAACAACGGGTCAGCTACAACACTTCCCACATCAAACCCAAGTAGTTCTGAAGCTTCTTTTTGGGTGTATTTTTTGTCATTAATTTCTAAAATATATGTTTCTTTATTATAGTCAAAAAGGATATTGTCTTTAGAAAACATCATTCCCGTATGACCTGCCTGCTCTTTTCCATACCCAGTAAGAAATGAAGCAGTATTATCTGATACAATAATATTTCTTTCAAAAACAATGCCCGTCGTATAATCATTTCTAGTTACTTTAACAGGCTCATCCACCGATTTTGCAAATATATTATTCTTCGCCACATTATATGTTCCAAAATGGTGATGATATAAATTTCCAGATGTATTGTAGCAGATATTGTTTTCCAACACTACATAACTGCTTCCCTCGTCTGTATAAAGTGCCCAACCACCATAGTGCTTACTTTTTATGTCGTGAATTATGTTATTTCTTACAATAGTTCCTCTTTGCTTGCCGAGCAAATAAACTCCACCCATATCAGACAACTGACCTTGTCCGATATGGTGAATATAGTTTTTCTCAATAAGATTATCTTTTGTAATACTGTCGTCATATCCCCATACCCATCCGACTGAAATCCCGGTATAATACTGGTAAGAAATTTCATTGTTTGAGATTGTATTTTCATAAGAGTGCATTACAAGTATTCCGCAAGCAGCAAAATAACGATTTCCGCTGTCTGTAATATAGTTATTCTTAATCACATTCCCATAGGTTTCATTTTCTTTTTCGCAGCCGAAAGAACCACCACTTATCTTAACCGCACCTGCACCTAAATCATAGAAATCATTGTCACAGATATGTATGCGACTACAGCCTTCATTAACAGTGATCGCATGTACACCTAGATTTTTAAGTATGCAGTTTTCTATAAAACAATTATGAGCGTGATAAAATTCTATGGAACCGTGAGCATAGCAAACAGACTGAATATCAGAAGAGAATCCTATTTCATCAATTACATGCTCAAAATTAACATAATCAGTTTCTTTATAAATACTTCTGTAATCACCTTTTGTATTTGCAAATAAAAGATTAGAGAATCTTATATTACATACTTTTTTATCTTTTTTACCTTTTATTATAAAAAGTTTACCAGTAAGCGGTGCATACGCAGTAATATTTTCGGCTGTCTGTTCTTCATTTCTCGGAATATAGTAAACCTTTTTCGTTATCCTATCAAGGTACCACTCATTTTTTTCCGAAAACATTTCCGCAACATTTTCAACCTTATATTCAATTGCGCTTGCAGGATGCGTGAGCTCAATCGTAAAACGAGAACGATATTTAAAAGTAATTTTTCCGCTCTCTAAATCGTAGCTTTCAATTGGAGTATGCTCATCTACCCAATAATGATTATAACTGATAAAACAATCGTTAAAATTCCTAAAATTTTTAAAAACATTTATATCTTGTTTATTTGCAATGAACCATTTAGAAGAATCTGCAAGCTTTATACCTTTGTTTTCAACATCCTGTGCCTGAAGAAGAGTCCCATCTTTCGGATACGAGGTAAAATCTGCTCTTTTATTATCGACATAAAAATCGGTAAACCAAAAGCCTTCATCAATTCCTTCAATTTCAGCACTTAAGCACTTCACACCGTTAAATACATCTTCTTTGAAGTTCTCTATCTTTTTACCACCGGAAATAACGGTTTTATTATTGCTTGAAATAGTGACATCATAAATCTTTTCATCGATCTCAATTGGCTTTGTGACAAAATAAATATCATCAAGCATCACTATTTCTATAGGCTGAAAGAAATTAAACTCCCTTAGCTGACTCACTTTTTTCAAAGCCTCTTCAATAGATTTCAGAGGGCCCTTTAAATCTGATCTTTTTTCAGGATAAAATCCGGTTTCGCTGTCACTGCCATATTTTTGTGAAACATATAAAGTTGTGATATTTGAATAATTTATCATAGTTTCCCCTCTTTAATTTTCTTATCTTAGTTCCTTATATTTTTTCTTAAGGTTTAGTCTAGCTTTACCTGTAAACTCAGTTTCTCCACATATTTTTTCTGCTGCAACCTTTTATACTGTCCTCATTTATCGGTTGATTCATGTTTATAAAAGTATAAGCACGAGGATAATAATCTTCTGCGATATACTGTAGCCCCTAGTTAACAAAAATTGCTTTTTCTTTTTCAACAAGATGTGTTGCCCAGATTGTTGAGGAACAATGTCCTTCTCTATTATTTCCAAATCCTCCGGCTAGCATATAGTGATGACTGAGCACTATAATTACTTTATCATAAGGAACTGTAATTTCACATATCTCTTCAACATAACACGTAAGAAGATATTTTATTTTGGATTGCTTTTAAAACAAGAGCCAACTTTATCCTTCGTCAGCATTGTTGAATACAGTTGTTTTACTGTTAAGCCTCACATAGTTTGCAATATTTGTGAAAACTGTAGCCGTCTCCGCACTTGTAATGTTAGCAAGAGGAAGAAAAGTGTTGTCAGGATTGCCATTGAATATACCTGCATTACAGCACCTTGAGACATCCTTTTCAGCATACTCTGAAATACTGTCTGCATCGACAAAATCTATTGCTTCATCAGCAACAAGAGCATAGCCTTCATTTATTAAGTAACGGCTTATAATAACAGCAGCCTGCTCTCTTGTAATGGCAGCGTCAGGCATAAATTTGCTTTCTGTTACTCCTTTTATAATACCATTTCTGCTCGCCCACTCAATGTATGGGACATACCAGCTATCCTCTTCAAGATCAGTAAATACGGTTTTTGCATCCTTGTAAACTTCTGCATTTGCAAAGCTGCCGAGAGCGGTTACAAACATAGCTCGTGTCATATTTTTTTCGGGGATATCGTTTGAAGAAGGGGTTTCAAAAGCAAATACCTCCCCGAAGGAAATTATTGAAAATATAATGCTTACTATCAAGAATAAGCGGACGCATTTTGTAATCATAATATAACTCTCCTTTGTATGAAACTTCAGGCGGTTATAAAAATAACCGCCTGAAAAAACCAACATATTTACGGATTAATCTTATTGAAAGACTACTTCTTTATTCAAGAATTCATGGAAATCTATGATGCCGACATTTGTGTTTTGATTTTTTTTGTTGAAAGCATCAATAATATCAATAATGTCGTCCGAAACATACAGATTAAGAGTTGTCGGAGTACAGAACTGATAATCTTGAATGGTTATCTTAACTTCGCCTTCAAAATCCTCCTTGAATAAAATTGTACCCTTAGTCCAATCGTCAGTATTCGGAGTATAAGTTCCTGCAAGCTCTCCCGTTTCTGCCGAGGTGATTGATACCATAACAGATGAATCGTTGATGGGGAGATTATCAGGCGCAACATCTTTGAATAAATCTCCGATAGTATGCAACCTGGTATTGCTTATAACATCATTATCTTCTAATTTTGCCTCGAATTTACATACACTCTTGTCTTCGCCCTGATCAACATCAACCTTACCTTCAATTGTGATACCTTCAATACCGAGGTCTTCCATATCTATTCCTCTGATTCCCCAGCCTGAGCCTGTGAAAAGCTGGTTGAAGGGGAGATAAATATGCTGCTTATCCTCGTTGGCGGTGTGATTATAAACTTCACCATCCTTGAAGTGATAGCAGGTTGCGTTTTCCGGATCTGTGCTGTCTGGAACTACAACAAAGTGACGATAACCTTCACCTGTGATGGTTTCGGTAGTGCCATCCAGATATGTAACAACATTTCCTTCCACACTCTTAACCTTGGTCAAACGACTCATCTGATAATCTTCTGTGTATGAGGCTTGTGTGTTAGCTTCGATTTCGCAGTAATAGTAGTCATTCCAATCGCCAAAGTTTACTGTACAATTTTTTGCAGTAACATTTGACAGATCAGGAATATCATAGCCATTCCATTTGATTGTGTTGCGAACACGACCGATAAGCATACCGCTGTAACGATACCAGTAATACTGATAATTTCCGCAAACATCGTTGTATACATCAAGCTTTGCGGCAACATGGCAGTTTTCCATATTAACCTTAGTGCCTGCTTTTAGACTACACATAATACCGGAACAGATGCCATCCCATGTGCCCCACAAAGCACCAATCGTGTTGGTGTTGTCGATTGTGATGTTTTTGAAGTAGAACTCATTTCCTGCATCACCACCGTCTGTTGACAAAATACCTGCACAGTTATTGTTGTAGGTATACGGTTTACAGTTGATTATTGCAATGTTCTCAAAATTACAAGTACCATCTGCACAGTTTGCAACAACACCTGCAGTTCCAAATTCGGATTCACAAGAGAAGTTGTCAATAGTCAGATTCTTGATTGTCGCATTTTTAACATAACCGAACACACCCATCGCTGCGTTGTAGTAAATTCCTTCGTAAGTTCCGAGCATATCCCATGTTCTCTGACGGACATTGGAAATTTTATGTCCTGCACCATCAAAGGTTCCCATAAATGCTCCCTGATATCCATCTTTTGTATAACCGATTGGATAGAATTGGAGTTTGCCATCAACCATATAGCCTTCGCCACCCATATTGATGTCATTTGTGAGAACGATTGTTTTTTTCTCAAAAGTTTCGCCTTCGCATACCAATGCACCCAGACCGGCAAACTGATCTGCGTTTGAAATTGTGAAGTCTGTGGCATTTTCGTCCTTGGTATACCATGAGGTGTCAACGCCACCCGCCCATGCATTCACTTCGTTTATAACCGTAACAATTTCACTGAATGTTGCAAGGTAAAGGACAACACGACCTGTTTCAGGGTCATATTTAAACTGGTTGTGTTTGGTAAATTCTGCATCGTTGGCAACATAAGTCATCTGAATTGTTTCGCCATCTTCAACATGATAAAGCTTGATTGATGTACTGTTCAATCCTTTTGCAAGAGCAGCACCCAAATCAACAGTGATAGGAACAGTATTTTTCTTTGAAATACCTTTAATATGAACATCAAGTGACAACAAATTTTCATCGGTGCCGACTGTGATATTGCTGTTCGTGTCTTCCAATGAAGAAACAGTTAGCGTCAACTCGGTTGTGTTTTCTTCAAGAAGAACATCCTTTGGAATATCTGCTGTTATTCCGTTTTCTGTTTGAATCTGAACACCTGCCTCAGGAAGATTGCCACCCACTTCCACTGAACCGGAAGCAGAAAGCTGAAGCTCACTCAAAGATTCGCAAAGAGGTAAAATTCTACTGATATCTGCATCCCACACATATGCTTTAACTACATCGCAGTCGCCTTTTTCGAAGTTTTCAATTGTATAATCCTCAGTTCCTGCAGACAAGGTTCTGCCAGCATGTTCTATCTCGATAATTTTACTATCCTTATAGGATGCAAGAATAATGGTTGCCTTCTTTTCTGCCGATGCAGTAATATTAACAACATTGTTCTTTATATCATTTATTTTTATACTGACTTTCGTCGAAGTATTATCATCTGTTACCGCAAAAGTCGGCATAGCCAACAAACTAATCATCAATGTCAGTGTTAAAATAACACTCGTTAATTTTATGAGCACTTTTCTCATAATATATTTCCTTTCATATAAAATATATACTTTATATTTTAGCGATGTCTGATTTATTCTTCTAAATACAATTTGAATTTTGGTGTCACACTTCCATCTTCACCAACAGAAACATAGTCTCCACTAACACCATTAATCTGAATTGCAAATATAGATCGTTGCTCGCCTTGTACATCCGTATAGAATACGGGGTCAAAAATCCAATTGATTATTGAATGTTCTCCATACAAATTTGTGGTATACAGCTTTTCACCATAAAGCATATGAATCTTAGAATCTTCAGTTAATGAGGATTTTGTGTTGGCTACATATGCAACAGAATAGGTCGAATCCTTTTCCCCTACTCCTAAAAAGTCCAGCTCCTCACTTCCCACAATCACTGACTGAGCCTGGGAAATAGTAAAGGTTGTCATTTTCCCATCTGTGCCTGTTACAAGGGTATACTCACCTGCAGGTGCATCAAGCTTCATCATCATTTCCAAATTGGAAAATCCGCTTTCGGAGACAGCCTGATTCATGTAATAAATGTTATCAGCTGTGATAGCATCATTCTGTCCGCCCTTGTAAATTATAACTGTTTGTGCTCCGTCAGTTATACTGTCCGTATATGAATTCCTTCCGGCAGTATAATTGCCGGTCTCCGCAATAGCAAATACACTATTCATACATATCATTGCTAAACTCAAAATTAACGCGAAATAAACTCTTTTCATTGATTACATTCCTCCCTATTTTATAACTTTTGATATGAATATACTATCCCATATTATTATAACACACCTCCTCACGTTTGCCAATCTATGGAAAACAAATCTCCATATAAAAAATGTAATGGTAGATGCCACAGATTTCACAATTCCGAATTTTCTTATGTTTCATTTTTTATTCACCGTCATTCTTCCACAAAAGTGCTGCACCAATGATACCGGCATCGTTGGCAAGCTTTGCAATTTGTGCTACAGTTTGCTTTTTTCCGTGGCGGGCAAAAGATTTTTTCTTGATGGCATTTCTTACGGGGCGTAAGATTTTTTCACCGGCATTGCTGATACCGCCACCAATACAAAGGATTTCCGGTTGGAAGATGTTAACCAAGTTTACTACACCTTCAGAGAGTTGTCCCAAATATTGGCGAAGGACATCTTTTCCCGTTCCGTCTTTGGATAAGAATGCAGTTTGTCCGTTGACATTTGCAAGTTTGCCTTCCGCAATCTCCCACATATCGCTTCTTTGATTTTGCTTCATTGCTTCTTTGGTCATTCTGATTAAAGCAGTGGCAGAAGCATAGGCTTCAAAACAACCACGTCGTCCGCAGGTACATTTTTCACCGCCAAAATAGATTACCATATGACCAAGTTCTGCACCTTTGCCGTAGGCACCGGTTACCAGGCGACCATTTTCTACAACGCCACCTCCAACTCCGGTACCAAGAGTAATCATCACCATACTATCGGTACCTTTTCCACTTCCGGCAAGGTATTCACCCCAGGCAGCTGCATTGGCATCGTTTTCTACATAGATTTTCTTACCAAGTAAGTTCTCCATATAGCTTACAACAGGAACATCATAGAAATCTAAATTATTGGAAAACTCAATCATTCCGGTAGACTTTTCAATAGCGCCGGGACAACCGATTCCAACGGATTTGATATCATCAAAGGAAATGCCACTTTCAATAGCGGCTTCTTTGGCACATTCTGCCATATCGGTTAAAATTTCCTGATACGGTCTTGGGGCATTGGTTTTACGGGATGCTCTGCCATAGATTGTGCCATATTCGTCCACAACAGCAGCAACGATATTAGTACCGCCTAAATCGATACCGATATAGTAATCGGGCTGATTGGAGGTAACCAAAATAGTTGCTTTTCCCGTAAGAGTATATGTTCCTAAATTAGCAGGTAAAAATACGGTTTCGCCTTTATGTATGGTGATAGTGTTTTCACCGGTTGTAAGCTCTGCAGAGCCTTTTACCACCATCAATGCCTGATAGCTTTTTTCATCCACAAACAGTTCTTTTTTGCTTGTTAACTTCAGTTCTTTTACTGCAAAGTATTCACAACTGCCAAGCAGTCTGGTTCCGTCGGAGCATAGCGGAATTTTACGGGGTTCGGTTGCGTCACAGTTTGCAGCTTTGACGCCTTTTTCTATATGTAATTCTCTGGTGTTTCCGTTTTTATCCTTGCGGTTGTAATCATATAAACGGTAAGTAACATTACTATTCTGCTGGATTTCCGCAATCACATTACCGGCACCGATTGCGTGAACAGTTCCGGCTTCCACAAAAAATACATCCCCTGCTTTGGAAGAAACGGTGTTCAACAGTTCTTCCACGGTATTTTTTCGGATAGCATCTGCCAATTCTTTTTTGGAAACAGTTTTCTTCATACCGCAGGTCATTTTTGCGCCCTTGTCTGCCTGAACCACATACCACATTTCGGTTTTTCCGTTCTGGTTTTCCCATTCTTTTGCTTGTTCATCATTAGGATGCACCTGAACACTCAAGTTATCTTTTGCATCAATCAGTTTCATCAAAATGGGAAGTTCATCAGATTTACGAAGAGTACCAAGACATTCGGGATACTCTTTGATATAGCTATCCAAAGTCTTCCCGTCATAATCTCCGCCGGAAATGATACTGAAACCGTCTTTGTGGCAACTTAATTCCCAGCTTTCTGCCAGGGGTGACATATCGGTCTTTTTGCCATACACAGTACGAAGCTTTTCCCCACCCCAAAGGTAATCTTTATAGGCAGGTGTTAACTTGATTGGTTGTAAATGTTTCATTCTAAAACACCTTTGTATCAAATTTGTCAAATTTTTCAATAAATATAGAAAATGCTGCACACACAGATGGCACATGAGAAAAAATATATCACAAGAAAGGAAGGCAAAACTCTTAAAGTTCAAATCATCAAATTACAATAAAAGGATTATGTATGTGCAGCATTAACCAACTAAAAATTAGTCACCAAAACAGGTTCCAATTGCTTTGGCAGCTTGAACCAGTTCACCGTTGGGATCAACTGCTTTGTTGGCACCGATGACATCTTCCAAGGATGCGCAAGTCATCTGATTGTCTTTTAAGGCAACCATATTGCCAAATTTTCCTGCCATCGCTAACTCAACTGCAGCAACGCCGTAACGAGTGGATAAAATTCTGTCTGCAGAAGACGGAGTACCGCCTCTCTGAATGTGACCTAAAATGGTAGCACGAGCTTCTAAGCCAACCATCTGTTCCAAGTCTTCTGCCACTTTCTGTGCAACGCCACCTAAGCGAACCGGGTCCGGGCTATTTTCAATCACTTTCTGAATTACCACTTCGCCGGTCACGGATTTTGCGCCTTCCGCCACTGCAACCACAGAGAATTCTTTGCCGTTTGCAATTCGTTCTTTAATATGGTCGGCAACTTTATTGATATCGTAAGGAATTTCGGGAATCAAAATAACATCTGCACCACCTGCAATTCCTGCGGATAATCCCAAGAAACCTGCATATCTTCCCATAATTTCTACGGTGATAATTCTGTGATGAGATTCCGCGGTAGTATGAATTCTGTCCAAGGCTTCTGCCGCAACGCCAACCGCAGTATCAAAACCAAAGGTGGTATCGGTAGAAGATAAGTCATTATCAATGGTTTTGGGAACACCGATGACGGGAACGCCTAAACGAGCAAAATCACGGCCACTGGTCAGAGTACCGTCACCACCAATGATAATCATCGCATCAATATTGTTCTTTTTGATGTTTTCCACACCCACGTGGGAAACATTTTTCTTTACCATATTTCCGTTTTCATCGGGTACTAAGTAATCAAAGAGGTTGTCCTTATTGGAGCTAAATAAAATCGTTCCGCCTCTATGCAAGATACCGGATGTATTTTCTAAGGTTAATTCCACGGTTTCATTGTTATATAAGCCCTTGTAGCCGTTTTTAAAACCAACAACGCTCATGCCGTATTTTTCAATAGCAGTTTTTACAACGGCACGAATTACAGGGTTTAAGCCGGGGCAATCTCCGCCACCTGTTAAAATACCAATTCTTTTGATCATAATTCTTCTCCTGTTATTTAGTTTTCAGTTGCAACGAATTCTTTTTTATAGGTATCCATACATTCTCTGATAATTTTTTTTGCTTCTGCAGCACCTTCTACCTTGTTAACAATGGTTTCTTTATGTTCCAACATTTTATACACTTCATAAAAATGCTTGATTTCGTGGAACAAATGATTGGGAAGCTCGGATACATCCATAAAAGAGTTATGATATGGGTCATTCTCGCAAACTGCAATAATTTTTTCGTCCACTGCACCGTCATCAATCATTTTGATAACACCGATGGGATAACACTCCACAATGGTCATTGGCATAATGCTTTCCGTACAAAGCACCAACACATCCAACGGGTCACCGTCCTGAGCATAGGTTCTCGGAATAAAACCGTAGTTTGCCGGATAGTGGGTTGAGGTGTATAACACACGGTCTAATTTTAAAAGACCGGTATCTTTATCCAATTCATATTTGTTTTTGCCGCCTTTTTCAATTTCAATGACTGCAGAAAAGCGTGCGGATGTGATACGCTTTTCATCCATATCGTGCCAGATATTCATAATTCTTCTCCTGATATTACCGTTTGTTCAAAACTTCTGATTCATATTTTCTAATATCTTGGAACCATTCTCTGTCTGCTTTCACACAGCACTCACGGCAATATTCTTTCCAAATGTCGCCAAAGGGCATAGTTTTTAATTTATCCTGAAGTATGTGTTAAGATATGTTTTATTGTCATATCTACCTTACTTACGCCTAAATCTTCTTCGTTTTCGGAAATGAAATGTCTATTATGAAATTTGGGTAACACGCTTTTTACCTTCTTTATGTTTACCTACAAAACATGAAATATCACTACATAATTTTTTCCATTATTTTGCTTATAGCCTCTGCAATACACATAAATCCAAGGTCATTAGGATGACACCTATCTACAGTACAACTATCATTGCCAAAAATATTAAAAATTTTATTTCCTTCAATGAAATAAACATTATCATCTCCGCTTTTTAAAGCATTTTCATAGGTTGTTCTTATAATATCTTGTCTTAATTTGAATTCTTCATTGATACAAGCTATGGGAGCAGATAATATTATAATTGGGATATTAGGATGTTTTCCTCGTATTGTTTTAAACATTTTTTCGTGAGTTTTTTCAAGATGTTTCAGATTATCTGCATTATAATCATAATCATAAACAAAAACATCCATTTCCATATCTGAAATATACTCTGCTATTGCGTCTTCGCCTTTTGCATTACCTGAAAATCCCATATTACAAAAATCATTATCAAATCTTCTTGATAATATATGAGAATAACAATTTCCCGGTCTTGAAGCACAGCCCCCCTGGGTAATAGAAGATCCATAATACACAACCATTTTTTTATTTGAATATTCTTCGCCTGAACCAAGCTGCGATTCGCTTTGAACTCCAATAAATATATCATTTATATCATTGTAAAGTGGAAAATTTATTGTTATGTCTCTGAGTTTCTTTTCCTTGAATTCAATTAAACAATCAAAATAACCATTTTTCTCAATGTTATTGATAGCTTCCATTCCACCACCTGGAATCATTGTTGCAATATGTATATATTCTTCATTTTCTCTTTCATACATATCAAAACCGAGACTTCCTGAAAGTGCCATATGAGGCATAAGATTGACAGACGGAACAAAAGCTTTTACAGCAATATACATGGAATCAGTTTCAAACCTCACCCTACCACCAGCTGTATTACGGCAGAGGGCATTCACGCCTTCGCTTACAGTCAGGGATATCTCTTCGGGCAATCTTCTATAATTCTCTTTATCAACAAGACCGTAAATTCTAAATGGTTCAGACTGTATGTTAAAAAATTTAACATCATCTTTTAAAGCTGATGTTTTTACATCAAAATTCTTATCATAGTCCTTTAATGATTTCATGATACGATCTCCTACGCAAATGATTCTTTATATACTCAAATAATCATTAAAAGTATGCTTTAGCAACTCTTACACAATAGCTTGTTCCATATGGCGTGCCTGTTAAATTAATAGTGAGCATACCGTCTTTCTGGGAAAAATCAAGCTCTTCTTTGTTGTCCATCCATTCAATTTTTTCTATTTCTTCGGTTATTCCTGAGAAACTGTAAACGCCTGCATATCTTCCGCCAACTGTAACATTTTCGTGCCCCTTTTGTCCAAGATCATAACTAAAAATATAAAAACAACTATCACCCTTAAGCACAAAATTTCTACCAATACTTCCGGACGGATATGGTTTACCTTCATAAATCGCTTCTCCGAAAATATTCATCCACTTCCCAAGTGTTGCCATCAATTCTTTTTGCATACCGCTTACTTTTCCCTGTGCTTCCGGACCAATATTCAATAAGAAGTTCGCCCCTACTTTTCTGCAATCACAAAGTGCTTCAATAAGCTCTTTGGGAGATTTATAATTAAAATCGCTATGTCCTGCACCCCAATGATCATTCAGTGTATAGCACATTTCAGCAGAAATATATTTTTCCATACCTTCTCTGTTCATCGGTTCAGGTCTTCCCTGTTCAAAAGTTACGGAATCTATTTCCGGGTGCCCTTTCTCTCCCTTGGCAAAAATCCCGGTGTTGTTTATAATCATAGCCTCAGGCTGATATTTTCTTATTGTTGCATACAGTTCATCCTGTTTCCAGTCGGCATTTGGCTTATCCCAGTTTCCGTCAAACCAGAGTCCTCCGATTTTTCCATATTTCGTACACAGAATTTCAACGCTTTTTCTCAAATATTCAAGATATTTGTCAAAATCATTATAATAATCAGGATTGTACCAATCAAGAGTTGTGTGATAGAAAAAAGGTACTACTTCATGCTTATTACAAGCATCCACAAATTCTTTTATCAAATCTCTTTTTGCGGGTGAATGTGGTGCATCATACTCATTCAGACCGCAGGTATCATAAAGAGAAAACCCTTCATGGTGACGTGTTGTTAATGTTATGTACTTACAACCTGCATTTTTAGCAGTCAAAACAAGCTCTTCTGCATTAAAATCTTCCGCTGTGAAGCTGTCTTTTAATTTTGAATATTCATTCTTATCAAGTTTATCAATAAATAATACCCATTCACCTTTTCCCAACTGTGAATAAAGCCCCCAATGAACAAACATTCCAAAACCTAACTTTTCAAATTTTTTAATATAATCTTTTGCAATTGGTACTGCCATTTTAATATTTCTCCTTTTTAATTTTTAGTATTCAATATAAACAGTTTTAATTTCATAGCGAGCTATTTTGAGAGGCACCTTTCCATCTGAAACAGGAAGCTTATTTAATATATCTTCCTTAAGGTCAGTTTCATATACCGCTTTTGCTTTAATATTTTCAGGGATGATAAGCGTTCCTGTGGTATCTTTTCCGTGGTATTCATTTATTCTTATTATTATCCCTTTTTTGTCCTGTGCCATTTTTATACTTGAAATTCTTGCATCATTACAAATAAGTGTAGGAAGATTCTCAATATTAAGCTTTCCTTTTACAATTACAAGCTGTGCGTTATATGCTACACCATCTGAAACTGCATTGTTGTTGTCAAAGCCGTTTTCATAAGCTTTAATTGAATATTCAAAGTGGTGATTTCCGCAGTCTCTCATTCCATCATAGTCTGTCATTATATATTCTGTGGGACTGTATAAATATGAACCGATTGAAGGGCTTCTTAAAACACTTAAATATATATTTGTATTGCCGTTATTATCTATATTTATCTGATATGACGGTGTTCCTTTATTGAACATTGCCAAACTGTAATCTTCTTTCTGAACACCTGCCCAGTTTATTGCAGGATAATCTCCTGCAGCTGATGCCCAGTTAGTCGCTCCATTTGGAAGCATAATATCATGTTCATACGGTTTTCTTTCAATTACGCCATAAGGAATATCATAAAAATGCTTTGCGTCTCCCATAACAGGCATAGCTATTCGGAGTCTGTAATTCTGTGTATACCAGAATACATCAGCTTCAAAATCAACCTTATCACTACCATTTTTAAGTATAACGCTGTATGTAATTTTTAAGCCCATAACAGCATTTCCGTCTATATCTCCTGGTTTTACTACAAATACAAACTTCTGTACATCATCTGTTTTTTCAATTTTCACAAGATGTGTATATTCGCTCATTTTCTGTCTTCTCATATCAGGTGAATGAGTTGCCCAGGGTGAACCTTCGTCGTGCTCTAATATCCATTCCGAAACCATATACTCACTCATAGTTGTGATTACTTTGCCAAGCTTTTTATCAAATATTTCTTTGATACCACTGTCAACTGCAACTATTCTAAAATTATCGTTTTCAATTACAGTTTCAGTTTCCGTTTCGCTGTCATTACCTTTCATAATCTCATTTGTCAGAACAGGCATACCATTAAATTCATTCAATTCGTATACAGTAGTTATATCTTTTCTATATGGCTTATCCGTTTTATTAATTCTATATTCTCTTTTTGAAAATGCAGGGACATCAACAATAAATGTTATTTCATAGCCACTATCAGTTTTTTTAGCATCCGTAATAACTGCGCCATCTATAATGACATTTTCAGAAAATTGGGCGGTAACTTCATTTGAAACTCTGCTTCCGTATGGATTATAAACAGTTATAACATCATTGTTTTCGAATGTATTTTCTAATAAAATTTTATTTTTAAGCGTATTCGTATCTTCTTTTATTTCCTTTGCACAGTCAAGCACTTCTTCACAAGCAGGGTCAACTGTAGTAGCAGGAATTGCATCATGGAAAATAGTAAAGAAATACTTATCCCAAATTTTCTCTATTTCTTCTTTAGGATATTTTTTCCCCTTAAGCATATCTGAAACTGCAAGAGTTTCTAATGCTAAAAGTCCGTTTTCGTTTTCTCTTACTGTCTTTTTTGTATTAATTCTTGTAACATATGTACCTGTATTATTACAGTTAATTTCAGAAGAAGAGTGAATTTCTTCTGTTGTATCAGCCTTATCAAGTAAGTCTTTAATATACGGAAGATAATCGTCAAAGTTTGCAAACTGGATATCATATTTATCAGCGTTTTTCTTTGCCCATTCAATGATATGATTTGAAGGAAGTATTTCCTCTCCACCGCAAGAAATTCTTGGTGGAATCTCATCATTAAATTCAGGCAATGCTTCAGGAAGCTTAACCCTCATTTTTTCTGTAAATTGAATATCAATTCTGCGATTATTACATACAGGACAGTCGGTATCTCTGAAGCCTTTGCAAGAAGGACAAGGACGATATTTATACCAACCGCCCGTAGAGCCTATTACTTTTGGCATCCAGGTTAAAACTGTGCTTCCGTCCAAGCCTCTCCAATAAAGATTATCCGACACGCTGTATGTAAGATTAAAGATCCATTTTGTCCCAAATTTTCTTGCTATCTGGGGAAGCTGTGCAGAGTTTCCGAATGCGTCTGACCTGTCCATACCGTAAGGAACATAATTATATTTTTCTTTTAAATACTCTCTGCCGTAAAGAAAATTTCTTATTATTCCTTCTCCGTTTACCATATTTGAGTCAACGATATTATTTCCTGAAAAAGGCATCTGTATCTGCCCTTTTTTGAAGAGTTCCTTTACCTTGCTTTCATAATCGGGATTTTTTTCCAGGAATTTTTTAAGCATTGCAACACTTTCAATAGTGAATTTATAGTTTTCATTTTCCTCACAAAGCTTTATATTATCTAATATGAAATAACCTTCCAAATCCGAATAGGAAACAAAGTTCTGACCTTTAAAGGTAAAATCTCTGTCAAAACATCTTCTCCATACTAAATCTGCGTGTTCTGTTGCGTGTATAAATATTTTCTTTTTCATTGTATGGTTCTCCTTTTTCTCCCTTTTATCAACACGGTTATCTTTCTGATTTTAATTTATCCCAGGAAACAGGAGTATTCATACGGATTTTCCTAAGTTCTTCCGATACAGTTTTCCCGTCAAGCTCAGTCGGAAGTTTGTTTTCCTTAACAGCTTTTGCGGCTGCATAGCCTGCTGCCTGACCTGTACTCATACAAGTCTGCTGAATTCTCAGTGAAGCCTGAGCAAGATGGGATGAAGAAATAATTCTGCCTGCCATAAGCAGATTATCAAACCCTTTCACCACAATTGCACCGTAAGGAATATCAAAATAATCTCCCGCTTTAATGTGTTCTTTATATTTATTTAAGGATTCTTCGTCCTTTAAGCCGCCCTCATTACCTGCAGGAGCTGTATAACTGTCGCTTGGCCACACATCAAGCTGCCATGAGGATTTTGCAATAGAATCAGGATGCTTTTTGAAGTTGATTGCATCCTCATCGTTTATATAATACATTCCGTGAACACGCCTTGACGAACGCACACCGATTTGATTTGAAATATGTGCAATAAAAGCATTTTCGCATCCGGGAACATATTTTTTATAAAAATCATATACTTCATACATACTGTTTAAGCCTTCCCGTTCAGCTCTCGTTATATCCTCAAAGCTTGTGGGATCTGCGTTTAATACACGGCTTGTAACAAGCATAAGCTCTTTTCTGTGTTTAAGATGCCAGGAAAGTCCCCAGGGATTGATATAGTTAAGAACTCTTCCTGATGTCATAATTCCTGATTTATATATTCCTTCCGAAATGTCATTATCAAGCTTTTCTTTCAAAAGCTCTTTTTCAGACATATCCTTAATGCCTGCATTTTCCCCAATTCCGCCAAGCCTTATAACCTTCGTAAGACTCATTGCACATTTTGATGTCCTACTGCCCTGCTCCCACTCGGCTCCTGCGATATTACACACAATTGCATCACCAGTACAGTCAATAATGTTTTTCGCCTTTATAATTCCCGGACCCTGACGGGTATTCACTATAACCCCTGTAATTGAATTTTCAGTTTTAATAACATCAGAAAAACTGCAGTGAAGTATCAAATCAGCACCTGATTCCTGTAAAAGTCTGTCCCAGACAACTCTTACAATATTAGGGTCAACGGTAGAACTTATCAGTAACGGCAAAAAATTGAAATCTTCCTTATATGCTCCTCCAAGTTCAAAAAGCTTTGCCATATATTCGTGCCATATTCCCTCAAAATCAACGGCATTCTGAGAAAGAACAACAACAACATCCTGATTTACTGTAGCACCACCCAACATTCCTGTCTGTTCAATCAAAAGTGTTTTTACCCCCATACGGGCAGACGAAATCGCCGCACTGCACCCAGCCGGGCCACCACCGACAACCAGAACATCACACTCTTTTATAACAGGTATGTTTTTCATTTTTCCACTTCCTTTTTATTGCTTCATTTGATACTCTGTGATAGATTTTATATCCTTAATTCCAACATTTCGCAAACAAATATTTTTTTTGCAGGATATTGCTGCTGCAGCACCCGCAGCTTCTCCCATCTGCGAATCTATACATGGTATTTCTTTTCCATTGTATATTATTGTATCCATCATTTTGGGCCCCTCTTAAGAATTTTATATTATAAATATGGTATTATATTTTCTTTGATAAGCTTTTTCTGTTCTTCAGTTGGCTCTGAAAAAGGCTTACGGCATATTCCAAAATTAAATCCGAGCTGATTTAAAACCTCTTTTTCCGCCTGCATAACACCGATACTGCATAAAATAGTAATGATTCTGTTTGCTTCCTTCTGAATTTTTTGTGCTTCCTCAATTCTATTTTCTTGAAACAGCTTTTGAATCTGCACAAACTTATCCGCCATAAAATTATATGTACTTCCGATTCCGCCGTCAGCTCCCATTGATAAGCCTGCCATAAACATTTCGTCAAAACCGTTATATACCAATTTATCGGGGAAATTTGTTTTACACTGTTCAAGTGTAAAGAAATCATTGGAAGTATATTTTATTCCGATAAAGCTATCATCTGAAAGAAACTCTCTCATTTCTTTTACACCCATATTCACTCCTGAAAAAGCAGGAAAATGATATACAAGCATTGGTAGCTGTGATGCATCTGCCAGTCTGAAATAATAATCTTTTATTTCAGAAAAGCTGAATTTATAATAAAACGGTGCAACAGATGAAACAAGGTCATAAGAAAGCTTATTTGCGTGTTTGCCAAGCTCTGTTGCTTCAAGCTCGTTTATGGAGCCTATATGAGCAATAAGCGTATGATTTGGAGCTGTATTTTTTACAATCTCCATAACTCTCTTTCTTTCATCAGTTGAAAGAAGAAATGCTTCTGCAGTACTGCCACCGACATAAAAGCCTTTTACACCTTTTTCAACGTTGAACTTAACGAGTTTTTCAAGCTCTTTTTCGTTCACATTATTATTCTTATCAAACGGCGTTAAAAGTGCCGTAAATATTCCTTTAAATTTTTCCATTTTACATTTTCCCTTATTTCAAAATGATATCTTCGGGATAAAAGCTATAACCTCTTATGTATGCCTTATCCGCATCATCCTTAATATAATTCACTACATAGATTTCACCGTCAGAAAACTGCGTCCAGCCTGTATAACCTGTATCAGGGTAAATATTTCTGTCGTAGTCTATAGGCATTGTTCTTATTTTTTGTTCATTTCTCTCAGATTTAGTTAATTCCTCTTTATAAAGAAGCGAAGCAAATATATTCTGATTACTTGCAGGCCCTGTCGGTATGAATCTATATGTTACAAGTAAATTGCCGTCATTTAAAAATCCAGTCGTTGCTCTATGCCCGGCGCAAATCGGTGTTTTATAGACTCCCTGCCAGGTTTCACCGTTATCATAGGATATTGCTTTCATCATATCATAGCCTTCAAAAGAGTTTTCTCTTAAAAAAGCAACTAAAGTATTATTCTCACATTCTATAATGGAAGCTTCACAAAGGTTGTAACGAGGGTCAGATGCAAGAGTAATTTTATCTGACCAGTTTTTTCCGTTATCATCACTATACCAGAGGTGTTGTTCCAGCTTATTATTGTCTTCGTTTCTGCTGTGATTGGTAATAATAAGCCTGCCGTTTTTTAATTGTTTAAGCTTATCAGGAACGATTCCGTGAAAAGGATGAATTACAGGCTCGCTCCAGTTTTCGCCTTCCTCATCACCATACCAAACATATGTTACTGCTGTATTTTCCTTATCAAAGCCTGAAAGCTTATCGCATATAATCGCAAGTCTGCCATCGTTTAACTTTGAAATTCTTGCACAATTGAAATAGTCTTCGCTATTTCCTTTTTCGGTAAGCGGTTTTTTATCCGACCAGGTTCTTCCTCTGTCGTTGCTTTCGCAAATAACAATTCTTGCATTACTTCTGTTAACATGGTGCTCACACTCCGAAAAAACGCATATAAGCTTTCCAGAATCTGTCTGCACCACATCAGGCCATGCCTCATAAATTGAATCATCTTTTGAAACAATAAATTTTTCAATTGACATAAATTATTCTCCAATCGGTTTTATAAAACCGTAAATATTTTTTTGGCAACTCTGTCCATACTTCCTTTAAGGTCCTCGTGACCAAAATCGGGGTATATAAACATACTCTTTTTTGATGTGATTTTGTTATAAACCGCGAACTGCGTTGACGGAGGACATATATTATCCATAAGACCGGTTGACATAACAACCTCAGCTTTGATTCTTTTTGCAAGATGCTGTAAATCAATATAGCCGAGCTTTGTGAAAATTTCATTCTCTCTTTCGTGAAGCGGATCATAATCTCTGAAATAGGTTCTCAATTCTCCGTATGCCGCCACATCAAGATCCATCTCCCAAACTCTTTTATAGTCCGTAAGGAAAGGAAAATGAGGTATTGCAAGTTTTAAATTCGGAGTAAGTGCAGCACAGGCAAGAGTAAGTGCACCACCCTGTGAACCGCCCTCTGCTGCTACACGATTCTCATCAACATAATCCATTGACATCACAATTCTTGCAAGAAGAGCCGTATCTAAAAAAACATTTCTGAAATACATATTCGCAGGATCAGGCTCATCTAAACCTCTTATAATGTGACCGGCGTATGTATTCCCCACAACGGGATTCATATCAGTTGATGTTCCACCCTGCCCTCTGCAATCCATGGCAGCTACAACATAGCCTGACGCTGCATAATTCATATAGTACATAAAATCAGGGCTTGAGCCTGAATAGCCATGGTAAAATAATATTGCAGGAGCTTTTCCCGCAATTTTTTTGGGCTTCATATACTTCGCATGAACCCTGCCGTTTCTTGTGCCGTCAAAATACAAATCATAGCAATCCACCATAGGCGATTCAAACGGATTTTTTACAATGCTGACATTTCGCTCTGTTCTCTCCATTTCTTCTATTGAAGCATCCCAGAATTTATCAAAATCAGCGGGTTTGGGGTTTGTTCCATTATATTTTTTTAATTCTTCTAAAGGCATATCAATAAGTGGCATAATTATTCTCCTTTTTTGTGCTTTTTTCTATATTCGTCAGGTGTACAGCCTGTATTCTTTTTAAATACTCTGTAAAATGTATCAGAATTTTTATAGCCAACCATCTCACAAATTTTATATATTTTTGTGTCGGTGTTTATGAGTAAATCTTTAATTTTTTCAACCTTAAAACTTGTAACATAAGAGGATATTGAACAATGCTCAAGCTCATTAAATACAAGGGATAAGTAATTTGTACTGTAATGTAGCTTTGAAGCAATAAAAGGAAGGGAGAGCTTTTCAGAATAGTTATTTTCTATAATTTTCTTTATTGAATTAACAAGCTCTGCCTTTGAAAAGCCCAGTCCCCGCTCCAAAATATCTCTTGAAATCATAAACATATTAAATATCCACATTTTCACGTTAACAATAGTGTTAAGCTCATCTATTTTATCCCAGATTGAAAGACCGTCTATATGCTCAAGCGAATAACCGTTTTCGTTCAGTACGCTTTCCATGGAAAAAATAACAAGATAGGTGAAATTCTTAACATATTTCTCATCAATAAGATGTGTTTCATTGAGATAGGCATCAATAAATTCATTTACACTCTCTTCATTTCTGTCATTTTCAAGAAGTTCTCTCACCTGTAAAGCAATTTTTGAAATATTGATTTTAGGGTTCTTGAATTTGTTGATAGTATCAAAAGATGCGATATGTTGCGTAATATTATAGGCAGTGTATCCTACTGCTTTTTTTGCTTCCTTATAGGATGCTTTAATATCCAAAATATCATTTCCCTTGTTGCTTATGCCAACACGGACTGAATTTTGTAAATGATCAGGAAGCTTGTTCAAAAAGTCCAGCATAATATCAAAAATTTCATCAACACTCATTTCTCCTGTGTATAAAACTACAAGCTCACCATCAAAAATTTCAACCAGATAATAGTGCGATACATTATCCAAAGAAGTATCTAGAGTGTTTTTAAGCGTATCAAGCAAAGTACTATATTCGCTCAAAATATCATCATAATTTATACAAATTAAAAAGTATTCTTCGCATTCTCCAGGCAGTATGTTTTTTGCAAGAGCCTTATAATCATCAGAAATATTTATTAAAGTAAGCAATTTATATAAAATCTGTTCCTTTTGTTGTTCGACAAATCTCTGGGAGTTTTTTTCTTTGCCGTCAAGCTCGTTATAAACTTTTCTGATTACATTCATTGCTTCTTCCTCAGAAAACGGCTTTAAAATATAGTCAACTGCTCTATTCTGAAGCGCAGCTTTCACATAAGAAAAATCCTCATAACAGCTTAAAAAAACAACATTTGTATCTATTCCTTCATTGTTTATTGCTTCAATAAGTTCAATACCATTCAGTTTCGGCATCTGAATATCGGAAATAACAAGGTCAACCTCATTCAGCCTTAACCATTCCAAAGCATCAAGACCGTTTGAAAACTGTTTTTCAACAATAATATCATCACTTACTCTTTTTAGAATTTCGCAAATTTCTTCACGGATTACCTTATTGTCGTCAGCAATAATGATTCTCATATTTGCTCCTCCTTGTTTTTTTGGGGAATTTCAATATAACACACCGAAAAATCATTCTTTTTTAAGAAATCAAACCTATAGCTATCACCGTAATAAAGCTTCAGCTTTTCATTTATAATCTTTAAAGCACTGTCCGCTTTCTGAGAATTTTTAATAACATCGTTAATTTTATCAAAATCCATCAGATCAGCATTGTCCTTAACCTCAATAATAAGCTTACCATCGGCATTTTTAAATTCAAGAATAATCTGCCCATACATACCGCTAATTAAGTTTATTCCGTGTATAAAAGCATTTTCAACAAGCGGTTGGATAATATCAGAAATAATCAACTGTTTCTTTTGTGCTGCGTCATATATAATTTCAAAATCAAAATCGCATCTGTAAGCATATTTTAAAAGGTCAACATACAACAAAATATTTTCAAGCTCATCTTCTATGGTTATGAATGTTTCGCTATGATGAAAAACCTTCCTGTAATATGCAATAAGATAATCAAGCGTTACATAAATTTTTTTATCAGTAATATCGTGTCTTACTGCCGACAAAATATTATATAAAAAGTGAGGCGAAACTCTGTTTGAAAGCTGTTTTAATTCATATTCAATGAGCTTCTCATTGTAGCTGATGATTTCCTTTTTGTATTTGTCAACTGATTTTTCAATTATTTCAAATTCATCATATACATCTGATTTTAAAAGAATTCCTGAATTGATGTCAGAAAGAAGCATATCTGAAACAACATTGGAAAGACGCTTTGTCATCATTTCAACTATTCTTGAAACAAGTATATTTATAGCAATTGCCAACAAAATCAGTATCAGCATATAAGTGATAACAAGAATATACATCTGATTTTTAAGGTCAGTAAAATCTAGAAAATTATAAACCGTGTAGTCATCAAAATAATCATCGCATTTAATAACAGTCCGGCTGATTTGCTTGTTATCTGCGTATCTTTGATAAAGCTCCTTGGTTTCTTCCTCTTCTGTATTATATACTATTTCACCCGTCTTTTTATTTTCCAAAACGATTGAATATTTCATATCAAAATCATAGTCTGAAAAGAAATCGGAAAATTCCTTTGAGATTTTTAAGATAACAAAATTTTTATCGCTATAGCTGTATTGACGCATAAGAGAAAAACAGGGTTTGTTATTTATTTGCTCAAATTTAATATGAAACTCACCGTTTTGCGTTTCTTCTTTCAACTCATCAAGCGCATTATCATTAAGCTTTTCTATATACTTTCCCTGATAAATATTTTTATTTGAGGTATATAAAACAGGCTTCAGATTTTCATGACTTAAAAAGAATCTGTCAAGCATCTTGTTAAACTTCAGTATTCTTTTATAAAGCACATCAAAGTCTGTTAGATCATCAGACTTAAAAACCTCATTAAACTCATCAGATATAATAACATAGGTGGTTTTATCGCTCATTATATTCATATTATTATGAATCTGATTTTCCTGCATTTCAATAAATTTTTCACTTGCCGCACCGATATTAAACTTATAACTGTTATAAAAATATATCACAATAAAAATGCATAATATAATCATAGGAATATATATACATGTATTTATTATTTTTCGTAGTTTTTTCTTATATTTCCAGTTTTCTCTGTTTAACTTCGGTTTCATACTCTCTCCCCCTTTTTTTTATTAAAAAGCTAATTTTTTTAATAAATCTGTCATAAGAGGATCTCTTTTTATATCATAAATATATCTTATGGGATAACCGTTATAATCAACTGAATATAAATTATCGTAGGAAGGTAAATGCATCGGAACAATTCTGGAATCCATAAAACGGTTATCATCATTTAAAAGCCAGGCAACAGCCGTTACATCCCATATACATCTTGTCCATGCTGTTCCTTTTGCGTAACTTTCCGCCTCATTTATTACTGTTTTGCAAAGATAATCAGAAAGCTCGTTTTTCCCTTTAAGCCAGTATTCAAGTTCAGGTCTTGACAGTCTGAAACTGCTGACAACTCCCATACAGGGAAGCTGTACAAGTGGAATCCCGCTTTTAAAAACAACTCTTGCCGCCGCTACATCCTGCATAAGATTAAATTCATAATTGTCATGATAATGGTGTGCATGACCGCCAAGCCACACCAGAACACAGTTTTCACTTACTTTTTTATTTAAAAGTATGGCAGAAGCAACATTCGTTATTGCACCTATTGCAACGATATAAAGCGGATTTTCGGGAGAATATTCTTCTGCTCTTTTTGCAAGGTCATTCGCCGAATCCGATATAACAGGTGTGCTTTCGTCGGGAAGATACTCTTCCGAGCCTCTGTATACCTCTTTTTTCTCATTTAGAAGGGAAAGAATCTTTTCTATTTCATAAAAGCTCTTTTCCATACCGTCCTTTGGTGAATCAGACTTCTGATTGAAAAACGGTGCGGCATATATAGCTTTTGTATTAAGCTTTTCTTTTGATAAAAGAAGATAAGAAATTGCGAACTGGTCGTCAACCTCGTTAAAGGCGTCAGTATCTAAAACAACATCTATTTTTCCTTTCGGAACTTCCATATTTTCCAATCGTCTCTCTGCATTCATATTTTAGTTCTCCTTTAAAAAGCTGATTACTTTTTCCTTTTCGGGTATTGACGGTGCTGCACCTTTTTTTGAAACAGCAAGAGCGGATGCTGCGGAGGCAGTTTTTAAAATATCTCTGATAGCTTCTCCCTCTGCAATTCCTGCAATAAAATATCCCGTAAAGGTATCGCCTGCGGCGGTAGTATCAACTGCCTTAACCTTAAAAATATCCTGATAGAATTTATTTTTATCATCTGCATAAACACAGCCATTTTTCCCAAGCGTCAGCATTATTTTAAGACTCGGATAATGACAGTTAAAAAATTCAATTATTTTATCTGTTTCATTAAAGTGAGTTATCTGTTCAGCCTCAACCTCATTTAAAATCAAATATGAAATCATATTAAAATCAAGCTTCTCTATTTTTTCATTATAGGGAGAGGGATTCAGAATTACTGTCATTCCCTTTTCATAAGCCTTTCTTATTATGTAATCTATATTGCTTATTTCATTTTGCAAAAGAAGCAGATCGTCTTTTTGAAAGTCAGATAAAACAAAATCAATATAGTCCGTATCAACAGCTTCATTTGAACCGGGATACAAAAATATTGAATTTTCGCCGTCAGAATTCACCTGAATAATAGCATGACCGTTTTTGATATCGGCAGTTTTTAAATGCTTGGTGTTCACACCATTTTCTTTTAAAATATCAAAAAGCATTCCGCCGTCATTCCCCAAAACACCTGCATGATAAGCATTCACGCCCGCCTTTGCCAGTGCAATTGACTGATTCAGTCCCTTTCCGCCGGGAAACACTTCCATTTTTAATGATGTCTGCGTTTCTCCAGGCTTTACAATATGATCAAGCGAATACACATAATCAATATTGCAGGATCCAAAATTCAATATTTTCATATCTTTAGTTCTCCTACTTATATAAACTATACAATAAAAAAAGTATTTATGTCAATCACTGAGAAGGCGGGAAACCGCCTTCTCAGTGGTTGAAACATTAAAGTGTTATTTCGTAATTGTGATCGGTGAAAGCACAGGCGTCATATCATTCCATGTGAATAATGTTACTGATTTCGCACCGTCAAAGCTGAAGCTGAATTTATCATCTGTGCCGCGATATTTTACACCTTCAAATACTTCATCGCTGTAGCCTGCCGCATAAACAGTATCCTTTTCTGCAAGATAATCTCTGTCAACTGTTACATGAACTGTTTCACCGTCAGTTGTCTGTACATAAGAAACCACATTCTTTTTCACTGTAAATCCGTAATAAGCTGTATGGGTACCACTACCACCATTACCTTTAAGACGAATCTGGTTAACCTTCATTCCGTTAAGCTCAACATTTTTTGTAATATTCCAGCCTTCGGTTTCCGTTCCTCGATAAACCTTCATATTGATTGTATCCAACCCGTCGGCATTAACAATTATCTCTGCTTTAACATAGTAGTCAGGATGTGATGCCTGGCTTGATACAGCAAGTGGTGTTGATGAATCAGTTGTATCATCGCTTTCCCCAATTCTTAATGCCGGATAGTTATAGGTTCCGTTCCCCTTAACACCTAATCCTATGATATAATTTACTGAGTCAACATTATAGAC
>JAZQKB010000032.1:0-33631 GCA_045541975.1 Clostridia bacterium | reverse complement strand
ACTCTTAAAAGCAAAATCTGACGAGTTGGCTGTTTATACAGTGATCGTAACGGCAGAAAGCAATATAAAAGGATTTACACAACCGCCGTTCAAAAGATTTCTTAATGTGATATGCAAAAAACAAGATAACGGAAGCTGGCTAGTACATAAATTAGAAAGTTAAACGAATTAGAGGTAATAGCAATGTTAGAAAATATCTATACGACTAAAATGAGTGCAAATAAAAAGCAGTTACAGAACAGATTTACAAAAATTCGTTCTAAAACCGGAAGAATTTCAAAAATGATGTCTTTTGTAATGGCAATATTTGTTGCAGTAACAATGTTATGCGCTACCGTTGTTATGGCAGCTCTGAATAACGAAGAAGAAACAAAAGAGCCAATAACATTGTATTCGAGGGGCGAAATTATTACGCTTGAAAATAAACCTTTTATACAAGATAATATGACCTATTTCCCATTACGAGAAACCTTTGAAAAGTTAGGTGTATTTGATATTGAGGGTAATGAGCTTGTATGGGATAACGGAACAATTTACATAAGCGTAACTGAAAATGAACAAAGAGAGCCTGTTTCGTACATAATCAAAATAAATAGTGATACGATAGATATATCTCATAACAAAAACACAAGATTATCTATTCTAAACGATGCAAAGCCTGTTATGGGATTGAAATTAGTCATGCCGGAAGAAACTCCGTTGCTAATTGGAGATAAAACCTATGTTCCATATACTTATTTGGAATATATGCTTAATAGTGGCTTGGGATTGACAAATAAAAATGAAGTTTTTGATTTTATGTTTACAATTAACGGAGAAACACCGTCAGCGTTTTTATCACAACATTTTTGTTGGCCTTGTGATGGCGATATATCAAATGCGTTTGGAGAAAAGAAAAATCCTGCCACAAATGAGGTAATCAAACATAATGGTATTGACATTATTGCGCCGGAGGGAACAGATGTGAAATCAGCTATATGCGGAACTGTATCAGAAACGGGATATAATGCTGAAAGAGGTTATTTCATCATAGTTGAAAGAGATAACATACAAACTGTGTATTCAGGTCTTATGCAAGAAATAAGCGTTGCAAAAGGCGACGAGGTTGTAAGAGGACAAAACATTGGTAAGGTTGGCAAGACAGGAACATCAACAGGCGCACATCTGCATTTTGAAGTTCTTATAAACGGCGAATATTATAACCCGGAGCTTATTGGATAATGGACGAAAACTCAACAAATATTAAACAGGCTTGGTCTGTATGGATTGACGAAAATAAGAAAGTAATTTCAATCAAAGAAAATCTAGCCAGAAAAGAAATCTTTTTCGAGAACAAGGATATAGGCATTAAAGTTGTTACAGACCTTGTTTCAAAAGGTTATAAAATCGGATAGTTGTAAAGCCCTTGCCTGCCAATCAGCAATGGTTTTAGCACACAGAACAAATGCATAGAAAAAAAGCCGCAATAATGCTTATGCGTACAGCAGATGTTTTGGGATATGATACATCATATAGTACATCTGTTGAATCCGGTGTTTCATCCTGAGCAAACGAAGGTGTCGGCTTCGTTACCGTAAACGGCATTATAAACGGTGCAGGCAACGGCTTTGAACCACAGGGCAAATATACCAAATAACAAGCCTTCGCAACATTCGTGAGAATGTATGATAATTTGAAGTAAATAATAGAACCACGTTTAGAGGATTAGCCTATCGTTAATCCTCTAAATGATTTTAAAATTTCTAATTTTTTCTAATATAATTTTCTGATTTTAGAGCAAAATATAAATAGTTCAGCATATACTGTATTAGATATTATATGCATATATTTCAAAAATATATTGATTTTTGTCATTTTTTATGCTATTCTATTCTTAGAAACTGATTATAACAAGCTTTAGTATGTGTCAAATTGCACAAATTTTATCTTTATTAGAAAAAAGTCTTGACTTTTTTCTAATAGTGTGATATACTGTCCACATTATGAAAATTATATGGATAGTATTCGCTTTCATCCATAGAATTTTAGGAGGTAAATGATGGATAAAGAAGAATACTTAACTGTGAATACGTTTGTAAATGAGGAATACAGAACGCATTCGCAGCATACTGAATTTTTTATGATACAAGATGGGTTAGATTTTTACAAGTATAATCCTGAGTTAAGAATTAAAGAGGTAGCTGTTGCTGCCAAGAAATATAATGAACAGAAAAGAAGTGTATGTTCTAATATTTAAATATCAGAATTAAACTGCGAATGTACTGAATGATAGTATATTCGCAGTTTTTTTATAATTATTATATACAGCAAAGAGGAGAAATTTATGGATAATACAAAAAACGCACTAGAATTCACCAGATTAATTCAAATAGTAAAAAACATTAATGGTTCTATTAAGCCCCATTCTTCATATCGAGATTTCATTTCAGAAGATTTCTATACTTTTGGATTTTTCGACGAATTGTTATATATAAAACCCGAAAACGAAAAATATTTATCATATAAAAATTGCTTAGGTATAGAATATCCTAATAAAAAAGAAAATGTATTATCTGAACAACTTTTCTGTATATACAATGGAAATAGTTATGGAACAACTTATGATGTGTTTGAATATAAGAAAGGAGATAAACCCTTTTTAGGAATTATACTTGTTTCTATAAATAAGATTGCAGAAAAAAGTTTTGAAACTTTGACCGATGATACAGCTAATAGTTTCAAGAATATTTTAAAAGGTAAAGAATTTCTTTTTGAAATATACAGAACTCTGAATTGTGCTGATTTGTGCGTTGTGATTCGAACAGCTTCTTTAGAAGACATCTATTCATCTTTCGTATCGATAAAACGATTACTCGATGAAACCGGTATAGAATCTAATATCACAACATTTCAGTGCATATCAAAAAAGGTGAATAATTTAGACACGCAACTTTATAAATATAACGAAAATATTGAGTTTGATCTTCGAGTTACAAGCGGTTCGCAATATAATATTTATAAACATAAGGGTGTTTTGGGAATAGGCGGCAATGTAGTCCGTGTGTCCTTTAAACAATATTTTGAAGAAATTTTTCCAGTATTTATAAAAAATAAATATTCCGGAAATTCAAAAGTTGTTGATATCGTTCATGAGAGAATTTTCTTTTGCAATCATGCGTTAATTCCAACAAAATTTTCGCAGGAAGATTTGTTTATAGATAAAAAGCTAAACTACATAGAAAAACTTCGAAATGAATTAGAGATTATTGAAGAGGAAGTAAAGAATCTACCTATCGGTAAATATCAAATTGAAGAAGATATATTATTAATACATGAACTCATTAATACTTTTTGCGATTTGTGGTATCAGTTTACGAGTGTAAATGGGTACATTTTCTATATCCAATGTTGTTTGTTGTTTGATGGTATTAAAAAGAGTATTTTTAATATAAAAAAGGCTAATACATCTCATTTGAAGATGCATTTTTGCAAAATGTTAAAGATTAATGGCAATAAAACAATAAATTGTATAAACAACTATAATAAAATTCTTCAATATTTGAATCAAGATTCAGTAAACTATCCTACTCACGAAATGCAAGCCAAAGTAAATACCGAAAAATATTTATTGGCTTATACAGCTTATTTGCACAATATATGCTGTGAGTTTTATAATCAATATGATATTGACGAAAAAGAGAAAAGGCGAAAGATTCTACCGATCGCTTTGTTTGATATGAATGCAGATGCAATATCTGTGGCAACATTATTTGATAAGGAACCCGAAGAATATAAACAGGAGCGCATGAGCTTATATGCGGTTATTTTTCCTACATATAGCAGATTTGCAAACATTAGACACGTACTTCCTCTTTTAACGCATGAATTATCTCATGAGTTTAGATATATGAAACGTAAGGACAGAAACAATGCCATCGTAGATGATCTTATAGAAAATCTATCTGTAAAAATTGTTCAAGAATTGTTACGAGAGTCAGAAATAAAGACTTTAACAATTAATGGATTACAGACATTTATAACGCAAGTTTTATTTAAAACATTAAAAAACGTTATCTTTCAAAGAAATTATAAGGTAATTAATAATTGGCATATGTTTGAAATTCCGACCAAATTACAAGCTTTAATAGAAGAGCAACTTTTGTCATTTACCGATAGGACAAGTGAAAGGATTATTTATAACACTAACAAAGAGTCGCTCTTATCCCTTAATAGTAATGTAGCTTGTCAGCATATAGAAGAACTATATAATTGGATTTATTTCAAAAAACAGCAATTAATTGATGAATCAAAAATTGAATTATTAAAAAGACGTAAAGTAGATACGGATTTAAAAAGCATTGAAACATTGATAACAAAAATGAAATCGGCAACAGGAGTAATTGATCAAAAGGAATTGCTTCGAGAATATAGCATACTACATAATCTTGTTAATAAAATGCTTGAAATATCTTATGACGATTTATATTATGAATTCTGTAATTATGTAAATGATGTCATTGGTTTTTCTTATGATGTACTTAAGTTTAATAATTCAAAATTAATCTTAACACAAATACAAAACTTTTATAAACACAAACGCAAAAATAAAAGTATTAGACTTAATGATGAAAAACTAATAAAATTTTGCGAAGAAATTATAGATATAACTTTAAGTTTAAATATTATTGGAAATGCTTTTCCGGTACACAGAACATCTACCGAACAAGTAGATATGAATTTAGAAAAAATATTTAAAGAACTTCACAATGCAGTAGAAGAATGTTGTTCTACAAATTCGGAATATCATATATTTTTTCGTTCCTCAAAATACAGAAATATATTTAACACCATGGGTTTGTATAATGAAGAAAAAGATTCTTTTGTAAATCTGCTAAAAAAAGTTTTGTATCGAATTAGCGGTCAAATACATAATTTGTTCAGGGATAAAATAGATTGCTACGGTGAAATATGTGCAGATTTAGGAATGTGCGCTGCTTTTGGTTTTTCTCCATTTGGATATGTACGTTTTTTAACGAATATATTTGAAAAGGAAAAATTTGGGATGTGGGAAAAAGGGCAGTCTCAAACATCAGATCGTATAAATACCGTAGTAACTACACTATTAATACATGAAGCTGTTAAAAGATTCTCAAATAATAGTAGTGTAACCATAGCACAAGAATTTAATGAATTAAAGGGAGAGTTTTGTATAAAACTTGACGAGTATATTGAACAAAGTTTTGATGCTGTCGAAAATAACTCAATTGGATTTTATAAGAAAATAAAAGAAAATATTATTTTAATGAAAAATTATATGAATAGTATAAATATATTTGACATTCAATTTTCTGATGATGGAATTCAAAAGCACTTTAATTCTTTATATAATAAAATTAATAATGCAAATTGGGTAAAAAATTGCAAAGCAGATAATGCAGTAAAAGTAATTGGCGAATATTACAATATTAGCACAATCACAAAAAAAGAATTGAAACAATATCAGGCTTTTTTTGAACATCATATAAACTTTGTCTTTAAATATTACTGTAAACATAGAGATCTATATAATGGATTAATAAGTGAAATTAATAAAGAAGATAATGTTTTATCTCTTGAACAATGTATGAAGTTACTTTTTTGTGATAAGGAGGAAAACAAAACTAATTAAAAGGTTTTGGAATATTTTATGAAAGAATATGATGTATATACTCTGGAAGACTTTTATGGTGTAATTGGCAATAATCCATTTAAAATAACGGAAAACAGTAAGACTATTTGGTTTCGTGGACATGAATTCAATTATTATGATTTGCAACCATCAATGCAAAGAGGATTTATGCCCAAAGTGAACTCTTGTTTTACTAATACACAACTAACGCTAAGAGAATTTACAAGGTATCAAAATTTTTCTGCAAGAACTACTCATTGCGTCAATGATAACATTTCGTCGAAATTGGAATGGCAAGAGGTTTATCAACATCATTTGGGAAAAACTAGAATGATGGATTGGTCTGAATCAGCGCGTACAGCACTCTCATTTGCACTTGAATCATATTTAACGCCTAAAATTACACTTGATCTATCTAATAAGAGAAGATTATGTACGCCTGTTGTTTGGATGCTGAACCCTCAAAAACTTAATGAAAAAGTCTTTGATTTTTTTGCTTCTGATGTTGGTAAAAAAGCTGCATTACAGGCTTTTTCAGATATAGATATTAAAAGGAGTGATAAAGAAAAAATTATTAATAAAATGTCCTCTGAAAAAAACATATATTTTTCAACAAATGAAAAAAACATTAAAATAGATGACGAAAGCATTTCTGGTATATTGAGCTTATGTGTTTTAGACAAGTTTCGAGCTGAAAATATCTCAAGAATAAAAAATCTTGTAAAAACATTGGAATTCAATCCATTTTATTATCTATGTTTGCGTTATTATAGTGATGCATTACCAAGCGAAATAAAAAAAGTTACGGATGATATACTTCCGCCATTAGCAATTCTTCAGCCATATCATAGCGAAAGGATTCGTGCACAACGAGGGGTGTTTACGATTTTCCCTAATTATATCTTAAGCAATGAATCCAAAGATGTGTATAACATTAGTAAATTTGATGTTCGAAAAATGGAAAATCAGAAAAACATACAAGATTGCTTGATTAAAATTAATATTTTAAATCCCGTAGCTGTCGCCAAATCTTTAATAATGTCCGGTGAAAGAAGAAGTGAACTTTATCCTGATGTTGATGTGTATACTGAAATGATAGAAAGTGAAAAGTTTTATATTTAATATCTTTATGTATCCTCCTTGTGCTTTTGGCACAAGGAGGATACATTTGTAATTTAACATTCTTTTTTCGTTATATGAAATGAGATGTTATCACATGACAATGTCTTAGTAGCAAAAAATTCTGCAAAGTATTCAAATTATCCGTACACATATTCACGCATCACGACTTCTTCTGCTCGGCTGCGAATATTATTCATTTTCTGCACCCAAGCTATTTGGTCTGTTGCTTTTAACTTTTCCGTAACACCTTCTTGTTCTGACATTTTTGTTATCAAATCTTTTAAACATTTATGGCAAGTTTCGTCTATCTCCGCAAGGTGTTCAAACAACTTACCTTCCATAAAAAGAATTGTGTAATAGGATTTGTGATGTTCTTTCAAAAATGTTTTTCGCAAATTTCCATATTTACCGATATTATACTTCTTAGTGTCGGGTACTGCAATATTAGGGATATAATAATCTCCGACCTTTGTATATGTTCCGCCGTTTTGTTCAAACATTGATTTCATTGTAAAATCCTCCAAAAATTAATTTTCTACAATATCGTATCAATCCGGCTGTATAACACATTTTTACCTTTCTTCCTTATCGTCATTTAACTTCGGCTACGCATTTTTTATTTTAGGAGGAAAACCACATGATTATTGATAAACCAACCGGAATTGAACTGATTCCGGGAAATGGGGGTAAGGATTGCCCCGGCAACGGTGAAAACGGAAACGAATGCTGTTGCGATGAATGTAATTATTTGTGTTGCTGTATCAATCATTTTAGGAAAAAACCTTGTAATGAATGTGTTCATGTAGAATGTCCCCGAAATGAAAACGATGCGTTAAAATCAGAAATTGTTGAAATAATACACGAACAATTAAAAAACGATAGCGTATAAAAAAAGACGAGATTTCAAATCTCGTCTTTTTTGTTTTGGTAGGACTTGTAGGGAACGACCTATGTGTCGTTTTGTTTTTCTTGACGAAACAAAAAAGAACGCTATCAAAAATAGCGTTCTTTTCATTGTGTGTTTTTTGCGGAAGCACACATAGGTGCTTCCCTACAATTTCTCAATAACGATTTCGTCATTCTTGCAGTCTGTCGTAAAGGTGTCACCTGTTTGCAGAGTGCCGGAAATAAACAAATCTGCAATCTTGTCTTCCACTTCCCGTTCAATCAAACGGCGAAGGGGACGGGCACCGAATTTTTCATCAAAGCCGTTTTCGATGAGATATTCCACCAAAGAATCGGTAAAAGTAACATAAAGTTTCTTTTCTCGAAGATTCTTTTCAATATCGGAAAGCATAATGTGGGTAATTTTAGTAAGCTCTTCTTTACCCAGCGGGTCAAATACCACAATTCTGTCCACACGGTTTAAAAATTCGGGACGGAAAAACTCGCGAAGTGCTTTGTTCACCTTGTCTTTTGCACGGCTTTCGGTTCCGTTTGAAAAGCCTAAGGATGCCGCCTTGTAGTCACTGCCTGCGTTGGTGGTCATCACGATGATGGCATTGTAGAACCGCACGGTTTTGCCGTGACTGTCGGTTAAAATACCGTCATCTAAAATCTGCAGTAACAGATTAAACACATCGGGATGCGCTTTTTCGATTTCGTCAAATAGAATAATGGAATAGGGTTTTTTTCTGATTTTCTCGGTAAGAAGACCTGCATCGTCATACCCCACATAACCCGGAGGCGAGCCAATCAGCTTCGCTACCGTATGCTTTTCCATATATTCACTCATATCAAAACGGATGATGCTTTCTTCCGAGCCAAAGAGTTCATAGGCCAAGGTTTTTACAAGCTCCGTTTTCCCAACGCCCGTGGGACCTGCAAAAATAAAGGAGGTGGGCTTTCTCTTAGCAGAAAATCCTGCTCTGCCACGGCGTACTGCAGCGGCAACGGCGTTGATTCCGTCTTCCTGACCTGCAATACGGAGTTTCAGTTTTTCTTCCAAGTGCATCAGATTTTTTGCTTCAATTCCCGTGATGTTTCTCACAGGGATTCGGGTAATATTTTCAATCACCGTGGCAATATCCTCGGTGGTAACCGCACGGTATGCCCCTTTTTCCAAAGCGGCAATCTGATCACGGAGCTGGCATTCTCTGATTTTATAGTCAGCTGCTTTCTGATAATCGTCGATGGAATCGTTTTCCACGGATGCTTCCTTTAATTCTACAATGGACTGCAGTTCGCTGCGGAGTTTTTCCAATTCCACCAGTGTGTCATTGGACACATTTTTCACTGCACCGCTTTCGTCCATTAAGTCAATTGCCTTATCGGGCAGCTTTCTGTCGAAAATATAGCGGTCTGCCATGACGGCAGCAGTTTCAATCGCTTCATCCGAGTAGGTTACCTTGTGATAATCTTCGTAGTAGCCTTTGATTCCTTTTAAAATTTCGATGGTTTCGTACACATCGGGTTCTTCCACCATCACCGTTGCAAAGCGGCGTTCTAATGCAGAATCCTTTTCAATGTGTTTGCGGTATTCTTCAGGAGTGGTGGCTCCAATCATCCGCAGTTCCCCTTTTGCCAGATAGGGTTTTAAAATGTTTGCCGCGTTCATGGCGCCGTTGGCATCTCCTGCCGCCACAATATTGTGGATTTCGTCAATCACTAAGATAACATTTCCACGCTCGATGGCATCGGTGATGACAGCCTTTAAACGCTGTTCAAACTGCCCCCGAAACTGGGTGCCTGCAATCATTCCTGCAAAGTCCACCAGGAAAATCTGGGCGTTTAACAGCTTGTGGGGGACTTCCCCTTTCACAATCTTTAGTGCCAGACCTTCTGCAATGGCGGTTTTGCCCACACCGGGTTCCCCTAAGAGAACGGGATTGTTTTTGGTTCTGCGGTTTAAAATGTGAATCACACGGTTGATTTCGGTTTCTCTGCCGATGACCGCATCAATTTCGCCCAGACGGGCTTTGTCATTTAAGTTGGTTCCGTAAGATTCCAACGGAGTCTTCTTTTTGGGTTTTTGTTTTTTGGTTTTCTGTTTGATGCCGATGTCCTCAGGACGGATTTCTTCCCCTTCGGGCATTTCCTCCATGGGCATCATCATCATATTATCGCCGAACATAGCGCCCTGTTCCATCATTTCGGTGAGTTCTTCATTCATGTGCATGAAATCGTCTTCATTGATGCCAAACTGGGAAAGCATTTTATCAAAAGGTTTAATTCCCATTTCTTTGGCGCACTGAAAACAAAGACCTTCGGAAACTTCCTTTCCGTTCTCCATTTTCGTGACGAACACAACCGCCATATTCTTTTTACATTTTGAGCATAATACCATTGAAATAGCCTCTTTTTAATTTAGAAATTTTCGAGAAGACGAAATGATTCAAAAATTAGTCTAATAATTCGTCTTCACGACGGAGCAGTTCACGGAAGGCTGCTTCCTCTTCGGATGCATCTTCAATTTCCGCAAATGCATTGCCGTCTTCGGTTACCTTTAACATGACCACATCCACTTCTTCGGGTTCCAGGTCAGTTAATACGGGAGTAAATGCACCGTACACACCTTCGCCAAACTCAAATAAGTCGATCAGTTCGTAGTCTTCGGGGTTCCCTTCTTCATCATATAAGGTAACAATCTGTTCGATGGTTTCTTCCTCTTCTGCGGGAGTTACCACGATATCGTCCTGTTCTTCTAATAATTCGTTTTTATTTTCTTCCATCTTAAAATCCTCCTTGGGTTCTTTTCATAAATTTATAAAAATAGGAATTATTTTTCGGTTAGGAATGGGGATGGGTTTCCATGTACCCTTGCAGGATAATTGCTGCAGAAAGCATATCCTTTTTTCCTTCTTTTTTCTTCACATTCATCCCAATGAGCGCCCGCTGTGCCACAATGGTGGTCATACGTTCGTCGTAATAGTCAATGGGAATATTGGGAAAATCGCCTTGCAGTTTTTCACCAAATGCACGGGTTTTTTCCACTCTGGCTCCCTCGGAGCCGTTCATATTTTTGGGAAGTCCCAACACAATCTTTTCAATCTTGTACTCTAAAAGGTATGGAGTTAGCTGACGTATGGCATCTCTGTCTCCGTTCACGGTGAGATAACCAACAGGCTGTGCCGTAATTCCCAAAAGGTCCGACACCGCAAGACCGATTCTTCGGTCGCCGTAATCAATCGCTAAAGTTCTTGGATACATAGTGCCTCCGGTTTTGATAGTGTAGCAAGTGTAGGTGTAGATTGTGTGAAATGAATCCTGAAGAATGAAAAATTGCGGTGGCAGGCTTTACCAGTCGTTTTTATACCTCGTAGTCACAGAGAACCCGTTCCTTTGCAATCGAACGGATATACCCTTTGCAAGCCACATGCAGAGGATGCTGCTGATAAGCATTTAAGCTTTCCCAATCGGGAAATTCGGAATATAAGCAGATGTCGTATGCGGCATCGCTTTTATTTTGGTCAATACCGATTTCACAGGCGAGAAGACCGGGAATTTTCCCGTTTAAATCTTCCAGCATTTCCTTCATCTTAAGCATCATCTGTGCTTTGGATTCGCCGTTCACTTCCTCTTTAATGTTCCAGAATACAATGTGTTTTACCATAGGGGTTCTCCATTTCTTAATTCGCTTTGTTGCAGTTTAAATCGGGAGAATACGTATCTACCATAGCGGCAACTGCAGTTTTTACCGCATCGGGGTCAGTGTCATAAAGCACGTCTTTTAAATTCTCCAGTTGTTTGGTTAATTGTTCATACTCACAGGCAATAGGCTGCCCGATGAAAATCTTGTTGTGTGAGGTGTTGGTAAGACCTTCTTCCGCCATCAAAAGCTCTTCATACAGCTTTTCGCCGGGACGAAGACCGGACACCTTGATTTCAATGTCTCGTCCGGGGGTGTAGCCGGAAAGACGGATCAGTTTTTCTGCCAGATCATAAATTTTTACGGGACGTCCCATATCCAGCACAAAAATTTCTCCGCCGGTGGCAAAGCTTGCTGCCTGCAGCACCAGTTGAGCTGCTTCGGGGATGGTCATAAAATAACGGGTGATGTCTTTATGAGTTACCGTAACAGGGCCGCCGTGTTGAATCTGCCGTTTAAATAAGGGGATTACAGAACCGTTGGAACCTAACACGTTTCCAAAGCGCACTGCCACAAAGTCTGTTTCTGAAATGGATTGAACCGACTGGGTAATCATTTCGCAGATACGTTTGGTTGCCCCCATAATGTTGGTGGGATTTACTGCCTTATCGGTGGAAATCAGCACAAATTTTTCTACCTGATACTTGTGAGCTGTGAGAGCGGTGTTATAAGTGCCGAACACATTATTTTTAATGGCTTCCTGAGGGCTTGTTTCCATCAACGGAACGTGTTTGTGTGCTGCCGCATGGAATACCAGCTGAGGACGGTAGAAATCGAATAATTCATCTAAGCGCTTTTTGTCTCGCACCGAAGCAATGATGGTGTCTAAAGACAAATCGGGATACTGATAACGAAGCTCCTGCTGGAGATCGTAGGCATTGTTTTCGTAGCAGTCTACCACAACCAGCTTTCCAGGATTGTATTTTGCAATCTGACGGCATAATTCCGAACCGATGGAGCCACCGCCGCCGGTTACCAGTACAGTTTTGCCTTCGATTTGAGCTTGTAAACTCTGATTATCCAGGTGAATAGGATCCCGTTCTAACAAGTCTTCAATTTCCACGTCACGGATGGAGTTGGTGGAAACAGACTGGTTATCAGCAATGGATTCTCCAATGCCGGGCAGAATTTTAATTTTGCAACCGGTTTCACTGCAGATGGAAAGAATTTTTTGCAGATTGTTCTGATTGGCAGAGGGAATTGCGATGATAATTACTTCCGCATTCTGCTGTTTTGCCACTTGCGGAATATCTTTTCTGGAGCCGAACACACGGTATCCGTGAATGGAACGGCCCACTTTTTCGGGATTGTCGTCTATAATTCCCACCACACTATACAAGTGGTTCTGGTTTCTGTGAATGTCTTCAATCAGAAGCTTGGCGGCAGAGCCACCGCCGATAATTAAAGTGTTTACGCCTTCTCCGCTTTTGCGGGGTAAGTCCGTTACGGAGAGAATCATACGGATTATTACGCGGGTGATTACAATCATAATCACACTTAAAAAATCGAAGATAAACATAACCTTGTGAGACAGCACAAAATCAGGCAAGAAGAATTTACATACAAACACAGGCACCACGCCGATGCCGAAAAATGCCATAGTTCTTGCGTATTCTCTTAAACTGCTGTATTTCCAGAGGGTGTTGTAGCATCGTCCTGCAATCAGGGAGATGGTGGTGCAAACAGCAGTTAATAAAACGGTGTTGAAGGTCTGGTCCACAATTTCCTGGGGGACCCCTTCGTCAAAGCGGATAATAATAAACGCCAGGTAGGCAAACACCATGCAGACATAGTCCGCAAGAATCAGACTGTATTTTTTGTATTTTTTGAAAAAGTCCATCGGTCGGTTCCTTCTTTCACAAGGTTTTTACGCGCTGGAATAAATCGATAGAATACGATATTATACAATAATATCATACTATACAATCCGGTAAAAGTCAAGCAAAAACTCGCCGTTTTGACTGGAAAATCTCTCTTTTTCCACTTTGCAGAAAAATCCGGGAAAAAAAGATTGCAAATCCGTAAAATCCGGGGGTAAATTCTGCTTAAAAATCGAGAAAATTGGTTGACATTTGGGCAAATCGGTGCTATAATAGATGCGGAATATTATCTTTTATTGTATAATAAATCTTAAATCCCAGAAAGGAAGCAAGAGGTATGGAACGGAATTTTACCGTCAATGAGATTATCACAATTCTGTTAAAACGGTTATGGCTGATTGTGACCATGGCTTTAGTGGGAGGGTTAATTGCCTTCTCCTATTCTCAGTATGTTTTACCGAAAAAATATACTGCCAAGGTTGCACTTTACGTGTATAACGAAAAGACTGACATGGTGAACCAGGGGCTAAACGTGAATGACTTTAACCTGTCTGCCAGACTGGTAAATACCTATATGGTTATTTTAAAAAGTGACACGGTGCTGGATACCGTTTCCTCCAAAATCAGCAGACTGGGATTAAACTACACTGCCAGTGAGCTTCGCGGTATGATTTCTTCCAACGTTTTAGAAGAAACTGAAGTTTTTGAAGTTGCTGTTTCCTGCGGAAACCCCGAGCATTCCAAAACCATTGCCGATGCAATTGAGCAGGTGGCACCCGATGAAATTATCCGTGTGGTTCGTGCCGGTGCCGTTGAAACTGTAGACAAGGCATCTCTGCCCACCAAGCCCAGCTCCCCCAACGTTTCCCAGAACACCATTATCGGGATTTTAATCGGGTTGGTGCTGGCTTGCGGTATGGCATTTATCTTTGAATTGATGAACACTTCCGTAAAATCCAAGGAAGAGCTTACCGAGCAGTACAAGCTTCCCGTGCTTTCCGTGATTCCCAATCTGCAGAGCGAAGGTTCTTCACACAGCCGTTACGGTGGCAGATACGGTTATCGGTATAGTTACCAGTATAGCTACGGCTACGGTTCCAATTATCAGTCTGAGCCTGAAAATCCGGGAAAGGGAGGGAACTAAATTATGAAAAAATTCAATAATCATACCCTCGGTTCTCTGTTTCGTTCCCGTAAAGCGGAGCAACAGCCCCGTACCTCTCAGCGTTCCACTCATCTGATTGACGATAAAACCAATTTCAATGTCCGTGAGGCATACAAAATCGGCAGAACCAATATCCGTTTTGCTCTGCCTGAAGAAGAAAGCAGCACCATTATCGTAACCAGTTCCTGGCCGATGGAAGGGAAAACTACCAACTGCATCAACTTAGCCATTGCGTTTGCGCAAACCGGTGAAAAAACCTTGCTCATCGACTGTGACTTAAGAAAGCCCCGTATTGCGAAAGTGTTTGGCATTGCTTCCAAAATGGGGTTATCCAATGCATTGCGTAATTTCTGTCCGGTGGGAGAAGCAATTCATCCCACCCAGTATGAAAACTTATCCGTGATGCCCTCCGGCCATATTCCGCCCAACCCTGCCGAACTTCTTTCTTCCAAAGAAATGCAGGATATGCTGAACGAATTGAAAAAGCATTACCGCTATATTTTAATTGATACTCCGCCGGTCAACCTGCTGGCAGACGCTTTGCTGTTAGCAAGTCATGCCTCCGGTACCGTAATGGTTGCCCGCCAGGGTGTAACCGACCATAAGTCGTTGCAGGAAGCACTGGAAAAACTGAAATTTTCCGGCGCGAAGGTGCTTGGCTTCCTCTTAAACGACGCCATGGAAGACAGCGGTTCCTACTACCGTTACAACATGGGTTACGGCAGATACGGTTACTATAAACGCCGTTACTACAGTAATTACGGTAGCTCTTATGAATATTCCGACAAGAAAACTGCCCGTAATCAGGAAAAGGCTGAACTGCTCAAAAAAATCAGACAGGGCGGTCAGGTCAGCGCCGGAGAAAAAACCACTGTGAAGAAAAATAAATAGCGTTTCCCCTTGATTTTAACAATCGGAAAGCAGGTGACAGCGTGCTGAAGTACGTGGATGTACACTCTCATATTCTCCATCGGCTGGACGACGGCCCCGAGCATATCGAGACCTCGCTCAAAATGTTGGAGGAAGAATATCGCCAGAATGTGGAAACCGTGATTCTGACTCCCCATTTTAAGGATGCAGAAAACGCTTCTATAGACGAGTTTATCCGTAAGCGGAACAAAAGAGCAGAAGAACTGCGGACGTATGCCCGGGAGCAGAACGTGGCGATTCCCACACTTCGTCTGGGTGCGGAAGTAGCGTTAAACTGCGATCTTTCCGAAATTCCCGGCATCGAAAAACTGGTCATTGAGGGCACACGGTACATTTTAGTGGAAATGCCGTATTCTGCCTGGTATGACTGGATGTTTGATTCTCTTTATGCACTGATTGCGCACTGCAATCTGATTCCCGTGATTGCTCATATAGAGCGTTATCCTCATGTGGATAAGAAAAAGCTTGCCAAGCTTGCGGCAATGGATGTGTATTTTCAGATTAATGCGGAATCTGTGTTAGACAGATCCATGCGCAAACATGTTACCAAAATGATTGAGAAAGACGCCATTCACCTGTTGGGAAGTGACTGTCACAATCAGTCCGATCGTTCCCCCAATCTTGCGGAAGGATACGAATACCTTACCAAAAAGGTGTCCGGCGAATTTGCGCATTACCTGAATGTCAACGCTCACTTACTGTTAGATAACGAATATATCGAAAAATATGCCAGCAACTATTATCAGGCGGAGTCGGAAGGCTTTTTCCGACGGTTTTTCCGATAAGAAAGAGGAGTTATTATGAAATTAAAAGACGGCTTTATGCTCAAGGAAGTGGCAGGTAGCTACATTGTAATTCCTGTGGGGCAGGTGGACTTCACTGCAATGATCACCGTGAACGAAACCGGCGCCTTTTTATGGGAGCTTTTAGGGGATGACTGCGACATGGCCCATCTGGTTGCCAGAATGACCGCAGAATACGATATCGACGAAGCAACCGCAAAGCGGGATATCGAAGTATTCTTAAAAATTTTAACCGATAACAACTTAATGGAATAATATGATGGAATCCACAAGAAAAATTGCCGATGTTACTCTGATGGGAGCAGTTACAGAGGAAGCCCTCCGTCGTGGAGACACCGTTCGTCTGACAGTAACGGGAAACAGTATGTATCCCTTGTTTCATACCAGACGGGACACGGTTACCCTGTCCCCTGCCCAAACCATCAAAAAATATGATATCACCTTTCACAAACGGGACGACGGCAGATATATTCTGCATCGGGTGTTAAAAATCAAAAAAGACGGCACCTATCTGATTTGTGGAGACAATGAACTAAAAACCGAACCGCCAGTACGGCGGGAGCAGATATTCGGTGTGGTTACCGAGTATACCCGTTGGGGCAAAACAAAAAAACCAAAAGGCATTCGCTACTGGTTATATGTCCGCATCTGGCATCTTTTGATGCCGTGGCGCTGGAAAATCGTCAATTTCCGGTTGCGCCATGCCAGAAACAAACGTGGAGATCACTAACATGAAGAAAAACAGTCAACTAAAATGGCTTTTCAAAAGAACCGGCGCCAAAATGTATTGGAAGCTGGCTCTTTTAACCTTGCTTGGAGTTGTGATGTCATGCATTGGTGTGCGGTTTGCCATTGTGTCTAAAGACCTTTTAGACATTGCTTCCCATGCCGTGGAGGGAGACTTAACCGCCCAGATTATCCGATTGGTTTGGATGTTGGTTCTTCTGTTGGCAAGTCAGACCTTTTATTCTTTATATAATGCAAGAGTCAGCGGCCAGTACGGTATCCGTTTAAAAGAGCATGTGTTTCGCACCTGTCTGGAGCGGGACTGGCAGGAAATTGGCAACATTCATTCCGGGGAACTGATTAACCGTATCCATTCTGATGTCAATGTCATTGTCACGGGTGTCATGTTGCTTGTACCCAATCTGGTATCCTTGTTGGTACGGATTGTGCTGAGTTTTTATGAAATGTTCCGTCTGGATAGTCTGTTAGCATTGATCTGTCTGATTTTAGCACCCTTTATTCTGCTGGCAGCACGTCTGTATTCCTCCCGGATGAAAAAACTTCATAAAAAATGTATGGAAACCGACGGCAAAACAAAATCCTTTATGCAAGAGATTCTGCAGAATCTTTTAGTGATCAAGGCATACCGTGTGGAAGATGCGGTGGTAGAAGAATCCCGTACTTTTCAGCTGTTCCACTTTAAATTTACGCTCAAACGAAATCATATCAGTATTCTGATGAATATATTATTCTACCTGGCGCTGACCGCAAGCTACTATGTAGCAATGGGTTACTGTGCTTGGAAGCTGTCGCTGGGACTGATGACATTTGGTACCCTGATGGCAATTTTGCAGCTGGTCAATCAGGTGCAAACTCCTTTTAAAGACTTGTCTGCCATTGTGCCCCAGTATTTTTCCACCATGGCATCTGCAGAACGTCTGCAGGAGTTGGAAAACATCCCTGCTGATCGTCGCATGATTTTAGCAGACGATTCCAAGCCGATTGTGGAAATCAAACATATGAATTTCTCCTACGGGGACGAAATCATTTTCCAAAATGCCGATTTCACCATGGAAGACGGCGAGTTTATTGCTATTTCCGGTATTTCCGGCATTGGAAAATCCACGTTATTAAAACTGATTATGGGCATTCTCTCTCCCCAACAAGGCGAAGTGCTCTGTCATCAGGAGCTTGCTTATGTGCCGCAAGGGAATATGATTCTCTCCGGCACCATTCGGGAAAACATTGCGTTTTATCGCAGTGTCTGTGAGGAAGATATTGTAAAAGCTGCCAAAACGGCAGAAATTTACGACTTTATTAAAACCTTACCCAACGGATTTGACACTGTTTTAGGCGAAAAAGGACTTGGCCTTTCCGAAGGTCAGGTGCAGCGGCTTGCTATTGCAAGAGCCGTTTATCTGGATGCGCCCCTGTTTTTGCTGGATGAATGCACATCTGCCCTGGATGAAGCAACCGAACATAAGGTTTTAACCAATCTGAAATCCCTTTCCGGCAAATCACTCATCATTATTTCTCATAAACAGGCTGCCTTTGATATGGCAGACCGTCGGATTGCTGTGGAAAACCGTCAGATTGTGGACTTATAGATTGCAATAATCCTTCCAAAAAGGAGTCTCTGCTCCGCACCCTTATATTATATATAATAGTATAGGGATTTTTCATAAAAATTTCAGGAAAATTCCATTCAAAACATACAAATCCGTAAAATTTGCCACTTTGACAACCAAAAATCTGCTTTAAAATTCAGATTCCCCAAGAATTGTGGAAAATTTCTGTGGAAACAGCAAATCGAAACAAGAATCCAATAATTATTTGTTCAACTTGCACAAAAATCCGGAATTGAATTTTACAAATATTTTTCATTTTTTTTGAAAAAAGGGTTGACCAAAAAAAAAGCCTATGCTATAATTATCATAGTAAAATAGCTTATTGTCTGAGGATGGGAGGCGATTTCATCTATGATTAAGCGGATTTTATGGATACTTTTAGCACTCTCATTGTGTATGACAACTTTGGTTTTTGCAGAGGATTCTGCTTCCGGCGAGGAGGTAGGTTCTCTTGTTGTCGCTGAAAATACAGAAGAGCCGGAAGTTGTCCGTCTTCGCAAAGCAGGGGTAATCTTTCTGCAAATTGGTAACTATGCTTCCGTTAGGGATGGCAAACTTACCTGGATAGACCTTGCAAATAAAAGTGTAATTCCTTATATTAAGAATGATAGAACCATGGTTCCTCTTCGATTCTTAGCAGAATCTGTGGGAGCTACTGTGGGATATAATGACCAGACCCGTGGTATCACAATCACATTAGGAGATACCGTAATGGAGCTTACCGTTGATAGGACAACATATATCCTAAACGATAAAGCCTACGAAATGGACTGCGCTGCAGAAATTGTGGAAAACCGAACCTTCGTTCCTGTACGCTTTGTGTCTGAAGCATTGGGAAAAGCCGTGAAGTGGCTCGCTGCAGAACGGATGGTAGTTGTTACCGAGTTGGAATCCCCTTGGGAGGAAACCGGTGCGGTAGAGCAGGCGGTTATGGCAGAGGTTCGCTTGAATCTTTCTCCTTTAGGTCGCAATAACATCCAGTAATAGATCGCGTCGCTTGATGTCTCCCTTGCCTAAAGGGAGGAAAACCACCGCAAGTGGTGGAGGGATTTTGAAGCAGTCCTTTCCAAGTGGCAGTCATGATATTGAAATTTCAAACAGAAAGGATATGATTCCCATGGCAAAAAAACTGTTCGCACTGATTATGGTATTGATTATGGCTTGCTCCTGCTTTGTTTATGCAGAAGAAGCTGTGTTAGATGGCACTACCGAAGAAATTCAGGGAGATATTATGCTGATCTCTGAAGCAGAAGGTACTCCTGTTGCAGAAGCACCGGTAGATAACACCCCCAAGGTTGTGTTAGAAGCAACCGAACCCGATGCAGACGGTTACTTCACTTTGAATGTTACTCTGTATAATGCTACATACAAAGGGATTATTTCCGCAATTTCTTATGATCCCCAGGTGGTTACTCCTGTGAATGCAGAAACCAAAGAAGCTACCACCGAGCTTTTAGAAGCATTAACCTGCCCCACCGTGGCAAAAGATTTAGAAACCGGCGAAGAAATTGCAGATTGGCAGTCCTTCAAAGGTTCCAAAATGGGTAACGGTATCATCGCGATGATGACCATCTTAAACACCAAATGTAAACATCCTAATTCCATCATTTCTGATAAGTTCCAGGCGTTGGCAGACGAAAACGGTTTGGCAGTTGCTCAGATTTCCATGAAAAAGCTGTCCGATGCTCCTGTGGAATTTAAACTGGTGGATGACAAAACCATTACCGGAGGTATGATGGTAATCAACTCCTACGGTATGCAGTCTTGCACTGTGGAATTTAAATATCCCGACGGCAAAACCGAATCTACTGATGTTGAAGGTAAAAACGAAACTATTTCGTCCGATAAAACCGAAGGCTCCGATATGGTAACCCGTAAGCAGTTGAGAGCAGAAAACGTGGTATTTCTGCAGATTAATAACTACGGTACTGTTGGAAACGGCACTTTAAAATGGGTAGATAAAGATAACAAAGAAGTTAGACCTTATATTAAAGATGACAGAACCTTAATTCCTTTGCGTTACATTGCTGAAGAATTAAAATGTAAGGTAGAATATAAAGAAGATACCAGAGAAATCCTCATTGAAAATGGTAGAACGAAACTGGTATTCCAGATTGGTTCCACCACTTATACGAATGACGGTCTGAAAAAGACTATGGACGTTGCTCCCGAAATCACACAGGATAGAACCTTTGTTCCCCTGCGTGCGGTAGCAGAAGCCTTAAACTGCGATGTTCAGTGGTTAGCTGCACAGAGAATGGTTATTGTTTCTCCTGCAAACTATCCTTGGAATGCAGAAAACGATGTGGAAAAGCAGCTGATGTCTGAAATCATGCTGATGCTTACTCTCCGTGATTATGCATACGCTTCCGCACAGTAATCATTAAATTCAGAAATACCGCTGATATCTTTTCTTATCGAAAGACAAATCTAGAAATTTCCACCGTTGTTTTTGCAATGAAATAATCTTGCAGGAAGATGGAAGTGGGGATTGCAAAAACACTTGGCGGTGCTTTCTTTGGTTCGTTTCTTTGGCAGCAAAGAAATGAATTAATAACCATGTATAAAAAAAATATAATATAACACGGGAAAATCCTCCCGGAAAGAAAAGGAGAAAAACTATGAAAAGACTCATCGCTTTACTCGTTGGATTAACAGTTCTGTTAAGCATGTCTCTGACTTCCTTCGCTGCATTTTCTGATGCAATCTTAGTGAACGAAGACGAAACTACTTACACTGTAACTTTACCCAGCGACGCTGCTACTGCAAATGCTGGTAAACAGGCTACGATCGTTGCTTATCAGGGCGAAACTATCGAAGTTGGTTCCATCCAGTACATTGACCAGGCAGCAACTGACAGCTTTACCTTCCAGTTAAAAGACGAATTAACTGAAAACGTTAGAGTTGTTATGGGTGGCGAAGCCATCGACAAACAGGAAATTGGTACTATTTTCTATGGTACCCAGGAAGATCCTACTTACACCGTAAGCGGTTCCGTTAACAACTTCGTAGAAGCAGATTTCTATGAAATGTTAGTTGCTGACGAATTAATCGCTGCAGAAGATGCTGATCTCTACAGAGCTCAGTACACCACTACCGCATACTTAACTACCATTGATAATGCAATCGCATTAGTTGACACTTATGGTGATGAATTTGTTATTGATGCAATTGCTACTTGTGAAGTGTCTGACGTTGACGGTACCTTTGCATTTGAAGGCTTAGCAGCTGGCGAATATGCAGTTGTTATCGCAAGAGATGGTGCTCTTCCCTACATGGAATATGCAATTGTTGAAGATGCAGATGTAGATATGGGTGCAATCGATGTATTATTAGGTGACTTAGTTGGCGCAAAAGACTTCTTAATCGACGCAGGTGACTTAGGTTTAATTTCTACCGCAATCAGTGACATTACCGAAACCGATGTGTTCGTTGCATCTTATGACTTAGCTCATGACTGCTTAATTGACGCTGGTGATATGGGTGAAGTTGTTGCTAATGTTGGCGACATTACTGCATACGGTACTGAACTGATCATGGAAATCTTTGGCTAAAAATTAGCCTAATTAAAATTTGAAAGGAAATTGATTACAATGAAAAAAGTATTTTCACTCTTATTAGTAGTGGCTATGCTGGTTTCTTTATCTGTAGTTGCTTCCGCTGCTGCTAATGCAAATGGCGGTATGCACACTGTAGTTACCGAAACCGAAACTGACATTACTGTAGATGTTTATATCGCAAACGCTGAATCCGTAAACGGTTTCACTCATTATTTACTGTCTGATGCTGTAAGCTTTGTTGCAGATTCTGCAGAAGCTTGTGGTCAGTTCGCTGGTTGTGATACCTTTTCTGAAACCAACAAAACCGGTTACAACAAATATGTTGTAGCTTGGAGTGCTGCTGATAAAGCTGCTTCTTTCACTACTGCTGAAAAAGTTTTAACCTACAAAGTAGCAAAAATTGATGCAACTGCTGAATTAAGCGCTGCAGATTTCTCTTACTCTACTTCTACTATCAAGGTTTCTAAAGTTAACACCATTAATGGTGGTACTGTAGCTGGTCAGACTGGTGGTAACAGCTTCACTACCAAAACTCAGCCCGCTTACTTCACCATCGATTACGTTGATGACAGAGCTCCTATCGTTACCAATCCCTTCTCTGCAACCGCAGCTGGTACTACCATTACCTGTACCGGTAAAGTTGCTGCTACTGTAGAAAACTACGGTGTAGAATTCACTGCTACTTCCACCGTTGAAGGCGAAAGAGCTCAGAAATACTATGGTGCAATGCCTGGTGATACCGTTAAAGATTACAATGGTTCTACTACCTTCACCTTCGGTGATTGGGATGGTACCTTTGAAATCATCTTAGAAGGCGTTCACGCTGGTGAAAAAACCTTAAGTTTCTTCGCTAACGATACCATTATTGAAGGCGACACTACTTTCACCTTAACCATCGCTGAATAATTTTAAAGGAGGATATATTGAAATGAAAAATTATGTTTGCCCTTCTGTTGAAATTATTTCTTTACAGGCTAATGAAGCAATCGCTTACGAAAATCCGTTAGAAACCGCTGTTGTAACTACTTCTGGTGGCAAAATCACCACTACTTACAACATGGCTTTATTAGACGAAGGTTCTCAGATCTAATTGCCTGTTAGTTAAAATTAAATAACAGAATTAAAAAAGAGGAAATCCGTATGGGTTTCCTCTTTTTTTCATGAATAGTGAATAATAAACAGCGAAAAATTTCGGTGGCAGGCACACCTGCATTGTAGAGGAAATCCTTTTTCACGCCTCCCAATGTCCTTTTTCTAAAAAATACCCCCAAAGCCTTGCAATTATTTTCCAAAAGTATTATAATATAAACTAAGGATTTCTTTGGAATCTTACAGAGTTTTTTCAATCAGAATTGGCATCACATTCCGAAGAAAACAAAAAGAAAGGGCGAAGACAAATGCAATTTCAAAGTTTAGCAGATATGAAAGAAAAATTATCCGGCAAAACAGTCACCGTGTTAGGAGTTGGGGTAAGCAATTTGCCACTTGTTTCCTTTTTATGGGAGCAAGGAATTACCCAAATAACCCTTCGTGATAAAAAACCGTCTCCCGAAGCCATTGCCCTTGCCGAAGAAAAAGGTCTGCCTATGATTGCAGGCGACAATTATCTTGCAGACTTAACCGAGGACGTTATTTTCCGTTCCCCCGGCATCATGCCCACTCTTTCGGAAATTAAAACTGCAACTGATCGGGGTGCCGTACTCACCTCCGAAATGGAACTGTTCTTTGACCTTTGTCCCGCAAAAATCATTGGAATTACCGGTAGTGACGGTAAAACCACCACCACTACTCTGATTTATGAAATCTTAAAAAATGCAGGTTACACCTGTCACTTAGGCGGAAACATCGGAAACCCCTTATTGCCCGAGCTTTCCACCATCCAAAAAGACCATATTGTAATTGTGGAATTATCTTCTTTCCAGCTTATGACCATGAAAAAAAGTGCCGATATCGCTGTGATTACCAATCTGGCACCCAACCATTTAGATAAACACACCGACATGGCTGAATATATTGAGGCAAAGAAAAACATTTTCCAACACGGCAGTAAAATCACCGTGTTTAATTTAGAAAATGACATTACAAAAGAGTTTATCCAAAAAGATTCTCTTGCCTTCAGTCTGAAACAACCCGTGAAAAACGGGGCATACTTAGATGGGGACACCGTATATTTCAACGGTACTGAGGTAATGAAAAAATCGGACATTATCCTCCCCGGAATCCACAATGTGGATAACTATCTGGCGGCTATTTGTGCTGTACATTCCCTGTGCGATTTATCTTACGTAAAGCAGGTAGCAAAAAAATTTGGTGGGGTGGAACACCGTATTGAATTTGTGAGAGAATTAAACGGCATCCGTTTTTATAACGATTCCATTGCCTCCAGTCCCTCCCGTGCGATTGCCGGACTACATTCCTTTGACCAAAAAATTATCGTGATTGCCGGTGGCAGTGACAAAAACATCCCCTTTGATTCCTACGCCAAAGAAGTTTGTAACCGTGTGAAACACTTGGTTGTGATGGGACACACCAAAGATAAAATTAAATCTGCCGTTTTAGCAGAAAACCCAGACTTTCCCATTTCGGTGGCAGAAAACTTAGAGGACGCCGTGCAAAAAGCCTATGCCAATGCCGAATCCGGCGACGTGGTGATGTTGTCGCCCGCCTGTGCAAGCTTTGACTTTTTCAAAAACTTTATGGAACGGGGACGTTTGTTTAAAGATTTTGTAAAATCTTTAAACTAACGGCTTGAACAATGGCTTCAAATAGGTCAACTTCACCACTTGGCGTACAGCATGTACGCCTTCGGGTAACCCTGCGGTTCAGTTTCCCTATTTTACATCCATTTTTCTGCACCCAAGATGATAGAATTTTAATTTGATTCCCAAATTTTCTTTACCTTAGAGGGTAATTTTTATTTCATTCATATTCACTCTTCATTCTCTATTATTTTGTTCCGAAAGGAAGTATACTTTGAAACAACTTGAAAAATTATCCAAAATCCCTGCCGTTTCCGGCTTTGAAACCATGGGGAAAGAAGCTCTTTTTGAAATCTTTGAAAAGTTTGGCTTAACTCCCCAGACCGATGCCTACGGCAACATTTTTGCTGAAAAAAAGTCGGCGTTTTCGCCTTTTCATATTCTCATTGATGCCCACATTGACGAAATCGGACTGATTGTGTCCGAGGTGCTTCCCGGTGGGTTTCTTCGCTTTGACACCGTTGGCGGTATCGACAAGAAAAATCTTTTATGCCAGGAAGTGACCATCCTTACCGATGAACCAATCTACGGCGTTATCGGTGCAGTGCCTCCTCACCTTGCAAAAAAGGGAGAGGAACACAAGGAAGCCGATTTGTTAATTGATACGGGATTAAAAAATGCCAAAGAAAAAATTCCCGTTGGTACGCCCATTAAGTTGAAAGCGCAGTACCAAAAGCTGAAAAACTCTCAATGCTCCGGCGGTTGCTTAGATGACCGTGCCGGTCTTCTGGCAGCGTTAATGGCCGCAGAAAAGTGGGGCAAGGACGTGAGCATCACGGTGCTTGGCAGCATCGGAGAAGAACGTGGACTGCAAGGCATTGAGTTATTTCTTCGGGAACGTACCTTTGATCTTGCCATTATTTTAGACGTGACGCACGGCTATTTTGATGGGTTAAATCCCTGCCGTTCCTATCCCGTTGGAGAAGGGTTCACCCTTTGTTACGGCGGTATTTTAGACAACAAACTGACTGCAAAAATACAGCAATACCTTACCAAAAAAGACATTCCTTATCATACGGAGCTGGAACCCTCTCACCCCGGTACCAATGCTTATCGGGCGGTGTTGCATCGGATTCCGGCGGTGATGCTGTCCATTCCGTTAAAATATATGCATACCACTGTGGAAACCCTGTCGGAAAAAGATGTCCGTTCCCTGGCTAATTTCTTATCAGGCTACGACTGGGAAAAAGCGTTACGCTAAGGAGGGGACAACATGAATTTAGAAGAACGTATCCACTTGCTGGAAACTCTGACAAATCGAAATGCCACCTCCGGTTACGAAGACGAAGTGGCAGATTTTATCAAAGACACGCTATCAGCCAACGGCATTCCATATCATCAGGATTCTTTAGGGAACATTCTTGTGCAAACGGGTGAAAAGCCCGATCGGATTGCTCTCTTTGCCCATATGGACGAGGTTGGCTTTGGTGTTCGTGGTATCCGGGATGACGGGATGCTGAAATTTGCTCCCATCGGCGGTGTGACGGACAACATTTTGTTTTCCACTCCCGTGGTAGTGGGGAAACAGAGAATCCCCGGTGTGATTGGAAACATTCCCAAGCATCTGCAGGAAAAAACCACCGACAAGGAAACCAAAATCCCCGACATGATGATTGATATTGGTGCCACCTCCAAAAAGGATGCCGAAAAATTCGTCCAAATCGGGGATCCTATCTATTGGCTTAGCGATTTCGTCCGTTTTGGAGACGGACTGATCAAGGCAAAAGCCTTGGATGACCGTGCGGGAGTTGCGGTGATTTTATCCCTATTACTCACCAAAAAATATTCCTTTACGGCAGTATTTACCACCCGTGAGGAAATCGGCATTATGGGAGCAAGAATGGTAATGCCCGTGATTGCACCGAAAAAAGCGGTGGTGTTGGAAGTGACCACTTGTGCAGATCTGCCGGGTGCGGAAGAACCCACCACCAAAATGGGAGACGGCGTTGCCTTATCTGTGTTAGACGGTGCTTCTGTCTCCAATCGGGAATACAATGAAACGATTATCGCCTTAGCAACAGAGAAAAACATCCCTTACCAAAAGAAACTTACCACCCGTGGCGGAAACGATGCCGGTGCTGTGTCCTATGTGTCCGGCGGTGTGCCAACGGCGGTTTTGTCTTTGCCGGGGCGTTATATTCACTCTCCTGTCAGCGTGGTTAGTGAAGCGGATTTCGACGCTATGTACCGTTTGGCAGAACTTTTGATTAAGAAGGCGTAGATTATCTGCCGAAGTTTCTGTAATATTGATTTAACCCTTGATTTTTTCGTCGTTTTGTGATATAGTATAAGCAGGGAAAAGAGGTGTCAAAATGCCAATTAAAATACCAAACGAATTGCCTGCCAGAAAAACCCTGGAGGGCGAAAATATTTTCGTAATGTCGGAAAAGCGTGCTTGCAGTCAGCATATCCGACCCCTAAAAATTGCCATTTTGAATTTGATGCCCACCAAAATTGTCACCGAGACGCAACTTCTGAGGTTATTGGGGAACTCTCCCCTTCAGGTGGAAATCACATTGGTGATGACGGATTCTCACGAATCCAAAAATACCTCTCAGGAGCATCTTTCCACTTTCTACAAACGGTTTTCCGAAATTAAAAAAGAGCATTTTGACGGTATGATTATTACCGGTGCTCCTGTGGAAAAGCTGGAGTTTGAAGAAGTGGACTACTGGGAAGAGTTAAAAGAAATTATGGATTGGTCCACCAAGCATGTCTGGTCCACTCTGCATATTTGCTGGGGTGCTCAGGCAGGACTTTACCATCATTTTGGTGTACCCAAATACGATTTGCCCGAAAAAATGTTTGGCATTTTCGAGCATCAGCTGTTAAAAAAACATAAAAAGCTGTTTTTCGGTTTTGAGGATACTTTTTATGCGCCTCATTCCCGTCATACGGAAGTGCGGGAAGAAGATATTAAAAAGGTTCCCGAGCTTACGTTGGTTGCCACCTCCAAAGAGGCAGGCGTGTATGCCGTGACTACCAAAAAATACCGTCAGATTTTTATTATGGGGCACTCAGAATACGATAACGAAACCCTGGACTCGGAATATCGCCGTGACGTGGACCGTGGATTACCCATTCATGTTCCCGTAAACTATTATCCCGACGATAACCCCAGCAAAAAGCCGGTGAATAAATGGAGAAGCCATGCAACGCTTCTGTTTTCCAATTGGCTCAACTACTGTGTATATCAGATTACACCTTATGATATTGATAAGGTGACTCCTTATAAAACTCATTCTTAATACTTATTTTAAAAGACTATAAACTTTATTGAAAGGAAGTAACTCATTATGGATTACGCACAGGAAGCTCTCAAATTACATAAGGCATTAAAAGGGAAAATTGAAGTAACTCCCCTTTGCCCCTTAGAAACCAAAGATGATTTATCCATCGCATACACCCCCGGTGTTGCTCAGCCTTGTTTAGAAATCAACAAGGATGTGGCAAATGCGTATGAATATACCAGAAAAGGCAACCTGGTTGCAGTGGTAACCGACGGTACTGCTGTGTTAGGCTTAGGTGACATCGGTCCCCAAGCAGGTATGCCCGTTATGGAAGGGAAAGCAGTTCTGTTCAAACATTTTGGTGGTGTAGACGCAATTCCGATTTGCTTAGCTACCAAAGATGTGGACAAAATCGTGGAAACCGTGAAAATGATTGCCCCCACTTTTGGCGGTATCAACCTGGAAGACATTTCCGGTCCCCGTTGCTTTGAAATTGAAAGAAGACTGAAAAAAGAGCTGGACATCCCCGTGTTCCACGATGACCAGCACGGTACTGCAGTCGTTTGCTTAGCGGCTGTGTTAAATGCAGTGAAATTAGTGAACAAAAAACTGGAAGACTTAGTGGTTGTGATCAACGGCGCAGGTGCTGCAGGTGTTGCCATCGGCAAACTGCTGTTATCCTCCGGCGTAAAAGACGTGATTATGTGTAACTCCAAAGGGGTTATTTACGAAGGCAAAGAAGGCTTAAACTCCGAAATCGTGGAAGTTGCAAAAATCACCAACAAAGAAAAGAAACAGGGTACCTTAGCAGATGTTGCCAAAGGTGCTGACGTATTGGTTGGCGTTTCCGTTGCAGGTGCCTTCACCGAAGACATGATTAAATCCATGAACCGTGATCCCATCATTTTGGCAATGGCAAACCCCACTCCCGAAATTTTCCCCGAAGATGCTATCAAAGCAGGTGCCGCTGTGATGGGTACCGGACGTTCTGACTTCGCTAACCAAATTAATAACGTGTTGGCATTCCCCGGCATCTTCCGTGGTGCGCTGGATGTAAGAGCATCTGATATCAACGACGAAATGAAGATTGCAGCATCTAAAGCGATCGCATCCTTAGTTTCCGACGAAGATTTAAAACCGGAATACATTATTCCCGCACCCTTTGATCCCAGAGTTGCAGAAACTGTAGCAAAAGCAGTTGCAGAAGCTGCCAGAGCTACTGGCGTAGCTCGCATTTAAGACGGTTTGAAAAATTGCGTATAATGAATAAACAAAACAAACGGGGCGACACATAGGTCGCCCCCTACTTCAGAAATATCACCACCCATTGGGTGTTCGGTTTTCAAATTCTACATCAATTTTTCTTCACCTTATATTGTGTCAATAAAAAAAGACGAGATTTCAAATCTCGTCTTTTTGTTTTAGGTAAACTATGCTATAAAAACGTTATCGAATGACGCAAGCAAAGAATCCGCCGTTATTTTTGCAATGGAATATTATTGCAGGAAGACGAAAATTGGGATTGCAAAAATACTTGGCGGCAGTTTCTTTTTTTTGGTTCGTTTTTTCTTTGCTGTCAAAGAAAAAAATGAACAGATACTATAAAACATAAAAAACTATTGCAAACTTAAAATATTTATGGTACAATATTTTTGCAACATAGTTTAATAAACCCTAACCGAGAGCATACTTTTGTTAAAAATGTATGCTTTGGTTTTCATTCTCTTGGTTGGGTGAACTATGTTGCAGTAGTGCCGAAGTAATACATTTTTAGTGCGTAGCTTCGGCTACGCATTTTTTATTTAGGAGGGAAAATAAATGATTATTGATAAACCAACCGGAATTGAACTGATTCCGGGGAATGGGGGAAAGGATTGTCCTGGAAACGGTGAAAACGGAAACGAAATTTGTTGCGATGAATGCAATTATTTGTGTTGTTGTATCAATCATTTCAGGAAAAAACCTTGTAATGAATGTATTCATGTAGAATGTCCCCGAAATGAAAACGATGCGTTAAAATCAGAAATCATTGAAACAATACACGAACACTTAAAAAACGATAATCTATAAAAAATGATTCGTAAACTCATACAATGCACCCTAAGGGTGCACCGCAATTCCTCATTTTTCATCATTTGTTATTCATTAAAAAAGACTGTTCCCCTAAAAAGGGAAACAGCCTTTTTTCTTACACCAATTCTTTTCGTAAGGTTGCGCCGTCTTTTTCAGATAAATACGCCAACGGAATATCTAAAACCGTTTTCGCACCGGACACTCCTTCTTGATTCAATTTCACCGCTGCTCTGGCGTATGCCACCAAAACACTGGAGGTAAATTCCGGATTGGATTCCAGTTTTAAAGAAAATTCCAGCACGTGATTGGTTTCGCTGTCAAATCCGGATTTTCCGCTACGAATCACAAATCCACCGTGGGGAATCCCTGCGTGGTCTCGCTGTAATTCTTCTTCGGTGATAAAGTTTACCGTGGTATCATAGTCGGCAAAATAGTTGGGCATGGTTTTGATTTCCTGCTCAATGCGGGCAAGGTCAGCACCTTCTTCTGCCACCACATAACATTCTCTGGTATGCTTTTCTCTGGTAGTTAACTCAGGATTTTCGCCGCTTCTTGCACCCTCGATTGCAGAGGGAACGGGAACGGTGTACTGTTTGGCATCCTTTACGCCCTCAATTCTGCGGATGGCATCGCTATGTCCCTGGCTGACGCCTTTGCCCCAGAAGGTGTAATCCTTACCGGTGGGCAGAACTGCGCCGAACAACGCTCTCTGAATGGAGAACAGACCCGGGTCCCAACCAACGGAGATAATTCCTACCTTGCCGGCACCTTTGGAGGATTCATCCACCGCTGCAAAGTATTCGGGGATTTTGGCGTGAGTGTCAAAACTGTCTACCGTGTTAAAGTATTTGGAAAGCTCCGGTCCCTGCTTGGGTAAGTCGGTTGCAGAGCCGCCGCAGAGAATCAGCACATCCAGGTTATCTTTAAAATCTAAAATATCATTGACCGAATATACGGGCACACCTTTGGTTAAGGGGGTTAAAGAGTCGGGATTTCTTCTGGTAAACACGGCACAAAGCTCTAAGTCATTGGTATGAGAAATTGCCATTTCCACACCACGACCCAAATTGCCGTGACCCACAATGCCCACTTTGATTTTCGTCATAATATCGCCTCCCATAGGGTATCAAAAATTCTAAAAATATTTTAGCACGATTTTTTCTCCATTGCAAGTTTTTTGAAAATTTTTTTGTGAGGTTTTTCATATTTTTACAAAATCCAACCTTGTCCTATTGAAATTTTTTCCCAATGATGATATACTTATTATAGTGTCATTGTATTTTTCGGAAAAAGGGGTAAGAGTATGACAAAAATACCAAAAAAAGCAAAGCTGATTGTAATTGAAGGCACCGATGCCAGCGGCAAACAGACCCAGTCGGAGCTTTTGTATGAATTTTTCAAAAATGAGAATACTAAGGTGGTAAAGCTTTGCTTTCCCGACTACGAAAGTCCGTCCTCGGCTTTGGTCAAAATGTATTTAAACGGAGACTTTGGCAAAACGGCAGACAGCGTGGACGGCAAAATTGCCTCCATTTTCTACGCGGCCGACCGTTACGCCTCCTATAAAACCAAATGGGAAGAAGTGGCAAACGATCCCGATGCCGTGATTATTTTTGACCGTTATGTCACTTCCAATATGATTCATCAGGCGGTAAAAGTTACCGACCAAAAGCAAAAGGATCAGTTTCTTTCCTGGCTGTTTGATCTGGAGTACGGCATTTTCAAACTCCCCCAGCCTGACCATATCATTTTCTTAAATATGCCTCCCGAACACGCTATGGCACTTATGCGTGACCGTGCCAATAAAATTACCAACGAATCCGCCAAGGATATCCATGAGTCGGACGAAGCTTACTTAAAAGCCTGCTACGATAACGCTTGTTACGTAGCGGACAAGTATCATTGGACGGTTGTTCCCTGCGCCCGTGACGGAAAAGTCCGTCCCATCGCAGAAATTCAAGAAGAAATCAGGAAACACGTATGCAACTAAAACCTCTCACCATCGAAGACAGAGCTCTGTTTTATCAGTATTACCAAGAAAATCCCGCCAAATGCTCATACTTGAGCTTTGCCAATTTGTTCTTATGGAAGGATGCGGAAGACATCCACTATTTCCAGTATGAAGGGCATCTGGTGGTTACGGGTAAAAGTATCTATGACGGAAGCCGTTATTATATGATGCCCCTGGGCGGTTGCCTGTGCGGAAAGCTAAAAGCGTATCTGGATTCTTTTGGGAAAGATTATCATATTTATGGGATTACAGCATCCGATTTGGAAGCCGTGCAGAAAAACTGCGGTGAATTTTTTGATATTCACCGAGAACGGGATATGGATAACTATGTCTATACCACCGAAAAACTTAGTTCGCTCTCTGGCAAAAAACTTCACGGCAAACGAAATCATATCAATAAATTCAAAGAACTCTATCCCAACCATTTCTACGAACCTCTGACGGCAGATAATTTAAAAAGGATACGCCCCTTCGTTGAAGAGTGGTACCAAAAGAAAGCCGAAACCGATTCTTCAATCCTCGTTGAAAAAACTGCTTTGGAAAATGCGCTGGCGCATTTTGAAGCTCTGAATCTGCAAGGAGGCATCTTGCTGGTAGAGGACAAAGTGGTTGCCTTCTCCATTGGGGAACAATTAAACGAGGATACCGCCCTCATTCATTTTGAAAAGGCAGATACCGACTATCAGGGCGCCTATCCTATGATTAATCAACAGTTTGTTCAGCACGCTTGGAGCCATCTTTCCTATGTGAACCGTGAAGACGATATGGGCATCGAAGGATTAAGAAAAGCGAAACTTTCCTATCAACCCGATCTGATGGTCGAAATGTATAGCGCCACACCGAAGGCTTGAAAAAGAACGGTTTGAAAAATTGGCTCAAATGAATGAACCTCACCGCTCGCCGTACACACGGTACGGCTTCGGGTACGATCGAAACAAGTTTCGATTCGGTTTCTCCATTTTAGTCGAATTTTTCTGCACCTTATACTATAATATATTGTATAAAAAGACGGAAGTCAAAAAAATCCGTCTTTTTTATTTGCAAAAAATCTTCCAAAATCCGCTGATTGCAAGGGTTTTGCAATAATTGAAAAAAATTTTTAAAAAAATCGAAAAAACTATTGACATTTTAGGAAAAGAGTGGTACAATAGTTAAGCTGTCTGTGAGAGACAGGGAATGAACCTTGAAAACTGAATAACATAATGGACCTTGAAAATTCTAGAGTTTTTAATTAAGAAACTACGAACGAAATCAAGTAAATCGAGGAAAAGATTAAAAGAGCGAAGCGAAAAGCTAGCGAACTTCAATTGTTTATTTTTTAAGTGAAATATACGAGAGAGTTTGATCCTGGCTCAGGATGAACGCTAGCGGCGTGCCTAACACATGCAAGTCGAACGGGGTACCCGAAACGGAGACTTCGGTTGAAGTATTGGACTACCTAGTGGCGGACGGGTGAGTAACGCGTGAGCAATCTGCCTCACAGAGGGGGATAACACAGAGAAATTTGTGCTAATACCGCATAACATACAGAGAAGACATCTTTTTTGTATCAAAGATTTATCGCTGTGA
>JAZQKB010000031.1:0-6440 GCA_045541975.1 Clostridia bacterium | reverse complement strand
AAGGAGGGGGGACCGCGTTAGCGGTGGGAGGATTCTTTTGGGGTACAGTCCCCAATTGTCCTCTGTTATCTTAACAGCCCGACAAACCATAATTTAATTTCAACCATCTTCACTAATGAATCCGCTCACACCTTCATACCTTTATGATATATACTATGCATAAAATATTTTTACTGATACATAAAAATCCGAAAACCACAACAAGGACCCCAAAAAATGAGATCCTTGTTTTTGAGGCTGTTTTAAACAGCCTTAAAGAGGGCATTGCTTACGCAACACCCTCTTTTTTTATTAGTCAACTAACTCAAGAATTGCCATCTGAGCTCCGTCTCCACGACGCTCACCAAGCTTGTATATTCTTGTATATCCACCGTTTCTTTCAGCATACTTCGGAGCGATTTCTTCAAACAGCTTTTTCACAACATCTTCTTTGGTGATAAAAGCCAACGCCTGTCTTCTTGCATGTAAAGTATCTTTTTTTGCAAGAGTAATCATTTTTTCAGCTAATGCTCTGGTTTCTTTTGCTCTGGTAACGGTGGTTTCCATTTTACCGTGTTCCAACAGAGCGGTAACAAGATTTCTAAGCATAGCGATTCTATGGTCAGTAGGACGACCTAATTTTCTGGTACCTGCCATTTTGACATAGCCTCCCTTTTTTCATCAATTCCCTTTCGGGTAAGGTTTATTCTTCTTCCTGCGCCAGAGTCAAGCCCAACGCTTCCAGTTTTGCAATAACTTCTTCCATGGATTTTCTACCTAAGTTTCTCACTTTGATCATTTCTTCCTGAGTCTTTTTAGACAGGTCTTCCACATTGTTGATACCTGCTCTCTTCAGACAGTTGTAAGAACGAACGGATAAATCCAAATCTTCGATAGTCATTTCTAAAACTTTTTCTTTGTAGTCTTCTTCTTTTTCCACCATGATATCGCTGTTCTTCGCTTCGTCGGACAAGCCCACAAACAGAGACAGATGCTCGCTCATGATTTTTGCAGCCCAGCCAACTGCTTCATCAGCAGTTAACACGCCGTTGGTCCAAACTTCCAAAGTCAGTTTGTCATGGTCGGTTTTATTACCTACTCTGGTATTTTCAACAGTTGCATTTACCTTCTTTACAGGAGTATAAATGGAGTCAACCGGAATTGCACCTACCGGCAGAGTCGGAGTTTTATTAAGTTCTGAAGGAACATATCCGATACCGTGATCAAACACAATTTCCATATAGAATTTTGCATCTTTATTTAAGGTTGCAATGTGCAGTTCGGGATTTTTAATTTCCACTTCTGCATCCGGTTTAATATCGCCTGCAGTCAGAACACATTCACCGTCTGCTTCTAAAATCACGGTTTTGGGACCGTCGCAGAACAGTTTTGCAGCAATATTTTTCACATTCAGAATAATTTCGGTTACGTCTTCCTTCACACCGGGAATGGTGGAAAATTCGTGCACCACACCGTCAATCTTCACGCTGGTGGGAGCAACACCTTCTAAAGAAGACAACAAAATTCTTCTCAAGCTGTTACCAAGGGTAGTACCATATCCCCGATTTAACGGGCTTAAGGAAAATTTAGCGTAATCACCGCTGGGTGACCGGTCTAAAAATTCGATATTGGGTTTTTCAATTAAAATCATATTGTGACCCTCCTCACCGAATGGTGTTCAATCTTAAATTCTAACTTTTTGGAGTTTTCAGACTCCTTGGGTCAGCTATACTGACTTAACCGCCTCCTCCGACCAAAAAAAGATCGGAAGAAGCATAAAAGCAAAGTCAATATCTTATTTGGAGTACAACTCAACGATTAAGTGTTCTTCAACTTCCAGATCAATTTCGTCTCTGGTGGGCATTCTTACGATAGAAGCGCTTAAAGCGTTTTTATCTAAAGATAACCACATGGGAACTACTTTAGATTCGGTAGTTTCTAAAACAGCTTTTATCTTTTCAGAGCTGCGGCTCTTATCTTTAATGGTAATGGTGTCTCCTGCCTTCAGTAAGATGGAAGGAATATTTGCTTTCTGACCGTTCACTTCAAAGTGACCATGTCTAACCAGCTGTCTTGCTTCCGGTCTGGAAGTAGCCCAGCCTAATCTGTAAACGATGTTATCCAGTCTGGATTCTAAGATGATCAGTAAGTTTTCACCGGTAATGCCTGCTTTTTTAACAGCCATTTCGTAGTAGTTTGCAAACTGACCTTCTAACACGCCATAATATCTTCTTGTTTTCTGTTTTTCACGCAGCTGAACGCCGTATTCAGACATTTTCTTTCTAGCCTGACCGTGCTGTCCGGGAGCATATGCTCTTTTAGACAGGGCACATTTTTCAGAAAAACATCTGGTACCTTTTAAGAAAAGTTTCTGATTTTCTCTTCTGCAAAGACGGCACACTGCACCTGTATATCTTGCCATTTGTTTTGCACCTCCACTTTTATTCTTTGGCATATCGCCAAAATCCTAAATTTCAAATAATAATGTTCTCCAAAAGAGACTATACTCTTCTTCTCTTCGGAGGTCTGCAGCCGTTGTGCGGGATAGGAGTTACGTCTTTAATCATGGTAACTTCCAAACCTGCAGTCTGCAGTGCTCTGATTGCAGCTTCTCTACCGGAACCGGGACCTTTTACAAAAACTTCAACAGTTTTTAAGCCATGTTCCATAGCAGCTTTTGCAGCAGTTTCAGCAGCCATCTGTGCAGCAAACGGAGTATTTTTTCTGGAGCCTCTAAAGCCCAGTCCGCCGGCACTTGCCCAAGAAAGTGCATTACCTGCAACGTCAGTAATGGTTACGATTGTATTGTTGAAAGAAGACTGAATATGAACTGCACCTTTCTCAATGTGCTTCTTCTCTTTTCTTCTTCTGGTTGTTCTTTTAACCGCTTTAGCCATTTGATTCACTCATTCCTTTCGTTAAAGTGTATGTCTACACTTCGATTCTGTTAGGTAGCAGTAACATTCTGCTTACCGTATGGAAAAACCAACTAAAAAGATTATTTCTTTTTGTTAGCCATAGTTTTTCTGGGACCTTTTCTGGTTCTTGCATTGGTTTTGGTTCTCTGACCTCTGCAAGGCAGACCTTTTCTGTGTCTGGTTCCTCTGTAACATCCAATTTCAATCAAACGTTTGATATCCATTGCAACGTCACGGCGAAGATCACCTTCAACTACATGGTTTTTGTCGATATTATCTCTTAATTTTGCTACTTCGTCATCGGTTAAATCTTTTACTCTGGTGTCGGGATTGATTCCGGTTTCTTTTAAAATTCTTCTGGAAGCAGAAACACCAATTCCGTAGATATAAGTTAAACCGATTTCTACTCGTTTTTCTCTGGGTAAGTCGATACCAGCAATTCTTGCCATTTGAATCTACACCTCCTGATTTTTTCGTGTCTGATTTCGTTTGTTTTGTTGGCGGTTTCCCGCGAAAACGATTAGTGAAACCGTTTCCCTCTCACAGTGAGAGCATTCGGGAACTATGCAAACGCACAGCCCCTATATCAAGCAAACATTCTGCAAAAAAGACATACAGAGGAACTCTGTACAGCCGCGCCTTTTTCACAAAAGGTTTGTTTTTGCCGCAATGCGGACAGCGCGGTTTTTGTGATTAACCCTGTTTCTGTTTGTGTTTAGGGTTTTCGCAAATTACCATGATATTTCCTTTTCTGCGGATAACTTTACATTTTTCGCAGATTTTTTTTACAGACGGTCTTACTTTCATGAGTATTTACCTCCTATTATTTCGCTCTCCATACAATTCTGCCTCTGGTTAAATCGTAGGGCGACATTTCCAAAGTAACTTTGTCTCCCGGCAGAATTTTAATGTAGTGCATTCTTAATTTTCCTGAGATATGAGCTAAAATTTTGTGCCCATTTTCTAATTCCACCGTAAACTGGGCATTGGGTAATGCTTCAATTACGGTTCCTTCTAATTCAAGTACATCATCTTTCGGCATAACTTTTACCTCCGTGCAACTGTTATTCTTCTGATTCAGCATCCATAAGAACCCGGATGGATTTCCGAAGCTCTGCGTTGGTAATTTTCTTACCTTCGCTGATTTTTAAAAGCAGACGTTCATTTAATGTGAACTGGGATTTTTCCAGATGCTTCACTTTTTTCTTTTTGGGTTTTTCCAATTTGCGAAGCATTCCGTCTGCAATCATTACGTAGTTTTGGTCAACGACCTCCACCACCATAAAAATGCGATTCTTATCTCTACCGCTTAAGGATACAACCAAGTCCGCTATCTGAAACATCCTTGCCCTCCTACAATGTGGTTAAAATGACGGGTTCACCGTCTGTGATAAGAATGGTATTTTCATAATGTGCCGACAGACTTCCATCCACCGTGCGAATGGTCCAATTGTCCTTGGCGTCCTGATAAACAGGATAGCCGCCCAAGTTTACCATTGGTTCCACAGCAATGGTCATTCCCGGCATCAGCTTAGGACCCTTTCCGGCTCTTCCAAAATTAGGAACTGACGGTCCTTCGTGCAGGTTAGCACCAATTCCGTGTCCTTCCAGATCCCGGACAATAGAAAACCCTTTGCCCTCAATAAATGTCTGAATAGTTTCTGAAATATCACCGACTCTGTTTCCTGCCACAGCCTGTTTCATTCCCAAAAAGAAGCTTTCTCTGGTTGCTTCCACAAGCTCCCTTGCTTCTTGGGAAACTGCTCCGGCAAAAGCAGTATCGGCACAGTCGCCATGATATCCTTTGTAACATGCGCCACAATCTATGCTGACAATGTCACCTTCTTGAATCACATACTCGCCGGGAATACCGTGCACCACTTCGTTATTCACCGAAACACAAATGTGCATCGGATAACCGTTATACCGGTAAAAAGAAGGGGTTGCATTGCATTTTTTAATAAAGCTTTCTGCAATCTTATCAAGCTCAATTGTCTTAATCCCCGGTCTTACTGCCTCGATTGCCTTTTGCAAAGCACCCTTGGTAATCTGACCGGCTTTTTTCATCAGTGTAATTTCTTCTTTACTTTTAATATAAATCATAAACTTACACCCAGTGCCTTTAACACACTTTGTACAGTGTCATCCACACTTTCAGAACCGGGAACCACTGTCAGCAGTTTTCTTTCGGTGAAAAACTGGATCAGAGGTTCGGTTTCTTTGTGATAAATTTCCAACCGTTTGGAAATTACTTCCGGTCGGTCGTCTTCTCTGATTTTAAGGTTAGAGCCGCATTCATCACAAATACCGTCCTGTTTCGGCGGATTGTACTGAATATGGTAGGTAGCTCTGCAATGGGGACATTCTCTGCGTCCTTCCAGACGGGCAATGATGGTCTCATTGGAAACGTCCAAAAGCACGGCTCTGTCCAACTGGATACCAAAATCAGACAAATGCTCTGCCTGAGTGGTATTCCGCGGGAATCCGTCCAGAATGTAACCCCTCTGGCAATCCGGCTCACGAAGCCGTTTTACAAGCAGATGAGAAACCATTTCGTCTGATACGAAGTTTCCGTTGGAAATGAGCTTGTGAATCTCTTTCCCTAAGTCGGAGCCACTACCAATCTCATCCCGGAGCAAAGCTCCGGTTGAGATGGTTGGAATCTGTAATATTTTTGCTAAATTTCTCGCCAAGGTGCCTTTACCGGCACCCGGCGCACCTAATAATGTCAAAATCATTGTCTTGTACCGTAAGGTTGTTTATTCTAAGAAGCCTTTATAATGTCTCATCAACATCTGAGATTCAATCTGTTTTACGGTTTCAATTGCAACACCTACTACGATGATCAGAGAAGATCCACCGAATGCAAACGCAGGATTGATGTGCGAGAGCAGAGTGGGTAATACTGCGATCAACGCAATAAAGATTGCACCAATCAAGGTGATTCTGTTTAATACCATACGGATGAAGTCGCTGGTGGGTTTGCCGGGTCTTAAGCCGGGAACAAAACCGCCGTTGTTCTTCATGTTGTTGGCAATTTCAACCGGATTAAACTGAAGTTCAGTATAGAAGAAGGTGAACAGAATAATCAAGATGAAATAGATGAGAGAATACCAGGGGCTACCCGGGGTAAACACTTTTAAGAAGCCTGCCCAGAAACCGGTGGTTGCACCGCCAAACATCTGTGCGATAGTTGCGGGGAACGCCATGATAGACACAGCGAAAATGATGGGCATTACGCCTGCCATTGCAACTTTAATCGGCACATGAGAGCTCTGGCCGCCATACATTTTTCTGCCAACAACTCTTTTTGCATACTGAACAGGAATTCTTCTTTCTGCATTGTTCATCAGAACGATGAAACCAATTACAGCGATAATTACCAGTAATACTGCAGCAACGATGATCCAGTCAGTACCGGTTGCACCTGCAACCAGACCGTAGATTCCGGTGGGAGCACCGGAAACAATACCTGCAAAGATGATGATGGAAATACCGTTTCCAACACCTTTTTCGTTGATCTGTTCACCTAACCACATTAAG
>JAZQKB010000030.1:0-65673 GCA_045541975.1 Clostridia bacterium | reverse complement strand
CAAAACAGATGGGCTGGATGCCTTTTACGATGTTATAAACATCAATCCCTTTATCTTCGCAAATTTTTCTTGCTTCTTCGATGGAAGCGATTCCGTTTTCTTCTAAGCATTTGGTAATGCCGGCGATTCTTCTTTCGTAACCTTCAAATAATGGCATAATCGTTTCCCTCCTTATTCTTTTCTCGGATCTACGTAGGATGCTGCATCAGCAAATCTTCCGTAGGTACCGGTTGCTTTCTTCATTGCTTCTTCAGGAGCAGTGCCTGCTTTGATCATATCCATCATTCTGCCGAAGCTGATGAATTCGTAACCGATGATGTGTTTTTCATCATCCAAAGCAATTTTGGTAACATAGCCTTCTGCCATTTCCAGGTATCTCGGACCTTTTGCAGAAGAGGAATACATGGTACCAACCTGGCTTCTTAAGCCTTTACCTAAGTCTTCTAAGCCTGCACCGATGGGTAAACCGCCTTCTGAGAATGCAGTCTGAGTTCTTCCGTAGATAATCTGCAGGAAGAGTTCTCTCATAGCGGTGTTGATTGCATCACAAACCAAGTCGGTGTTTACTGCTTCCAGTAAGGTTTTGCCGGTTAAGATTTCTGCTGCCATTGCTGCAGAGTGAGTCATACCGCTACAGCCGATAGTTTCTACCAGCGCTTCTTCGATAATACCGTCTTTCACGTTTAAGGTCAGCTTACATGCACCCTGCTGAGGAGCACACCAACCAATACCGTGAGTTAAACCGGAAATGTCTTTTACTTCTTTTGCCTGAACCCATTTGCCTTCTTCCGGAATCGGTGCCGGACCGTGGTTGGGGCCTTTGGCTACACAAGTCATTTGTTCCACTTCATGTGTAAACTTGCTCATTACTTGAAACCTCCATAGATATATGTTATATAGTTTTTTACCAAACTATATTATACATAATTTTCCTTTGTTTGTCCACTCTTTTTGCAATTTTTTTAGAATTTTTTTGATTTTTTCAAAAATAATTTCTATTTCTTTTTTGAAAAACCTCCATTTCAGATAAATTTATGGAAATTCGTATTTTTTAACACTTTTCTTCATATAATAAACCATACGAAAACAAAAAATACAAAATAAAAAAAGAACGATTACTTATTGATTGAATCTGGAGGAATCAACATGCTTATCCTGAAGGTATCTAAAAATTCCAATCCCGGCTCAGTGGCAGGAGCATTGTCGGGCATCGTAAGAGAGCGAGGTTCTGCCGAGCTACAAGCCATTGGTGCGGCAGCTGTGAACCAAGCGGTAAAAGCCGTTGCTATTGCCAGAGGTTTTTTGGCACCAAGCGGTTTTGACATTGTATGCGTACCCGCCTTTTCCGAAATTGAGGTAGCTGGCGAAGAACGTACCGCAATCAAATTTATGATTACCGATAAAAACAACTGATGATTGATTCAAAAGAAAGGAGTCTTCTCTTGAAACGTCAAAATGTCATGAAAAAAATATCCGGGAGCAGACTCCTTTTGCTGACACTGTGTTTATTATCCGGATGTGCAACCCAATCGGAATCCGATATTTCTCCGCTGCCTTCCCCGTCTCCTGTGGTTACCGAAAGTCCGTTACCGGAGGTCTCCCCATCCCCTATTCCAAAAAATGAAACCGTTGGACAAGCCTCCACCAACATTTTCGACAACATTCCCGAACGAAATCAGAATTTAGCTCTTGCCATCAAAGCAATTAGCGGAAAAACGTTGAAACCGGGAGAGAAATTTTCCTTTAATGAAACGGTAGGACCACGCACAACAGAAAAAGGATACCAAGAAGCAATCGGATATGATGAAAACGGCGAAAAAACGCTCACTGTGGGCGGAGGTGTGTGCCAGATTTCTTCCACATTATATATGGCAGCATTAAACGGAAATTTTGAAATTATTGAGCGTCATTCTCATTCTCACGAAGTACCTTATGCTGACTCAGGACATGATGCTACAGTATCCTACGGTGGCTATGATTTTCAATTTCTAAACAACCGGGACAAGCCGGTCACCATCAGCATTTCTACCGACAAAACAACGGTATATGCCGAACTGATTCTGATAAATGAGTAAAAAAATCCCGTAATGCTTGTGCATTACGAGATTTTTAAAGATATTAATTGTCTCTCGCGTCTTTGATGATATAAAGATTATAGAAGTTATTGTTGGAAGAGTTGAATGCTCTTACCATTAAGGTATCAAGTCTTGACTGGTTTTTTTCAATAGTCTGCAAACCTTCTAAGTAGGAGCGAACCTGATCTTTTCCTTTCACCTGAATCAGCTTGTCTGCATCCAGGGTAGCAGCATCGTCATATACGTAGATATTCGCCAACTGAGTTAAATTATAATCAAAGAAACGGTCGGAGTTATTCAGATCAGTTGCCAGACTGGTGATCTCCGCAGTGTCATTTGCCATTACAGGCAGCTTGGTGGTGGCATCTTTTGCCATTCTTAAATCACGCTGAACTCCTGCTTCATCAGTGAGGTATGCTAAAGGAGTACCCAGATAATATGCATATACACTGGTATTGGTAGCTGCAGCGATATTGCTGGAATTGTTTTTGATAGCAAAATAGTTGTAATCAGCATTGTAACCGGTACCGCTATTGGCCGTATCCATATGATTATTTGCTACTAAAGCACCTGCAGTGGGATAAGTTCCGTTTGCAATATCTTTTGCACGGGCAAGAATATACACATTTCTTAAGGTTTCAATATCTGCAACAGTGGAAGGAACATCATAATAGGTGAACACATCACCCTTCTGTAGATTCAGCGCAGTTGCAACCGGAGCAGTCAACACGATTTCTTCCAGTGCACCGCCGTTACCGGATTTGGAAGTACCAGTGAAGGGATATGCTTTGATAGGTACCACGTTGGTATCGCCCTGGAGGATGGTTCCGCCTATGGAATCAACAATGTAAGTGGCGGAATCCTTGGTTAAACCTTCAAAGGGACGAACAATCACATACTGCATATTGTAGCTGGTGCCGGATTTTTTGTTGTTCATCTGATAAACCTTACCGGTGTATACAGAATTGTTGGCCAAAGTGGTGGTTTTAGGAGTTACCTTACCGGTGTCATAAACAGAACCGATTAAGATAATCTTGGTGGAACTGGAGTTATAGGTAATACTTTGATCAGCAATAAACTTATTGTTGGCATCATACTGTTCTTCATCATCAAACATAATTTTGGAACTATCTTTTAGAATATAAGCAAATACGTTTTCCATTGAGTTTGCGGCGTTATAGGTATATGGATCGTAATCGGGGTCATCGGTATTAGTAGTACCTGCAACCACTGGTTCCATGGTTTCAATCTGACCATTTTTGATGGTGTATTTAAACAGAGAATCGGTAATTAAGTTACCGGAACCGTCTTTCAATACAGCCACACGAGGATCGTTTGCAACTTCATCACGGAAGCGTAAGGTTTCCACACTGTCGGAATCCACATTGTAGATTTCCAGCTGAGTGATTTTATCAAAGCCGGTACCGCCGGTGGTTACTGACACAGGAATACCTAATTTGATATCTTGAGTTTTCACATTGCTGATATAGCCGATTTCGCCAAAGGGGTCAATATGGAATTTTGCATTCACTTCAATCTGAGCAGTTGCAGTCTGATTGTATCTTGCTAAATCTCTGGAAAGGCGGGTAATGTTGGAATTACCAACCTGAATCATAGAACGACCGGTTTCGTCATCGGTTTCAATACCATTTACAGTACCATTTAAAGCGGTGCCGGAAACCAGTACTTCAAAATATTTATTGGAGGTGTCTTCAGTATTGGAAGCAAAAGCAATGATATTGCCCTTTGCAATGCCGGTGTATCCGCTTAATTTGGTTGCATTTGCAACAGCTGCACCGGATCCGAAATCAAAGGTTCCTTTTTTGATAACGGTTTCGTTGATATAAGTATCTTTGTAAGGAATATTCAGCGGGATGTTACCGGAACTACCTTTCACGTTAATGGTTTCAGTTCTGGCGTCAACACTTTCAACCACATAATTTTTGTAGGATTTCACTTTAATCAGAGTCTGATTGCCGGATACATATACGGAAATTACACCGTTTGCATATTCGTGATTGGATACACTGAATAAATCCGCATTTACCGCTGCAATGCCATTGCTATGCAATCTTTCATTATAAATCACTACGGGAGTTCCGCTGAAGTTTAAGTTGTTTTCTCTGTTGTTTGCTTTATCGGTGTAGTATCGGAGACCGGAAGTATCCAGAGAAATCACATTGGTTAATTTGATATTTTCATATGCACGAACAGAAGGGCTGAGGGTAATATTGGAAAGAGTTTTTAATCCGGGATCTTCCGCATCCACTTTGTAAGTAATATCTACCAACTGACCGATATAGTTAAATGCAGATGTGTCCTGCACGGTAACTTTGACATAAGTGTTGTCTGCTTTTTTCACAAACATTGCATTATCGTTAACACTTTCAATTGCAGGAGCGTTTTCCAATTTCACTCTGGGTGTACGAACTACAGTAACACCTTTTAAGGTTTCAGTTTTTAAGAACTGCTGGCTAACGGTATTGTTACCGCTTTCAGATTTTACATAGTCCACAGTACCGTCTGCATTAATCTGGGGAACCAGCATATCTACATTCAGAGAATTATACAGTAACTGAGCGATAATACCTCTGGGAGCTGCTTTGTCCTGAGTGTATGCTGCGGTTTTTAAAATACCGAGTTTGGAAGCCTGCTGGATATAACCGTTGGGATATCCACCTGATTTTTCTGCAGCAGCACCATAGTTTAACGCACAAACAATCATTTTCACTGCCTGTTCATAAGTTACTTCAGCTTCCGGCTGGAAGGTACCGTCCGGGAAACCGTTGATGATGCCTCTGTTTTTGGCAGAAACGATATCAGAAGCTGCCCAGTAGCTAACAGTAACGTCGGAGAAAGGTTCCGCTGTTACCGAGGAGCTTCCCAAATTGAACATTCTGGTGATAAGAGCTGCCATCTGCGCTCTGGTTACCGCTTCGTCGGGCTTGAAAGAGCCGTCCGGGAAACCGGTAATAATGTCCATGCTGGACAACATGTTGATTGCCTCATATCTGTCATGAGTTTCCGGAACGTCGGAGTAAGTTGCCGCAAAAACGGGAACAGACAGAATCATCAGACAAGCAAGCACAAGTGCTAACACTTTTGATTTCATTTGAATTCCTCCTTTAAGTGAATTCCGGCAGATTGAAAATCCGCCATGGTATAAAAATTATTTTTTAACAAGTGAATGTGGGGAGTTACCCCTTCGCATACCGCAAATCATTGCCACGGAATACGAATGTTTCATAATTTCCAAGCACTCTGGAAACAAATCGGGGAGAATACTTTTGATTCAACTCATTGAAATCCAGGTTTGTGGAAATCACGGTGCGTTTTCCCGAAATCATTCTGGTTTCCAGAATATCAAACAGCTGAGACTGAGGATAACCAAAGGAATATTCAGTTCCTAAATCGTCTATAATCAGCAAATCACAATCGGTAATCATGGAAAGATATTCCTCATGCTCCGGCTGTTCCCGACGAAATTTAGCATCGTCTATCACATTTAACACACGGGTTGCAGTTTGATATAATACAAAGTATCCGTGATCCAGAAATTCCTTGGCAATGCAGGAAGACAGAAAAGTTTTCCCGGTGCCGGTTGGCCCTGTAAACAAAAGATTTTTCCGGATTGCGGGGTCTTCTTTACAATAGCGTTTTGCTTTTTCAATAATGCATTCCATGGATTTTTGTTCCGAATGTATAGACGGGGCGAATTGATTAAAATTCTCGGTATCAATCCGATCAGCCAGATTGGAAAGACGATAAGCTTCGGTGCGAAGCATTTTCAGATAGCATTCGCAAGGCTCACTTCCGACAAACCCTTCATCCCGACAGATCGGACATTCATAGTAATCTTCTAAGTAATTGGCAGGATAACCGTGTTCTGCCAGTAGTTTTTCCCGTTCCAAAACAAGATTGGAAAGCGTTTTTTTAAGTTCTGCCACAGACTCTCCGGAAGCTACACCAAGCTTTAACAGTGCACCAATTTTTTGATTTATTTCCCGAAGTTTTGGAATCTCACTATACGCTTTTTCCTTTTTCTCACGGGTAATCTGTTTATTCTCCTGCTGACGTTTATTCAGTTGTTCTGCCGCTTTTTTAAGTACAACGGTTGGGTATGTCATCCCTTATTCCTCCAACTGTTTCCGAATAAGATCATCGGTAATTTTCTGAAAATCAGGCAGTTCCTGATTGAAATTGTTTAAGGGACCTACTTTTACAGACGATTTTCTCGCTGATTTGTTCCCTTTTTCGTTCATAATTATTTTATCTAAGTACGCAAATGAGAGCTTTCCGATTGCCATAATCATTTTTTCGTAGGCTTCCCGGATTTCCTGTTCGGTTTTTCCAGCCTGCTCCCATTTCCGGATAAACTCTTTTTCTTTGTCCACAAATTCTCTGCCTGTAATTTTTAGAATCTTCGCAACTTTTTTCAGATATTTACTGCTTTGCTCCATCCGGGTAAAGTGCTGTTCCAAATCTTCCAGTTCGGTGATACCGTCTGCATAGTTTTCGGTAACAACCTTATATATGTATTTCATGCTTTTTTTGCGGATTTTTAAACAGTGTGCAATGGTGACCAGCAAATGCTCTAACGGAATTTCCTTGATTTTCACAACATCGAAAATCATCATCACATCATCCTGGGTCAAAAGTTCCGGATAGGATGCTTCCACAATTCTCAAAGTCTGTTTAAACTGATCATCCTTCTGAATGGTTGAAAACACATCTTCAAACCGAACCGCTTCATATGGCTTTTTCGCTTTGTTGCTAACGGGAGAAAAAGTCATTTCTTCGGGGTTTTCAAACTCTACAGAGCCCTCTTCAGACAGGGTAATCAACCCTTCTTTTTCCCAATAATGCCACGCATTTTTTACATCTGCCGTCAACATTCCCAGGCTTTTGGCAATTTCAGAATCGGTCATAGACTGATTCTCCATACAAAGCTTCAGTCCAAATAAATAAATTTTTAAGTAATCCCCGTTTACCGTGGGAAGATAACGGTCGAAAAAAGTAACCGGTAATTTCACCAGATTCTTTTTCCGCCCCTTTGATAATTTCAAAGCCATCTGTTTTCATCCTCTATGTTGCATCACACAGAGGAGTAAACTCTGTGCTACAATTCTTTTCGTTCCTTCCATGCCATCAGAAGGGTTGCTTCATCGGCATATTCAATGTCACTTCCCATCGGGAGACCTTGCGCAATTCGGGTCACCTTGATTCCAAGCGGTTTTAATAGCTTGGCAAGGTACATAGAAGTGGCATCCCCTTCTACAGTAGGACTTAAGGTTAAAATCACTTCTTCAATATTGCCGGCTGAAATCCGGGAAAGCAATTCTTTCACGGTTAAATCGTCGGGAGAAATACCGTCCATCGGCGAAATCAAGCCATGAAGCACATGGTATACACCTTGGTACTCCCCTGTTTTCTCCATCGCAATCAGCTCTTTGGGGCTTTTCACGACCATAACGGTACTTTGGTCCCTTTTGGCATTTTTGCAGATAGAACATAAATCCTCTGCTGAAATATTCTGACAAGTTTTGCAATAGCGGACCTTAGCTTTTGCATTTAACAGTGCACTACTGAAGTCTTTTGTAAACTCGTCCGGTTGCATCAGCACATAATATGCAAGACGCTGGGCAGTTTTCTTGCCGATGCCGGGTAATTTATTAAATTGTTCGGTTAGCACGGTTAACGGCTCAAAAATCTCTGCCATAAATGATTCCTCTGTTTTTGTGAAGTGATTCTTTCAAACTAAATTCTAAGGGAATTAAAATAAACCGCCGAAGTTCCCCATACCGCCGGTTAAGCCGCCTAAGGTAGCTTCTTTTTGTTTTTCCATTTCGTCAATTGCCTGGTTGACTGCGGCAATTACCAGGTCGGAAACCATTTCTGCATCGTCTAAAACAGCTTCATCAATCACTAAATCAACCAGTTTACCGGTACCGCTTACTGTTACGCTGACTGCTCCGCCACCGGAGGTTGCCTGATAAGTTTTATTTGCCAGATCTTCCTGAGCCTGCTCCAGATTCTGTTGCATTCTCTGAGCCTGTTTCATTAAATTTGCCATATTACCGGGCATTCCGCCACCCATATTGAATTTTCCTTTTGCCATGATTTTGTTTCCTTTCGTTCTATTTAAACGTTATTTTATCGGAAAAACCGTTCAGCTTGGACATCAGCTTCTGAAAGGAATCTCCGTCTTCTGCAGATGCTTCTTTGGAACGGAGTTTTACCGAATACTCTCTTCCGCTTACATCCAGAATCGCTTGTTTTAATACTTTATCATACTGATTCATTTTTGCAATATTTAAAAATGCATCGCTTTGGATCATCAGGTCGATGCCGCCTTCCTGCTCTTCCCAGGTGGCCCCCCCCATAATCCGTTTAAAACCGAAATCTGCTTTTTTGGAAGCAACCTCCAGCACAGATTCCCACAACGGTGCCAAACTTCCTTCCGTTTGTCGGATGGGTGCAACAGGTTCTTGTGCAATCGGTTCAGACACAACTGTTTCTTCCTGTTTTGCAATCTCCGTGGGTTCCTCCACTATTGGAGAAACAGATTCTATGGCAGGCTCTAAAGAAACAATGTCCGGCACTATCGCGGATTCTTCAAGAGGGATTTCCCACACGATTTCATCCGGTTCTGCTTTAACGAGAGGTTCGTCAACCGCAGGTGCCACAGCAGGTTCAGCATGAACGACCGGCTCCTTTGGAACAGATACCGTCACCGGAACGGGTTGCCCCATACTCAAACGGTTTAATTTCAGCTCCAGTTCCTGCAAACGTTCTGTGATGCCCTGAAGATTCCCAGAATCGGGTCGTTTCACCATAGCGGTAACCGCTACCTCCAGGCAAAGCCGTGGCTGCCCCAAATAACGTCGGGATGCAACCCCTTCGCTTAAGGTATCCAAATACCGCAACAACCGTTCTTCAGAAACCAACTGCCCCTGATTTGCATACTGCTGATAGGCGCTTTGGGTAACCGAAAGCACTTCCATTGCACTTTCCTGTGAAGGTAAAGTTTTTACCACTAAAACACTGCGAAAATGTGCAATCAGATCTTCTAAGATACGTTCCATATCCCGACCGTTTTCATAAGCGGTTCGGATCTCATAAAAGCATCCGGATAAGTTTCCGTCAATAATCTGACGGGCAAAATTTATAATAAACTGAGGGTCAGATGCACCGGTAATGGTCGCTAGCTGAGGACAGTCAATTTCGGTGAATCCTGCTGACATGCATTGATCTAAAATAGACAGTGCATCTCGCATAGAGCCGTCTGCCAAACGGGCAAGCATACCGATGGCTTCATCAGTAATGGTATAACCGTCACCCGCTATAATCTGACGGATTCGTTTTTCTGTATCGTAAGGAGTGATGCGTTTAAAATCAAACCGCTGACAACGGGATAAAATCGTTACCGGGAATTTGTGCGGTTCTGTGGTTGCAAAAATGAATACCACATGTGCGGGAGGTTCCTCCAAAGTTTTTAACAGCGCATTGAAGGCTGCCTCAGTCAACATATGTGCTTCGTCGATGATATACACTTTATATTTTAAATCTGCCGGCGCGTACACCACTTCTTCCCGGATGATTCTGGCATCATCCACACGGTTATTGGAAGCAGCGTCAATTTCCACAATATCCACTGCACTGCCGTTTAAAGCAGTTTTGCAAGCGTGACATTCGTTACAGGGATTTCCGTTGACGGGATGCTCGCAGTTCATTGCACGGGAGAGGATTTTCGCCGTGGAGGTTTTTCCCGTCCCACGGGAGCCGGAAAACAGATAGGCATGAGAAAGCTTATTCTGAACCAGCTGACTCTTTAAAGTGTCTGTAATATGGCTCTGCCCCAACACATCCTCAAAAACGGTCGGACGCCATTTTCGGTATAATGCCTGATACACTTTCTCTCCCCTCTCTTTCTCTTGAAAATAAAAATCCGATACTTTTATGACTTGTATTCGGACACCGCACAAATTTCTTGTTGCTTATCGCTGCTCCGTTTCCGTCCTGACGAGGTTCACAATAGAAAAGTCGCAGGCCAAACACAAGTCATAAAAATACCGGATTACTAAACGAGATCATCTCAACCGCAAAAACTTTTACGTTCAGCTTGATTCCGTGAAAAAAACGCTTGTTCATTATACCACGGGTAATCCGGATTGTCAAGCCGAATTTCTTTAAAAATTTAAAATAGCATGCAAAACAGTCAAAAGAACAACTTACAGGTTGCAAACTTCTTCCAGCACCAACACAGCATCTGAAACCAATTCTGCGCAAGGGCGCTTTTTATAATATGCCTGGGTGCGCTCTGCCGGAATATGCGTAATTTGTTTTCCCTCTTCTCCCAACAGCTCCCGACAGATGATAGAACCGTTCATCTCACGGAATTTTGCCGCAAGAGTCTGAATCAAGCGGTAATGTTCGGCCTTTTCTGCTGTTGCTTTCGGATTGTCGTATCCATACAAGGCACCCGCCACAAAGAACATTCCGCTGACCGCTCCGCAAACTTCACGAAGCCGCCCCATGCCACCGCCGAAAGAAGAAACGGTTTTCATAAGAGTGCTAAAATCAACAGAAAGTTCCTCTGAAAACACACCCACAACTGCCTGTGCGCAATTATATCCTTCCAAAAACAATGCTTTTGCACGTTCTGAACGTTGCGACATGAACCTACCTCTTTTCTCTATTCTCCAAACCGTTCACGAAGATACGGTCTAATTTGTTCCACCAAACGCTCACTGGGAGAAAACAGCACCAGTTTTTTTAAATGATTGCTGTTCACAATCACAAGATACTGCCCTTCCGGATTTCCGTCGGAAAAATCCAGAATTTTCTGAATGTCCGGCTTTTTGCGGTACTCTGCCAGATATTGATTGGCCTTTCCCATAAATTCCACCTGGCGGGGTTTTACGGTAATTAATCGTTGCCGTCTTGCCTTTCCGTAAATCACGTCAATATCTATTTCGCCGCCGGTGTAGATGTATTCATACTCACAGTTCAGCTTTTGGAACAGATAATAGGCACCGTAAATCGCCCCTGCTGCCAGAGCCAGTCCCAACGGTCCGCCAAGGATGAATAAAACCGGGCAAAGCACAATGCAACCGCCAATAATTAAAGTCTTTAGAAAAACAGTTTTTCCGTTAATTCCCCGTTTATGAATTTCATCAAAATATATTTGTTCCATGAACCAAACCTCGTTTTCATATTTTTGCAATTATATTATATCACAAAACTCCTCTCTTGTAAAGAAAAATCCGTAAAAAAATCAAATTCAGTCATATTTTTTCACTCCGAAAATCATTTTTCTGAAAGTTTTTGATTTTTTTGTCAATCTCTTATATTTTTTTGTCGAAAACCTTGATTTTTCATTTTTTTTGTTGTATAATACTGGCAAAACAATCAAACTGTTGCACAAAGTATAAGAAGGAGGTATTTCTCATGAAAACTTTTGAAATTCAGCTTAATTCCATTAACGACGTAAAAATCTTTGTCAACACTGTGAATAAATACAGTTTTGACATTGATTTAATCTCCGGCAGATACATTGTGGATGCAAAATCCATTATGGGTATTTTCAGCTTAGATCTGGCAAAACCCATCAAAGTGGAAATCCATGCCGATAACTGTGAATCTCTGGTGGAAGAGTTGAAACCTTTCACAATGTAAAAGCTGTTAACACCCCAAAACTGCAGTGTCTTTCAGGACTACTGCAGTTTTGTTTTTTATAGCTATATTCATTCTTCCCCTCTGTTTTTTCATATTTTTCCCATGAATTTGAAAAAAAACTTGAAATTATAGGGAAAATATGTTAAAATATTTTAGAAAGGCGTGATAGAATGAAGAAAATTTTATTGATTTTATCCATACTGTTAGCCCTATTCGGATTATCCGGATGCGAAAATGCCGTTGAACCGATATCAGAAGTTTCGGAACAGATTTCTCCCAAGGAAGTTTCCAGATGGGATGAAATCGTGCAACGAAACGAACTTCGTATCGGGGTTCCCGATACCGCAAATTCCTTTGATAACGATTTGATTGACGCATTTTCCAAGGAACTGGAAATTACAGTTACAAAAGTAAAAGTCCCCTGGAATGAAACCTTAGTAGATTACTTAACAGAGAACCGGGTGGATATGATCTGGGGACAGATTCCTGCAACCTCAGAAACAAGCACCGCTTTCCGGTTATCTTCCCCCTATTTTAACAGCACTGCATTCTACATAGCCAAAACTCCCGAGTTAGTGTTAGAACCAACCACAATAATTGGTGTAATCAAAAATTCGGTGGAAGAAGCTATGGTCAAAAACTACTATGAAACGGTGCATATTTACGACAGCAAGGATGAATTATTCTCCGCATTAACCAACGGTGTCTGCAACGTGGTGCTTTATAATAAAGCTTTGTATGAGAACCTCCCCCAAAAATCAGAGGTTTTTCATATTATTAAAGAAGCGCCTTACGAACTGGTAGTTGCATTTGAGCAGAACAATGTGTCTGTTTGCACCGAAGTGGAAAAAATTCTGGCAAAAATTAAAGCAGACGGTACCGCATCGGAAATTTGTCTCGCCTGGTATCCCACGGACCTTATTACCAAATAGTTTCAGATTCTTAAATATATAAAAGGAGTTTTATTTATGAAACAAACATTTAACGACTGTCAGGACAGAATGAAAAAATCCGTAGATTCCCTGTTGCAGGAATTTGGCCAGTTAAAAGCAGGCCGTGCAAATCCCGCAATTTTAGATAAGATTACCGTAGAATACTACGGTTCTCCCACTCCCATCCCGCAGATCGGTTCTGTTTCAGTTCCCGAAGCAAGAACTTTAGTGATTCAGCCCTGGGATGCTTCTATCTTAGGAGATATTGAAAAAGCAATTCTCAAAGCCGATATCGGCATTAATCCCACCAATGACGGTAAGGTAATCCGCTTAAACTTCCCTGCATTAACCGAAGAAAGAAGAAAAGATCTGGTAAAAGATATTCACAAACTTTCTGAAAATGCAAAAGTTGCTGTGAGAAACATCCGCCGTGATACCATCGACAAATACAAAGATATGAAGAAAAAATCCGAAATCACAGAAGACGATTTGAAGAACTGTGAAAAAGACGTTCAGGATTTAACCGATAAATTCGTGAAAGAAATTGATAGTCAGACCGCCGCAAAAGAAAAAGAAATCATGACGGTTTAGGTTTAATTATTGATACAAAACAATCAAAGGGTAACTGCATCTTGCGGTTACCCTCTCTCTTTGCAATGATACGATTTATGGAGGAAATTATGTTGAACAAAAAAACATTACGGGGAGATATTATCGGTGGCATCACTGTTGCGATTGTTGCCCTCCCCTTAGCAATTGCCTTTGGGATGCAATCTATGCCCGGCGATCCCAACGCCGCTATGGCAGGACTTTACGGTGCTATTTTCTGCGGCCTTTTTGCCACTATTTTCGGTTCCACCAATGGCTTAATCAACGGCCCCACCGCCGCAATGATTGTGGTGCTTGCCAACACCTACAAAAACGCCGGCTATAACGGATTTATTATGGCTATGCTGATTGCCGGTCTTCTGCAAATTCTGTTGGGACTTTTAAAACTGGGAAAATATGTGCAATACATACCAAAACCGGTAGTAGTGGGATTTACCAACGGAATTGCAGTTTCCATTTTTATTGGCCAATTTAAAGATTTCAATACTGCTCCTCCCCTGGCGTTAATTGTAATTGCCGTGATGTTTATCCCCATTATTGCAAAATGGATTTACCATTTCAAAAAAGACAATACACTGGTCAACGGCATCAAAAAATTCTTCCAGATTATTCCTGCTTCCCTAATCGGCTTAATCATAGCAGTAATTGCAGCGATTGTATGGATTCCCGGTGCTGAAGTAATCACTGACCGAGCAACCATCACGGCAGGATTTCCCCAGTTTGTGATGCCCGTGTTCACCAACTTAAACTGGTCCCCCATTATTTCCGGCGCAATTTCTCTGTTCCTTCTGGCAAGTATTGAATCTCTGCTCAGTGCGGTGGTTGTGGACGATATGTTAGACCAAAAAAGCAACCCTAACCGCGAATTAATCGGTCAGGGAATTGGCAACACCATTGCTCCCTTATTCGGCGGTTTAATCGGTACCGGTGCCATTGTGAGAAGTGCTGTCAATGTTAACAACGGCGGCAGAACCAAATTATCCGGCATCATCCATGCTTTGATTATTTTGCTAGTTGTTCTGTTCTTCTCCGGTGTGACTGCATTTATTCCGATGGCAGCATTGGCTGGTATTTTGATGGTAACAGCATTCAATATGATGGAATTTGAAAGCTTTGCTGAAATCGGAAAAGTACCCTATTCTGAATCTTTGGTTATGATAGTGACGATGATCGTGACTGTAATTGAAGATTTAATCGTGGGTGTTGCCTGCGGTATTGCCTTAACACTCATCTTAAAAGGGATTCAGAAACTGGCATCCAAAAAGAAACCGTCATAATTCATACATAAAAAAGGAACTGTGAAATCACAGTTCCTTTTTTAGGCTTACTTGAGCTGTTTTAAATATACCACCAATTTCGTAAGAGGTTCGGTGTGCGGACAAAATTCGTGGATGCCGTCAAATTCCACGAAGGAAAGCCAGTCGCAACCCACATCCGAGCACAAATTTTGCAAACGTTCAAATTCCTTTTTTCCGCTGTGAAAGGAAAACAAATCATCCCGGGTTCCAAGTTCAATACAAAGTTTTCTGGGATAGATAAGACAAGAAATTTCTGCATCATCCAACATTTTTGCAGAAGAAAACCAAGTCCAATCGCTGTATGCATAGCGCTTCCGTTCATTAAAAAATGCGCAGGAAACTGCACTTTTGATACGGGTATCCAAGGCAGCTGTATAAAGAGTGTAAAATCCACCGTAAGATAAGCCAACCATACCGAAATTACTTACATAATCCTGCTTTTCAAAATAATCCAGAACCGAAAAAATTCCGTGAAGTTCCACAGCAGCAACAGAGCTTCCCACACGTTTTAAGCGGGCATCAATGGCCTTTCTGTCATAGTCCACGCCATAAGTATCATCCCAAAGCAAAAGCTGAGGTGCAAACACGTTGGCTCCCTGAGATGTTAATGTTTGAATCACATCATAATAATATTCGGAAGAACCGTACATCCCCGCTACAAACTCAGGAGTTCCTGCTCCGCCGTGCTGGAAAATCACCAGAGGATTTTTCTGCCCCTCTACTTTGAAAAAGAGTCCTGTCAGAAAAACGCCTTTTAAAATTTCAAATTGCATACGGTAAACCGAATAGCCGTCCTCTTCCACCAATTTTTCCGATTTTGGTTCAGATAACTGTTCCGGCTCGTAATCCACCAAAGGCCAGCCTAACATTTTTTTGAAATTTTTGCGGTACTGTTCGGAATTTTTAAAAATATCTTTTGTATCGCTTTCCCGCTTCTCCCGGCAAATTTGCTCTCTTGCCTCAATCAGTTTATCCAGACCTGACACATACTGTTCTTTATAGCATTTTGTAAATTCTTTTTCTTCCTGATAATTCATAATGATGTCTTCCTTATTCATAAAAATTCATACCGTGTAACGTGCAATGAAACGGTCTGTTGTTATGCGCCCAGGATTTTGGCGCCACAGAAGTATCAATAAAATACAGGGAGTTTCCAATATTTCTGATGCCACAAAGAGCACATTTTGCCGCAATCATGGTATTCTTTGTAGGAGTTACCTCAATTTTGGAAGTGTGTGCAGGCGGAAACTGAACTCCATACTTGGTATCAAAAACAACGCCTTTTACGGTATTGGGAAACTGAGGAGAAACAACACGGTTCATCACCACACCTGCCACGCCGAGTTTTACGTTAAAAGGCTCGTATCCGCTTTCAATCTGGGTAATTTTGCCAAGGTAGAGCATATCTTCATAGGTGTAAGAATAATCCTGGAAATATTCAGGAATTTCTACACCGGGAGCAGCAATTTTCACCGTCAGATAAAAATCGTCCCAAGAAACCTCGTAAGCTAAGGTTTCGGAAACTGCTCTTACGGGAATAAAGGTGAGATTATGATATAGCACGGATGCATAATCACTGTCAACTCCGTTGATCACACAACGGCTCTGTTCGGGATAAAACACAAAGATATGCCCGTCTTTTTTCATGCTTGCAGCTTTTTCGGTTTCATTCCAGGAGATTTCACCGCCCACGGCATCAGAAAAGGCACGCAACGGAATCAAAGTTCTACCGTCAATTAAGATAGGCTTTTGCTCACATTTGATAAAATGTCCGTTTATCTCAATATCCACGGGAATGTTGTAACCGCCGCAGGTATCAGCTGCAAACACAGTAGTGGATGCAAATATCATCAAAAAGAGTATCAAACAAACTATTTTTTTCAAGGTATCTACCTCCTATTAATCACTATTATACCATAAATCTTTTTGTTTTTCAAGAAAAAAAGATTGGAAAAGCATTTGACAAGTTTTTTCGTTCGTGATATACTATCATACAGAGAATATTTTACCCTTGAAAGGAAGTTTTAATATGAGCGAAAATTGTACCCACGATTGCAGCAGTTGTCAGGAAAACTGTGCATCCCGTGACCCCAAAAGTTTTTTAGAAAAACCCCTCGCATTATCCAATATTAAAAAAGTAATCGGTGTTGTCAGCGGAAAAGGCGGTGTCGGAAAATCTTTAGTAACCTCCTTGATGGCAATCACCTCCCAAAAAAGTGGATATGAAACAGCTGTGTTGGATGCAGACATTACCGGCCCTTCCATTCCCAAAGTGTTTGGATTAACCGAAAAAGCGACCGGTGATGACGTTGGAATGTATCCTGTTGTAACCAAAACCGGTATTAAAACCATTTCCGTCAATTCCCTGCTCCCTGACGAAACCGAACCTGTGGTCTGGAGAGGTCCCGTGATCGGCGGTGCAGTGAAACAGTTCTGGACAGATGTGGTTTGGAAAGACGTGGACTTTATGTTTATTGATATGCCTCCCGGAACCGGTGACGTTGCGTTGACAGTATTTCAGTCCATCCCCGTAGACGGCATTATCATTGTGACCACTCCTCAGGATTTAGTTTCCATGATTGTGACCAAAGCTGTGAAAATGGCACAGATGATGAATATCCCCATTTTAGGCTTGGTAGAAAACTACAGCTATCTGGAATGTCCTGACTGTGGTAAGAGAATCAATGTATTTGGCGAAAGCCACATTGATTCCATCGCTGAAGCCTTCGGCATTCCCGTACTGGCAAAATTACCGATTAATCCCGCCATTGCATCCTTATGCGATGAAGGTGCCTTAGAAGATGCCGAAATTGACTTCTTCTCTGATATGAAGCCGTTATTGGACAAGCTCAGCAAAGAATAACCGATAACAAAAAAGGATGAACCGATTGGTTCATCCTTTTTATTTTTCGTTTTTTTGTTCTTCCTGAAGTTGTTTGAATTTTTCTTTTGCTTCTTCTGATGCTTCAGATACAGAGTATTTTCCGCAATTGGGACACAAAATGGTGTCTGCTCTTCGTTCAAATATAAAATTACATAATCTGCACTCGTAAATCATAGGGTACTCCTTTTTTGCCACAGGCTCAGTAAAGTCCATCACAAGTGATATTGTAGCACAATTCCCCACAAATTGCAAGGGTTTTGCCCGATTTTCTCATTACAATTTGGTTACTTCACCACAAAAACGGTATCCTTGGGAAGAAGCCGAATTGCTTCACAGGTCAGCTCTTCTCCAACCGTTACCAACGGTACACAAGGCGGAAACCGAGTGATGTTTTCTTTTGCAATACGTCCCACTGCTTGTTCTTTTGCAATCCATTCCCCATCTGCAAAATATGCCTCTCTGGGTGACATCTTTTGGGAAAGTTTGAAAAGCGGATATGTTGGAACGGCAGGCGTTTTTTCTTTCCACGGTAATTCCAAAATAGCCTTTGACAAAACACGAATTTCTTCCACAGTGTTACAAGGAGAAAACATCAGTAGCAGATTGTTTGCAAATACGCCTTCTGCGTAGATTTTATATTCGTTTTGCAAATATTTCTCCAAATATTCTGCGGAAAAATTAGTGCTGTCACAATTTAACAACAATTTATAAGAATCTTGATTGGGCAGTATTTTAAGCGGTGTTGTGTCGGTTAATTCTTGCGATAATTCTTTGATTTCATTCAAAACGGCAGTAGTTTGGTACAACTTTGTTCCAAATATTCCTGCATAATCCAAGGAAGACAAAATCGGATAGGAGGGACTTGTGGTATGCACCAGATGAATCGCCTGCTGGATTTTTTGGGAAGGGATTCTTTGAGAATTACAGCAAAGTACAGCGCCCTGATTTAAAGTCGGCATGGTTTTATGAAAGCTTAACACCGTCAGGTCAGATTCCCGGTTACGGCAAGATGCCAACGAATGATCAAAATAAAAATGAGCACCGTGTGCTTCATCCTGTAGGATAATGGCATCTCCTACCTTTTCCCGAATTTTTTTCAGGTCTGCTGTTTCCCCATAGTAAGTGGGTGAAGTGAGAATAAAAACTTTTTCGCCATTGTAGTCAATATCTTCAGCTGATAAAGGACAAGGAATACCAAATTGGGCATTCACTTTGGGATACACAAATTTGGGAATACCGCCTGATAAAATCAAGCCGTAAATGACAGAAGCGTGGCAGTTTCTATCTACTAAAACGGTTTCTCCAGGCATAACGGTTGCTAAAATACTTGCTAAAATTCCACTGGTGGCACCGTTTGTAAGAAAGAAAACTTCCTTTTTTTCAAGTACCCTTGCCATATGCTCCTGAGCATCTTGAATAATGCCCTCCGGGCACATTAAATTATCGGTACCGGATAGCTCGGTAACGTCACGAATCGGCACAGGGATTCTTCCCTTATGGCCGGGCATATGAAAAGAAATTTCAGAAAAATCGCTTAAGTACTTGTAAATTGACATTGTTTCGTCCTTTTAGTTTGACATTGTATTTTCCATATCACGGTAGCTAATTGCCTCTGCTAAATGATGCATTTCAATTTGCTGGGATTCTTCTAAATCTGCAATGGTTCTTGCTACTTTGATAATTTTATCGTAGCCACGGGCTGTTAAACCAAGTACGGAAAAAGCCTGTTTTAACATAGCTTCTGCCTCTTTGGTTAAGGGGCAGTATTTTTTAACCAAAGGTGCAGTTAACTCTGCATTGGTTAAAATGCCCTCTCCTTCGTAGCGCTTCTTTTGAATTTCACGGGCACGAATCACCCGTTTTCTGATGTTTTCAGAGGATTCTGACTTTTCCATGGAAGAAATTTCATCGTAGTTAACGGCGGGCACTTCAATCTGAATATCAATTCGGTCTAACAAGGGGCCTGAAATTTTCTTCTGATACCGTTTGATCTGGTCGAAGGTACAGGTACACTCTTTTACGGGAGAACCGTGGTATCCGCAGGGACATGGATTCATCGCTGCTATGATCATAAAATTACAGGGATATTCTGCAGAGCGACTGACACGGGTCACATTGATTTTCTTATCTTCTAAAGGTTGACGGAGCACCTCCAAAGCTTCCCGTTTAAATTCGGGAAGTTCGTCTAAAAATAGCACCCCATTATGCGCCAACGAAATTTCTCCTGGCATCGCTTTGCTACCGCCACCGATGATGGAAACGGTAGACGCTGTATGATGAAGCGCACGAAACGGCCGTTCCACAATCATCGGTCTATCCTTAGACACCAAGGAACAAACCGAATAGATTTTGGTCACTTCCATAGATTCAGAAAACGTGAGCGGCGGCAAAATGCCGGGAACACGTTTGGATAGCATGGTTTTCCCGGAACCGGGAGTTCCGCTCATTAATATGCTATGTCCTCCGCTACATGCAACCTCCAAAGCACGCTTGGCATTCTCCTGCCCTTTCACATCCGCAAAGTCCAGTTTGGAATCAATCAGATTAAAATCCAGTTGGCTTTCATTTTCAAAGGGGAAAATTTCCAGCTCTCCTTTTAAGAAAGAAATCACTTCCCGAAGATTGTTTACGGCATACACCAAAAGATTAGGAACCAATGCCGCTTCTTTAGCATTATCTAAGGGAACAATAATTTTTTTGTAGCCGTGTTTTAGTGCTGCATCCGCCATGGGAAGTACGCCACTGACACCACGGATTTCGCCTGACAACGAAAGTTCCCCAAGCATTACATAATCCCCAAGATTAGGAATTTCCTCCATAGCACCGATTAAGGCAACCGCCATGGGCAAATCGTAATGAGTGCCTTCTTTCCGCACCGAGGCAGGCGCCAAATTGATGGTAATCTTTCTGGCAGGAAAAGAAAATCCGGAATTTTTGATACCGCTTCTGACACGTTCTTTGGATTCTTTGATGGCAGTATCCGCAAGACCTACCACATCATACTGAGGGAGAGATTTTGTCACATCTGCCTCGATATCCACAATATAGGAATCAATTCCGTTTAATCCGCAGGTATATACAGTAACCATTCTTGTTAATCCTCTGTTTCTTTACTTTTTTCGTATCCGTTCAACGTGCTTTGCATCAGGTTCCACGATGATTGTTTCAAAATGATCGTATATCACCATACCGGGTTTAGCTCCGGACGGTTTCTTCACATATTTTACTTTGGTGTACTCCACGCTGACTTTAGTATCCTTAGCACTTTTGGAATACTGTGCCGCTATTAACGCCGCTTCATACAGCGTTTCATCCGTTATGGGTTCTCCTAAAGAACGAATAACCACGTGAGAACCTGCCACATTCCGAACATGAAGCCAGATATCCAGTTTAGATGCAATTTTTAAGGTTAATTCTTCATTTTGACGGTTGTTTCGTCCACAGAGGATGAGGGTTCCGTCGGAAGACATAAATTCCATAGGACGGGTTATTTTGGCATCTTTATTCTTTTTGCTTTTGTTTTTACCGTGTTCGGATGCATAGCCGCCTAAGACCAGTTCTTCCTTAATTTCGGCGGTGTTTTTTTCATCTTCACTTAAGTCCAGTAAATCACGGACCCCTTCCAAATAACGGATTTCCTCGTGAAGTTCTTGAAGCATCTCACGGGAAATTTTTTCCATGGTTTTTTCTTTGTTATATTTTTCAAAATACTTTTTCGCATTTCTGGCAGGCGAAATGGTTTCGTCAAGCGGAATCAGAAGAGGGGCATTTTCCTCATAATAATTGGGAAGTGTGACCTCTTTTTTATTTTGGGAAAGCTGATATAAATTTGCCGTCAAAAGCTCTGCATAAATGCGGTAACGGTCTTTCTTTTCCGCTTTTTTCAAATTCTTTTGATGAATATCTATCTTTTTATATAACCGATTTAAATTTTTCTCCACAATCTGAGAAACGGCATCTTTCTTTTCTTCTAAACGACGCTTGGTTTCTTTGCTTTTATAGAATAAATCTACACACTCGTTCACCGAAGAACAAACTTGTTTATCAAAAAAATCACCGTACTGCAAAACATCCCAGATATACAGTTCTTTGGGTTCTTTGGTGTCTTTTTTATAAAGCAAAGTAGGGCAAAATTCTTTTTGGGAGAGTTTTTTTAAATAGTCCCAATAAATCCCCCCTGCTTTTTTCATGTCTCCATTGCTTCGATGCTCAATTTCTCTGGCGAAAATGGGAGACATTCCTAAAAAGTTGTCCATGAATTTCTGAGCAATTTCGCCTTCAAAATTGCTGGTTTCAAACAACGAAAAAAACGCTTCTTCCGATAAGGAGGTGGCATCCACTTTTTCCTGGGCGGGAGGCAATTCGTAAAACAGACCCGGTAACACCTGCCGTTTTTCCGACAATGTAAAATCAATATGACGGATGGCATCAATAATGCGGTTGTTTTCGTCTGTTAAAATAATATTGGAGTGCTTACCCATCGGCTCTAAAATCAGCACTTTTTTGGTGATTTCAAATAGTTCATTGGTGCTTTCCACCGCAAGCTTCACAATTCGTTCATTGGGGACTGCTTCCACCGAAAGAAGCTTTCCACCTGCTAAATGTTTTCGCATCAGCATGCAAAATACCGGTGGCATATCAGGATTTTCAAAGGTTTGCTCGGTAAGACAAATACGCCCCTTGGAAGCATCGCAGGATAACAGCAGGCGATAGTTTTCTCCCAAAGAACGCACCGTCAGAAGCACTTGTGAGCGTGACATCTGATAGATTTTGTCAATTCGTCCGCCCCGAAGCTTGTCGTCAAGCTCAAAAGCAAGAGCTGCAAGTGTGTTGGCATCCAATGCCATAGCAATTCTCCTTATTTCACCTTAAATAATTTCAGGACGGGCAAATGCCGCCATTAATATCTTTTTACCAAATTCGTCAAATTGAATTTCCAGTTTCACGTCATTTCCCAAAGGCTGTACGGTCAGTACAGTGCCTTCCCCAAACTTCTTATGCCGCACACGGCATCCTTCCTGATAATTCGGTAAATCGCCTGAGTTAGCAGGCTTTTGGGGTGCCACAGACGGTGTTAAATGAATGGCATTGGAATTGTAAGAATCCCCGTGATAACCGCCGATAGAGCTTCCCAAAGAGCCTCCATAGGAACTGTCAAAATCATTCTGACCGGCTCCAAAGCCAAAGGAATCCGGCTTCTTTTTTCGTTCTCTTTCCAACGTTTCCTCGGGAATTTCCTTTAAAAACTGAGACGGAAGACTGTGCATATAGGAACCGTACAGCATTCTTTCATCGGTATAGGAAATATAGAGACGTTTTTTAGCACGGGTAATGCCCACATAACACAAACGACGTTCTTCTTCCAGTCCGCCTGCTTCAATTTTAGACTGCATCGACGGGAAAATTCCTTCTTCAAAGCCAACTAAGAATACCACAGGAAATTCTAACCCTTTGGAGCTGTGCAAGGTCATTAAAGTAACTGCATCTTCGTCGGCATCATAGTTATCAATATCAGATAACAGGGAAACATTTTCCAAAAAGGCAGATAAATCACGGTTTTCTTCGTCTTCCTTAATCATGGAAAGAAGTTCTTTCATATTCTGAATACGAGCATTCGATTCATCAGTATCTTCTTTTTGCAAAGCTTCCATATAGCCGGAGCCAAAAAGCACAGAATTAACCAATGCTTCCGTATCGTTTAAGTTTTCACCAAAATCTGCAATCATCTTAGCAAAATTCAAAAGCTTTGCCTTTGGATGGGAAAGCTCGGGATACTCCCCTGCTCTTTCACAAATCTCCAGCATGGAAACACCGTTTGCAAGTGCTAATGCCTGCACCTTTTCCACGGAGGTTTTCCCGATTCCACGGGCAGGCTCATTAATAATTCTGACCAATGCCGCATCATCATTGTGATTTAATACCAAACGCAAATACGCCACAATATCTTTGATTTCTTTTCGGTCAAAGAAACGGGTTCCGCCAACAATTCTGTGAGGAATTGCCGTTTGCAAAAATGTCTGCTCAAAGGTACGGGACAAAGAATTGGCGCGGTATAACACCGCCATATCACGATAACTAAAGCCTTCCCGTTTTAAGGAATCAATCAAAGAACCAACCTTATTGGCTTCGTCATAATTGTTGTTGGGATTTAATACCTGAATTTTAGCACCGCCCTCTTGCTTGGTCCAAAGCTTTTTGGCTTTTCTCTGACGGTTATTGGCAATCACGCCGTTTGCCGCATCCAGGATGTTTTTGGTGCTGCGGTAGTTTTCTTCTAATTTGATAATCTTTGTGTTTGGGAACTGTTCTTCAAAACTTAAAATATTGGTAATATCCGCACCACGGAACCGATAGATAGACTGGTCGTCATCTCCTACCACACACAAATTCTGATTCTTTTTGGCAAGATAAGATGCCAAAAGATACTGAATACGGTTGGTATCCTGATATTCATCAATCATAATATGAGTGAAACGGTTCTGATAATCTGCCAACACCTGAGGGAATTTTTCAAAAATTTTCACAGTGTAGCATAAAATATCGTCAAAATCCAAAGCGTTATACTTTTGCAGTTTTTCCATATAAAGCTGATACACCTTGGCAATTAAAGTCTGTTTATAGTTGGAACCTGCCAGACGGAGGTACTCCTGGGCATCAATGCCGTCATTTTTGGATTTGGAAATTTCACTGTAACAGAGTTTGTGGTTGAGCACTTCCTCTGAAATATTTAATTCTTTGATACATTCTTTGACCAGATTTTTGGCATCAGAGGCATCAAAAATGGTGAAGTAACGATTCAGTCCACCACCGAGTAACCAAATATGTTCTCTTAAAATCCGCACGCAAGCAGAGTGAAAGGTCATTGCCCAGATGCCTGATGCTCTGTCTCCAAGTTTCGCTTCCAAACGGTCTTTCAGCTCATTTGCCGCCTTATTGGTAAACGTGATTGCTAAAATATTTTGGGGGACGATAGGATGATTGGCAAACAAAGATTCCTCTTCTTCGCTAAAAGAACCAACACTTTTCTGCTCCAATCTTGCCAAATCTTCTTCATCTAAAAAAGCCGGACAAGGTGTTTTTGCAAAATAGGTATCCCCGTATTTTACCATATAGTGAATGCGGGAAATTAAGGTGGTGGTTTTCCCACTGCCTGCCCCTGCTAATATGAGCACGGGGCCGTTCACGGTGAAGCAAGCTTCCCGTTGCATGGGATTTAAGTTACTGTATTCTTCCTCTAAAATTCTCTTTTTTAACCGATTCCATCTTGTATTCATCTTGGAGTCTCACATTTCTTCTTAAGATTTCGATGCCTTTGTAGGCAAAGGCATAGTCTTGGTATTTTTCTTGAAATTCTTCCTCGGATAGGCTTAAAATTTCTTCTTTGGTAAGTTGTAACGATGCCTGCATAAACTCTTTAATGGGTGTTTTCTTTGCTCCTTTTGACACAGGACAGGCAAGCTGACAAATATCACACCCCCACACCAACGGTGATTTGCAGTATAACAGTTGTTCTTCTTCGGTCAGTTCTTTTTTCTGACTTAAATGCGACAAGCACATTTTCTTTTGGAAACCGTCCTGCAAGGCACCTGTTGGACAAGCTCTTCGGCAAGCTCCGCAATGGGTGCAAAGTTTGGGAAAGTTTCCATATTTTTCAGGAAGTTCTTCTTTTAAAAGAATCTCACCCACAAAAACAAAGGAGCCGTAGTCTTCGGTGAGCAGAAGATTATGCTCTCCGATTTCGCCAAGACCTAAAGATTCTGCCAGTTGTTTTTCCCGAAAGGGTGAAATATCGGCAAAACTTAAGTACTCGATTTCCAAAGGAGCAAAGATACGGTCAAATTCTTCTTTTACCACTTTGTGATAGTCATACACGGTGCAATATTTAGAAAACAACGCATTCTCACCGACACAATAATAAGGAAATACCGCTACGATCAGTGTGCGGTATCCCTGTTTTAAATATTTTGGATTGGTGTTTTTCGTAACCCCATACGAAAGGTATAGCGGAAAACGTTTTTCAATCTGCTTTGCCAGTTTCAAGTTCATTGCTCATTTTTTCCTGATATTTTCTATCAATATAGTTTTTAAACAAGTAGTATGCCACTGCAGTCAGCGGGACACCCACAATCATACCGATAAAGCCTAAAATTTTACTGCCAGCCAGAATACCGAGCATTACCCAGATTGGCGGAAGACCGGTGGAATCTCCCAGAATTTTGGGACCTAAAATATTTCCGTCAAACTGCTGAAGCACAAACACAAAGATGATAAACCATAAAAAACGATCCGGTGCAACCAGTAAAATCAAAAGTGCAGACGGAATGGCACCAATAAACGGTCCAAAAAACGGAATCACATTGGTGACACCGATAATCACACTGATTAACAATGCATATGGCGGATATATCAGTAGCATAAACGGAAATGCAATTGCTCCGATAATCGCAGAATCAATGATTTTTCCGATGATAAAGCCAGAGAAGGTGCGGTTGGTCAGACGAGAAATTTCCAGGATTCTATCTGCCTTTTTTTTGGAAGTCAAAGCATAGGTACCCTTTGTCAGACTCTTTGCAAAACGTTCCTTATCAAACAGAAAATAAATCGACACAATCAGTCCCACCACCACATTGGTGAAGCCGGTAGTCAACTGCATCGGTACATTAACAAGCCATCCGAAAAAGACATTGACAAAAGCGGTGGCATACCCCATCAGAGAATCGTACGGGATCATCTGCTCCATCCAGGTAACATTCATATGATGCTCTTGCATAAAATGGGTGAAGCTGTCTGAAAACTGCTGAAAATAAACGGGCACATTTTTCACCAGCGACTCCACGGTGGTCATAATCTGAGGGATCAACAACACAACCAGGCAGGTCACCACAGCAAGCACCACCACATAGGTGGTGATAATACTGCAGATTCTTCTTGCTTTTGGAACAAGGTCTTTCTCTTTGTTTGCGCCAATCCGATGAAACAGTTTAGCTTCAAAAAATTTCATTATCGGATTCAAAAGATAAGCAATGGAAAAACCGATAAAAAACGGGGTGAAAATAGAAAGCACAAACCCCAACACATTTGCCACACTGTCAAACCGCAACAATACAAAGTATGCCACGATTCCGATAATAGCAACGGTGGAATAAAGCAACACAGCTTGTTTATGTTCTTTAAAAAATTCTTTCATAGTTTTTTACTCCATGGAATGCACAGGCATAAGTCTCAAAAAAAGACTTATGCCTGCCTGTTACAATATGTTATTTAATGGGGATTTCCTTAATTTTAGCATCGTCTAAAGAAACTTCAACAGAACCTTTTAATTCTTCAATCAACTGTTCTTCAACTTCGTATACAAACACACTCTGAACTTTGTATAAGTTCGGTGTAAAATCCGTTTCCACATCCAACGGCAGACGTTTGATAATATGGTATCCGTAACTGGATTCAATCACTTCAGAAATACCGTTTTCAGAAAGTGCCACAGTGCCTTCGTAAAATTCAGGAACCATTTCCCCTTCTGCAAATACATAACCTTCCGGATACTCTTCCACACCGGGATCTTCTGTATGTTCCAGCATCATTGCTTCAAAATCTGCACCGCCTTTGAGTGCCTGCAGAATGTTGTCCATTTCAGCACGGACTGCGTCTTTTTGATCCTGTGCAAAAGGAGTGTTGGTTTCCTGATCCACAGTCAGTTTTAAAATGTGCTGAGCTTTGTAGAAATGGGTCTGGAAGTATTCCTGCAATGCTTCCTCCGACGGATTGTATGCAGGGTCATTGGCAAGAACGGTCTGTGCATAATCGTTATAAAGCATCTGTTTTCTGTAGATGGCTTTCAAAGTTGCATCATCCACACCGTACTGCTCCCGTAACCCTGCCAGAGCATCTTTATTCTGTGTGAAATACTCATTAATTTTATCATCAGTAACGGTGATTCCATGATCCTTTGCCAATTGTGCCAGCAAGGTCATATCCACCAATAAATCAACCGCATTTTCACGGATATAATCTTCCGGGTCCACTCCGTCAATCAAAGTGTTCCAGAAATCTTCTAAAGCCTGGTCATTCATTCCTGAGGTCAGGCTGTTTTTCACAACGCCGATGGCGTATTTCATTTCACCGGAAGTAATCACTTCGCTTCCTACAGTAGCAACATTGACAGTTGCAGTGTTTTGCTGACATCCGCTCATCATCCCTAAAACCAGGACGAAAACCAACAGTGCAGAAAGAATTTTTTTCATCCGAATCACACTCCTTATCTTCTTGATTGCAATCGCTTATCCTACTGTACTTCGTACAGCTTACTTCTTTTAGTGATATTATTATACATCAAAAGAAGATAGAAAGTCAATTCTTTTTCTCATTGTAACAAAGATTTAATATTTATGTCAAAATAGTTCTTTTTTGCCGGATTTCACATAGAATATCACCAAAAGTACCGCCATTGGAAAGGAGAATGTCTGTCGGTCTGGACAGACAGAAAAAAATTGTGAAGTTTTACGGAAATTTTATGGTGATTTCGCTCAAAAAACTGGTGATGACATTTGCTCTTCTGATCCTTGGAATTGCCGCCGCAGTGGGCATTGTTAATCAAGTTCTCCCCACTGCGATTTCTACTCTAAAAATGAACACAGACTGGGGACTGAGTCATTCCCAGAACGGGAGTCAACCGGTAGGAAACAGAAGTCAAGCAGAACTGTCAAAATATGACGCCTATTACTTAGGTTCTCCTGACGAAAAAGTGCTGTATCTTACCTTCGATGCAGGCTACGAAGCCGGTTATACACCCAAAATTTTGGAAACTTTAAAAAAGCATCAGGTTCCTGCCGCCTTTTTCTTAGTGGGAAATTATTTGGATACCAAGCCGGAATTGGTCAAACAAATGGTGGAGGAAGGGCATCTGGTAGCAAACCACACCAACCATCATCCTGATATGTCCAAAATATCCAAAATAGAGGATTTTCAAAAAGAACTTTCCGATTTAGAAACAAAATATCAAGAGATTACCGGACAACAAATGCCAAAATACTACCGTCCGCCCCAGGGAAAATTCAGCGAGGAAAACTTAACACAAGCAAAAGAGCTGGGCTACAAAACGGTATTCTGGAGCTTAGCCTATGCTGACTGGCACCAAGATAAACAGCCTACCCGTGAAGAAGCAATGGGAAAGCTTATTCCACGCACCCATAACGGAGCGGTAATTTTACTCCATTCTACCTCAAAAACCAATGCCGAAATATTAGACGAACTCATCACCAAATGGAAAGAAATGGGCTACACCTTCGGCACCTTGGAAGAACTTTGCAACCAATAAGACAAAAAGAACCCCTCTGCATATACAGAGAGGTTCTTTTGTTATTGTATTGTTAATTGGAAGAATCAATCGCTTCCACAGGAAGAATCAGCGGTTTTAGGTTGCCAAAATCTTCATAGAGCATCACGCGAACATCATCATAACCGGTGAAATCGCCCGGGATAGAATACTGCTGTTCTTCAGTAACAACCACACCGTCCACATATTTTAAAGTATCCCCTTCATAGCAAGCAATCACAATCTGACTGCCTTCGGGTGCATTGTAAACAGAAATCAAAATGCCGTCGTCATAAATTCTTGCTCCCATTTCAATGGGTGTCCACACTGCATACAAGGTCATTCCGCCATCGGACAAGTTCAGGGTGTCGCCCGGCTGATAAGCAGCATCCAAGCTGTTTTGGGTGGTTGCCCAGCCTTTAAAGATATAGCCGAATCGGGTGGGAATCTTAGTAGAAACATTCACCTCTCCATCTGCATAAACTGATTCAGGAGCATTTTCACCGCCGTTGGCATCATAGGTAAGACGAGCCACAAAATGAATGTTGGCATTTAAGAGTGCTTCATTGTCTTTTCCGATATACATTTCATTCCATTGGGCTTCGGTTCCGTCGTAATACACATCGGTAATTGCAGGGCAATTGAGAAATGCACCTTCTCCGATTACCGTGGTGTTTTGAGACAAAGAAACGGTGGTTAAGTGAACGCAATCCGCAAAGGAACGGTATCCAACTGCTTCAATAGAATCGGGAAGTTCTAATTGAACCAGTCCGTCGCAATGCTGGAATGCCAAAGATGCCACAGAGGTGAGGTTCCTGTTCCAGTTAATTTTGGAAAGACCGGTACACCAAGCAAAAGAACCGGTTCCCAATGTGGTAACGGTATCGGGAATGGTCAGCTCCCGGATGGAAGAGCACCACAAGAAATCGTTTTCTTTGATTTCGGTTGCATTTTTCATAAAAGGTGCCTCAGTCAGAGAGGAGCATCCTAAAAATACTTGTGCACCCATATAGGTCACCGAATCAGGAATTTCAATAGATTTCAAGCTTTCGCAATATGCGAAGGCAGCATTGCCGATATAGGTAACCAAATCGGGAATTTCAATTGTTTCCAGGCTTTCACAATAAGCAAAGGCACTGCTTCCGATATAGGTAACCGAATCCGGCAAATTTATTTCTTTCAGTTTTTCACAATAAGCAAACGCAGCATTTTCAATGACTTCCAGATTATCAGGCAAAATAATTTCCTTCAGGTTGTAACACTGAGAAAATGTTCGCTGAGGAATCACAACGGAGTTTCCTGCACCGATGGTAACACTTTCCAAAGCCGGGCAATATTCAAACACTCCCATAGATGTAGAATAATTTCCCCACTGCTCTATGCTGAACCAGCTTTCAATGGTTACCTTCTTCAGTTCATAACAGAGTGTAAATACCCCACCACCAACTCTGGTTACACTTGCAGGAATCGTAATTTCCTCCAGACTGATGCAATAATGAAAAGCGTCAGGCCCTATTTCACGCAGATTTGCAGGGAAACGGAATTCTTTCAGCGAGGTACAATAGTAAAATGCGGCTGGTCCTATCGTTGTAACGGTATCCGGTAATCGGACAGTCTTTAAATCTCGGCATTCATTAAAAGCAAAATAACCGATTGCTGTCAGATCATCCGAAGCTACCACTTCCTCCAGATTTTGGTAGTTATAAAATGCAAGGTAGCCAACGCCGGTGATTCCCTCCAGACAAACCTTACGGATAATACTTCTGTAATTTCGGTAAGGAAAGCTGCTGGAGCTGTAAGAATTTTCTTGAATAGAACCTAGGGTACCGGTACCGCTTACAGTCAGCACTCCATCCGGAGTTAAGGTCCAATCCACGTCACAATAACTGTCTCTAAAATGACCGCCAATCTCGGTGGTATCCACGGTAACAGCCTTTGGCAATACCGCAAAGACCGTGCCAGCCTGAAGCATTTTTCCGGAAATCTCCAGCTCATATGTTCCGATGGATGCAGGCTCTAAAAGTAAAGCACCAAAGTAGGAGCCTTCCTGTCCAGCCGGATAAGAAACGGTGATGGTTGCGGTTTTCCCTTTGATACTCAGCTTTTGTTTAACCGGCTTTACAGTAGTACGGTTGTTATATTCATCGTAGTAACTGGATTGTCCGTTTTCATCCAGCCATGTGATATCTCTGGTAAAGTCATCGTAAAAATCAGAATACCAATCATTAGAATCGTAACGTTCTTCTGTGTATTTGTTGGGCGTGTAGTATATATCAGTGAAAATAGTGGGGTCTGATGCAGTAACGGTAAGCGTCAGCTCGGTTACCTCTGATTTATTGCCGTCAATTTGTATGGGAATTACAATGGGTTGTCCACCATTCACCGTGGGTAAATTGTGATAAAAAGAATCGCAAAGCAATTCTGCATCACCCATACCAAGATATTCGTTTAAAAATACTTTCAGCAACCCCTCGATTCTGGCTACGAAAGCTTCTTCAGAGGTACTGGGTCCGTTGTTTTGGGTATCCTGAGCAATCCTTTCCGCAAAGTCATTCTTTTCCGAAACAGTATTGATAACGGACAATTCTTTGAAGTCTATGCCGATAAGTGCCAGTACCTCCGGCTGATTTAAGAAATCGGAAACGATATAGGAACCTAACGTTGCCTGGTTCATCTGCTCCAATTTCAGCATTTTGTTGTAAAAAGAAGCAACCTCGTTTGCTGAGGCAAAGTCTTTTCCTGCAAAATGAGCCAAGAACAAATCGCCATTTGCTAAAGCTTCACAATCTTCTGCACAGGTGGAAACCAACAGAATGTCACCGTAAGCTTCAAAAATACCATACACATCTTCGGGAGTGGTTGCAGATAAGAATAAACCAAGGATTCTCCGCTCTTCTGCTTCGGATAGATAGCTTACAGCTGCAGAAGCAGTTGCCCCGTATTCAGCGGTAACGGTATAAGTATAAATATCTGTTTCCGTTTCGGTAATGGTGAAGTCGATTTCAAATACACCGCCATCGCCGGATTTTCCGGTTGCAACTTCGTCCATATTGCTGTCATAAACGGTAACCACTCTACCTTTGATTCCAACGCCGGTGGAACCTTTTACGATACCGGTTACAATACCGTTTTCACGGGAAGTGGTAACATCAGTTACTTCCACGGTTGCGGTACCGTCAGTATTGGTTTCGTCAGCAGTGGTGAAAGTTACCACATGATCTGCCATCGCTTCTTCATCGTATACACCTTTTAAGCCGGTTAAAGTTAAAGTGTAGGGGGTTTCATAATCCAGAGTTTCTTTGAAAGAAACGGTCAGTTCATTGCCTTCAACCGTTGCAACGGTTTCAATCGTGTCTTCTGCAGATGCTAAAGTAATCTGAGTAGCTGCATCCACATCCTCAATGTTATCGCTAAATTCAAACACACAGCAATCGGTACCTCTGGAAACAGTGTTGCCATCAGAAATCGTTTCACGAACGATTTCAGTGTTGTAACCGCCTACATATTCCACTTTTAACCAAGCTAAGCTATAGTCGGTAAAACCGTCTAAAATCAGCGTGTAGTCATCCGCAGTTAAACGGAATATGCCAACTGCACTATATCCATAATCGGTGTTTTCTACGCTTGCTTCTTTTGCTTCAACGCCAAAGTCTGCAAGTACGGTGTTAGAAGCACCGGCTTTCCCCATTACGGATACTTGATATTTACCATCTAACGGAATATCTACGGGGAAGGTCAGGGTTGTGTTGCTCACATCTGCCTGATTGTAACCGTCATTATACACTACGGTCAGTTCATCAATTTCATTTGCACTTGCAATGGGAGCCAACCATGCTACATCGGTAGCATCAGCACTATTATCCATAGTCAGAGTTAAGCCTTTGAAGTTTACCACTGCAGAAGCGGATTTGTTATCTACATAAATGTAGTTGGTTCCTCCTGCCAGATAAACATGGCCTACACCTTCTGCAGTGGTGAAAGAATACGCATTCGCACCACTTTTCGCCAAATGAGCTTCCATGATGGTGTTATCGGTACGGATAATCACATCTGCACCGGCTGCCACACCGCACCCATAGGTCATGTCAACAGAATAGTAGCCTGCGGTGCCAACTTCCACTTCAAATCTTACCCACTCACTGGCTTTCATGTTTAAGGAAGTACGATTTGCAGTAGCCCATACTTCCAAGGGAGCATAGTCTCTATTGTAGTTGGTTTGAGGGGCATCCAAACCGGTACCTGCACTGGAAGTACCGTGAGAGGTTTCATAGAACAAAGTTCCCTGACCGCCTGGCAGCGTGTTGTCCAACAGACTTTCGTAAGATACGGTGATAGTTGTTGCTGCCATTGCAGGAATTACAAAATTCACTGCCAGCATGACAGTCATCAGTGCCACAGAGAGCACTCGTTTCAAATTACGGTTCATAAATAATCCTCCTTTATATTAATCCGTTTTTTTTCATTTCTTCCACGGTGAGCATCAGTCCTGCCTTGCCGTACCCATAGGAAAGGGAGCCTTGCATAAAGGCAGTATAGGGCGGTTTGATGGGAGCATCGGCGGAAAGCTCAATGGAAGCTCCCTGCACAAAGGCACCTGCCGCCATAATCACCTGATCCTGATAACCGGGCATATCCCAGGGCTCTGGGGACACAAAGGAATCTACGGGAGCACCTTTCTGAATGCCTTTACAGAAGGAGATAACACCCTCAGGTTTTAAAAAGTCAATCGCCTGAATAATGCAGTTTCTGTCCTCTTGGGGTTCAGGCGTCACACGGTAACCGTTATCTTTAAAAATCTGTGCACAAAGTGCCGCAGTTTTTAATGCCTGACACACCACAAACGGTGCAAAATACAGTCCCTGAATCATGGAACGGGTTAACCCCAGGGAGGCGCCCACTTCCTTGCCCAAACCAGGAGAAGTCAGTCTCATGGCGCAAAGATCTATGTATTTTTGTTTTCCGGCAATATAGCCACCGGTTAAAGCAAGTCCGCCACCCGGGTTTTTAATGAGAGAACCGCAGGCTAAATCCGCACCGTATTTGGTAGGTTCCGAGATGTTCACAAATTCACCGTAGCAATTATCAACGATAACGATAATTTCCGGATTAATTTCCTTTACCACTTTAATGATTTCGCCGATTTCTTCGGAAGACAAAGATACACGGCTTTCATACCCTTTGGAACGCTGAATCAGCACCGCCTTGGTCGCGGCAGGAACGCCGGTTCTGATGGCTTCTAAATCAGGAGCACCGTCTTTTAGAGGAATTTCTCCATAAGAAACACCAAATTCTTTTAAGGAACCGGAATTTTCTCCACGGATACCGATTACTTCTTCCAAAGTATCATACGGTCTTCCTGTTACGGAAATCAACATATCGCCAGGACGAAGCACCCCAAAAAATGCGGTGGTTAATGCGTGAGTACCCGAAATAATGGTATGGCGCACCAAAGCGTCTTCACACTCAAAAATTTCGGCGTAAAGACGGTCCAGAGTATCTCGTCCATGGTCATCGTATCCGTAGCCGGTGGAGAAGTTAAAATGGGTGTCCGAAATCCGGCAATCAGAGAACGCACGAAGCACTCTTGCCTGATTATACTCGGCAACTGCCTCCAGTTTTTTAAATACATCGGTCAGTTTTTGTTCGCTTGCTTCCACCAAAGCAACGGTCTCGGGAGACACTCCTAAAACGGAAGCAAAATTCATCGTATTCATCACAGTTTTGATCCCTCATTCAAAAAAATTTAATAAATCATATTATACCTCTTTTCAAAAACATTGTCAATGTGTTCTCCAAAAAAAGTTCACCAGGCTTTTTTAAACCTGTCTTTTTGCATCAATAAGCACAAAAAATAAGCGTTTTTTTCTTTTGTTTTGAAACTTTTTTAGAAAATGCCAAAAAATAGTAAAATTTTTTAAAAAATCTTGATTTTTTTGAAATGTATGTTATAATAGATTAGTATATAATTGTTGAAATGCAAATTGGAGGAAACGTAACAATGAGTATCAAAGTCAAAGATTTAGGCAAAAATCAGGTTGAATTTTCCCTAAAAGTAAGTGCAGAAAAATTCAACGAAGGCATCGAAAAAGCGTACAGAAAAAATGTGAAGAGCATCACTCTTCCCGGCTTCCGTAAAGGAAAAGCTCCCAAGAATATGATCGAAAGAATGTACGGAGAAGGCATTTTCTTTGATGATGCAGTAAACTCCATTCTGCCCGAGTTATATGAAGAAGCAATCAAAGAAACAAAATTAGATGTCGTTTCTCAGCCTGATGTGGATATTCCCGAAATTTCCAAAGAAAAAGGCTTCACTGCTGTTTTCAAAGTGTTTGTAAGACCGGTTGCTACCGTTGAAAATTACAAAGGTATCACCGCTAAAAAAGTTGTCTATACTGTGAAAGACGAAGCTGTTGATGCTGAAATTGATAGAATCAGAGAAAGAAACTCCAGAATGGTGCCCGTGGAAGACAGAGGCATCGAAAACGGTGACATCGCTAATATCGATTTTGAAGGCTTTGTTGACGGTGTTGCATTCCCCGGCGGAAAAGGCGATGCATTTGATTTAACTATCGGCAGCGGTCAGTTTATCCCCGGTTTTGAAGAACAGTTAATCGGCAGCGGCACCAATGATGACGTTGTAGTAAAAGTCACCTTCCCGGAAGAATATCATGCAGAAGAATTAAAAGGCAAAGCTGCAGAATTTAAAGTAAAAATCAACAAAGTTACCAAAAAAGAACTGCCCGAAGCAGATGATGAGCTGGCAAAAGACGTATCCGAATTTGATACTTTGGCAGAATTAAAAGCAGACATCAAAGCAAAAATGGAAAAACAGCTGTCTGAACGTGCTGAAATTCAGTTTGAAAACGAAGTGGTTGACCAGATTGCAAACAGCGTTGAAATTGACATTCCCCAGTCTATGATTGACGAAAGAGTGAACATGCTGGCAAGAGATTTTGATAACGGCTTAATGCAGCAGGGTATCAACAGAGAAATGTATTTAAAATACACCGGTATGGATGAAAAAACTTACTTAGGTCAGTTCCAGCAGAACGCAGAAATCCAGGTAAAATCCATGTTGGTATTGGAAGCTGTTGCACGCCAGGAAAAAATTGAAGCAACCGAAGCTGATTTAGATGCAGAAAAAACCAAACTGAGCGAACATTACGGCATTGAAAAAGAAAAAATTTCCAACTTTGTTCCCGATGAAGATCTGAAAAAAGATATCATCATTAGAAAAGCAGTTGACTTTGTAAGAGACAATGCAATCTGCCAGGAAATTTCCGAAGAAGAAGCAAAAGCTGAAGCAGAAGCTAAAAAAGAAGCAAAAGCGGAAAAGGAACCCGCTGCTAAGAAAACTACTACCAAGAAAACCACTACCAAAAAAGCAGACGGCGAAGAAACTGCTAAAAAAACCGCTGCTAAGAAAACCACTACCAAAAAATCTGCAGAAAAAGTAGAAGGTGAAGAAGCTCCCAAAAAAGCTCCTGCAAAAAAAACCACCACTACCAAAAAAACTGCAACCAAGAAAACTGAAGAATAATACCCTTCCCCGAAAGGATTTGACCAAACTATGAGTTTAGTTCCCTACGTTGTTGAACAGACCAGTCGTGGAGAAAGAACCTATGACATTTTCTCCCGCCTGTTAAAAGACAGAATCATCTTTTTGGCAGATGAAGTAAACGATGCAACTGCAAGCTTAGTTGTTGCCCAACTTCTGTTTTTAGAAGCAGAAGACCCGGACAAAGATATTCAACTTTATATCAACAGTCCCGGTGGCTCCATCACTGCAGGAATGGCAATTTATGATACTATGCAGTATGTAAAGCCTGATGTTTCCACCATCTGCATCGGTATGGCAGCATCCATGGGTGCCTTCCTCTTAAGTGCTGGTGCACCTGGAAAACGTATGGCTCTGCCCAATTCCGAAATTATGATTCATCAGCCTTTAGGCGGTATGCAGGGTCAGGCAACTGACATTAAGATTCATGCAGAACGTATCTTAAAAATGAAGGACCACTTAAACCAGATTTTAAGCGAAAGAACCGGTCAGCCTCTGGAAGTGATTCAGAAGGATACCGAGCGTGATAACTTTATGTCTGCAGCCGAAGCAAAAGCATACGGTCTGATTGACAAGGTCATCGAAAAAAGATAGAATGACAAAAAAACATGGCGTGACGGTTTGCGTTGCGCCATTGTTTTTCCAAAGAAATAAAGAAACACTAAAGGAAAGCAGGTAAACTATGGCAAACAGAAGAGATGAAGACCAGCAGTTTTGTTACTTCTGCGGAAAATCCACTGCTGAAGTGGACCAGATTGTGACCGGTGGCGCCGCAAATATTTGCGACGAATGTATTATGAGCTGCTATGAACTGATCACCGGAAACCGTATGGGTTACCCCAAATCAAAAAAGAAAAAGGAAGATGACCAGCTTATTATCTTAAAACCAAAGGAAATCAAAGAAAAGCTGGATCAGTATGTAATCGGTCAGGAAAAGGCAAAAATTGCGCTGTCTGTGGCTGTGTATAACCACTATAAGCGTGTGCAGGAAAAAGCAACCGAGGATGAAACCGAATTAAAGAAAAGCAATGTCTTGCTGCTTGGTCCTACCGGCTCCGGTAAAACCCTGCTGGCACAGACTTTAGCTAAAATTTTAAACGTTCCTTTTGCGATTACCGATGCTACCACCTTAACCGAAGCAGGTTATGTGGGTGAAGACGTGGAAAATATTCTGCTCCGCTTAATTCAAGCTGCTGATTTTGACATTGAAAAAGCGCAAAAAGGTATCATCTATATTGACGAAATTGATAAAATTGCCAGAAAGTCCGAAAACCCGTCCATCACCCGTGATGTCAGCGGCGAAGGCGTTCAGCAAGCACTGTTAAAAATCATTGAAGGAACCGTGGCAAATGTGCCTCCCCAGGGTGGCAGAAAACATCCTCACCAAGAGTTTTTAACCATTGATACCTCCAATATACTCTTCATTTGTGGTGGTGCGTTTGACGGCATTGAGAAAATTATCGAACAAAGAAGCAAAGAAACCTCGTTAGGCTTCAATGCACAGATTACTTCCAAAAAAGACAACGAAAAATCCAAGCTCCTTGCCGATATCACGCCTCAGGATTTGTTAAAATACGGCTTAATTCCAGAGTTCGCAGGCAGACTTCCCATTATTGTGGCACTGGAAGAATTGTCTAAAGAAGCACTGCTTCGAGTTCTGTTAGAACCCAAAAATTCTGTGATTAAACAGTATCAGAAACTAATGAAATTAGACGATGTGGAATTGGAATTTGAACCGGAAGCCCTGGATGAAATCGTTGCCAAAGCACAGGAACGAAATACCGGCGCCCGTGGACTTCGCTCCATTGTGGAAAACGCTCTGATGGATGTGATGTATGAAACCCCCTCCGATGAATCCATCGAAAAGGTGATCATCACCAAAGATGCCATTGCAGGTACCACTCCCCCCAAGATTGTAAAAACCGCATAAACATAAAAAAGATACCCAACCGGGTATCTTTTTTTATGGAAAGTTCTATGGAAAAACATTGACAATTCCCATAATTTATGCTATACTGACAAAGTATTGGCGCCTGTGGCGGAATTGGCAGACGCGCTGGATTTAGGTTCCAGTGGGAGACCGTGGGGGTTCAAGTCCCTTCAGGCGCACCAAAAAAGAAGATGCTCAAAAAAGGGCGTCTTCTTTTTTTATGAAGGGACTTGAACCCTAAGAGGGCAAAAAGCGACAGAAAAAGGCACCGGTGTGTGCTTTTTTCCGCTTTTTGGGGCGACGACGGGTACCGAAGCCACAGGCTTGGGTCGTCAAGCCGACAGGGTGCGAAGCAACCGTGTCCCTTCAGGCGCACCAAAAAAGAAGATGCTCAAAAAAAGGGCGTCTTCTTTTTTTATATTTTTCTTGCGAATCATGTCAAACTGTGTTATGATAAAACTACCGAAAAAATAAAGGAGGAAGACCATGAACATTTCCAAACGAAATACAGCCTTGGATATTACCCGTATTGTTGCGTTTTTTTCGGTATTGGCAATTCATTTTTGGCTATATACCGGTTACTACAGCAAACCTATGATCGGCTCTGAAATGCTGGTTTTCACCACAGTCAGAACCGCATTTTCATACTGTGTACCGTTGTTTATTCTCCTCAGCGGATACCTGCTGAATGAGAAAAAGCTTTCTGCAAAATACTACTTAGGAATCACTAAAACTTTAGGAATCTTTATTTTAGCATCCATTTGCTGTATCTTGTTTAAGTCTGCCGTCCATCAAAAACCTGTTACTTTTTTGGATATCTTATTCGGCATTCTTGATTATCGTGGTGCAGACTATGCCTGGTATGTGGAAATGTATGTAGGACTTTTTCTTTTGATTCCGTTTATCAATTTAATGTATCACGGTCTTAACGGGAAAAAGCAAAAGAAAATACTAATTTGGACATTAATCGGTCTGACTGCCCTTCCCACTGCTTTAAACATTTTTAATTTCACAGAACCGGGATGGTTTCAAACTCCCATCATTTCCGATCATTATCAACCGTTAGTCGTTGACTGGTGGATTGACATCTATCCGCTCACTTACTATATGATTGGAGCATATTTAAAGGAATATCCCATCCAAATGAAAAAACGGTATAACCTTTTTCTTTTGGCAATCGCAATGATCGTGTTTGGGTTATTCAATTTTTATCGGGATCAAGGCGGAACATTTTCCTGGAGCTCCTACACAGATTGGTACGGTATCGAAGCGTTAGTTCTTTCTTTTCTAGTGTTTCTCTTTTTTTCTCAACGAAACACGGAAAAATGTCCCCTCTTTCTCAAAAAAATGCTTGCCCATGTTTCTGATTTATGTTTGGGAGCTTATTTGATGTCATATCTGTCAGACTGTATGATTTATCCTTATCTGTGGAAAATTGCCCCCGATTTAACCGACAAATTCTCATATTTTGTGCCCGTCATTTTGCTGGGCGGGATTATTTCCCTACTGATGTCTCAGTGCATCAACTGGATTTATAAGTTATTGGAATGGTTCATAAAACTGATTTTAAAAATCTTCCGAAAACCGATCAAACAGGAAGACTCCATCACAACAGCATAACCAAAAAAGGAACTGTTTTGTAATAAAGCAGTTCCTTTTTTATCAATCATTTTGCAGAGCTTCTTTTAACTTTTCCAACGCCTTTTTTTCAATCCGGGACACATAGGAACGGGAAATGCCAAATTTTTTGGCAACCTCTCTTTGTGGAATAGGATTTTTGTCTAACAGACCGTAGCGAAGCAAAATAATTTCTTTTTCCCGCTTGGTCAGGCAGGAATTAATGGCACCGTATAATTTTTGCTGATGAATCCCCTTTAACGCCTCTATAAAGACAGATTCTTCATCATTTGCCAAGATGTCTATCAAGGAGATTTCGTTACCTTCTGAATCCTTTCCGATGGGTTCTTCTAAGGATACTTCGTTTACTAGTTTTTTCTCCGCACGGATGACCATTAATATTTCATTTTCAATGCACCGTACTGCATAAGTTGCTAAACGGATATTTTTATCAGGATTAAAGGAATTGACAGCTTTAATCAGTCCAATGGTGCCAATAGAAATAAAATCTTCGGAATCCTTATTTTCCTTACGGTATTTTTTCACCACATACGCCACAAGCCGAAGGTTGGATTCTATCAGCTCATCCCGGGCAGACATATCCCCTTCTTTGAATCGTTTAAAAAGCTCTTCTTCCTTTTGCTTAGACAACGCTTTTGGGAAACTTCCCGAAGCAAAATATCCAAACAAAAAGAACATATTTTTAATTGCCTGCAAAAAAATCTGCCACATACCAAAAACCCCTTTTTGTACTTTTATCTAATCGTATGTGACAATTTTAAAAAACTTGCAAGTCCCTAGAAACGAACTTTTAAAAATTCAGAAATATTCATGGAATTGGGCGTAACAACCGAATCCACTGCAACGATCTTTACGCCTTTTTGTTTGGCTGTCTGCAGTGCCTCTGCAAAATCGGGATCAGTTTTGATGTTTGGTGTAAAATAGCGGACTCCCTTCATTTGCACCACGAAAAACAAATGGGCAACATACCCGTGTTCCACACAATCGCAAAGCTCCAAGATATGTTTTCTGCCCCGTTCAGTCGGCGCATCCGGAAATAGAACTACGCCGTCCTGCTCCAAAGTAACGCCTTTTACTTCCACAAAATGACGGTTTCCGTCTTCGGTTTCCACATAAAAATCAAATCTGGAATTTTTGTATGTTTTCTCGGGATATATTTTTGCCTGTTCTCCAAAATACTTCGGTGCCCATTCCAAAAAAGCGTGATTAGGTGCCTGAGAATCCATATTGATTATGTTAGAAGTTCCAACTTCTTGATTCTCCTTTAACACAGCAACTAAATCGTATTTTGTTTTTCTTGCAGGATTATCTGACAATTCCAGATAAACCGTTGCACCGGGAATAAGCAGTTCTTTGCATCTGCCCGTGTTTTTCACATGACAAATTTCTTCTTTTCCCGAAATTTCAACATAAGCGATAAAACGGTTCGGACGGGCAAGGAACTTCCCCTCTACAATCTTTTGATATTTCATCATAAAAACTCTTTTCTTCGTAAAAACTTTTCTTTATCATAACACAGAATGCAAGGATTGTCAAAAAAAGTATTGACATTTTTTTAAATCGGTGCTATAATAAACCCAAATTCAATCCGAAAACCGTTGAGACAGAAAAAAAGCAGGGTGAGTCTTTTTTGAGCGAGTGGATTACGGTGTGAGTTCCACAAAGGCTTCTGCATAATATGGGCTGTTGAGGGCAGTGTTAAATGCGCTGACGTATGATTCACGTGACGAATCGGGAGTATGATAGTACTTCTAATAAGTGCACGGGGTTCCCGTGAACACAAGGTGGCACCGCGGATAAATCTTTATTCGTCCTTGATAGATCATTATAGTATTCTGTCGGGGGCTTTTTTATTGCTCCGATTGGAGGATTTAACCATGAAACTGTTTACCCAACGATGGCGTAGCCGTTCTATTTCAATCGTGATTACCAAACCAAATTAAGGAGGAAATTCTCATGCAATTAAACGGCGTAAATTTTGACACTTATTTTAAAAACTATCCCGATAAAGACGGGTACTTCGGCAAATACGGCGGAGTATATATTGAAGAAAAATTAAAGGATGCAATGGCTGAAATCACCGAAGCGTATTTCTCCATCTGTCAGTCCCGTAAGTTCATTGCGGAACTTCGCAGAATCCGGAAAGAATTTCAGGGACGCCCCACCCCGGTGTCTCACTTGGAACGTCTCTCTGACGCATTAGGCGGAAAGGTTCAGCTTTACGCAAAACGTGAAGACTTGAACCATTCCGGTGCCCACAAATTAAATCACTGTATGGGTGAAGGCCTTTTGGCAAAATATATGGGCAAAAAGAAAATTATTGCAGAAACCGGCGCAGGTCAGCACGGGGTTGCATTGGCAACTGCGGCTGCATATTTCGGTCTGGAATGTGACATCTACATGGGTGCTGTGGACATCAAAAAACAAGCTCCCAACGTTGCCAGAATGAAAATTTTAGGAGCTAACGTGGTAGAGGTTACCCACGGACTGCAAACTTTAAAAGAAGCCGTAGACGCAGCTTTTGATGCATATAGCAAAGAATATAAGGATTCCATTTACTGTATCGGTTCTGTATTAGGCCCCCATCCCTTCCCTATGATGGTAAGAGATTTCCAGAGTGTGGTTGGAATTGAAGCAAGAGAACAGTTCTTGGAAATGACCGGTCACTTACCCAATGCCGTTGTAGCTTGTGTAGGCGGAGGTTCCAACGCAGCCGGAATGTTCTCCGGATTCTTAAACGATCCTGTGGATATCTATGGTGTTGAACCGTTAGGGAAAGGCCCCAAGCTTGGTGACCACGCTGCCAGCTTAAAATACGGTACCGAAGGTATTATGCACGGCTTCAACAGCATTATGTTAAAGGATGAAAACGGCGAACCTGCTCCCGTGTATTCGGTAGCAAGCGGATTGGACTATCCCTCCTCCGGACCGGAACATGCTTTCTGGCAGGAAATCGAAAGAGTCAAATACGATGTGATTGATGATGAAGAATCCATTGACGCATTCTTTAAACTAGCTCGTATGGAAGGTATCATCCCCGCCATCGAAAGCTCTCACGCTGTTGCCTATGCCATGAAACTGGCAAAAACCATGGATCACGGTTCCATTCTCATTAATCTCTCCGGCAGAGGTGACAAAGATATGGACTTTGTGATTGAAAATTACGGAATCAGATAAAAAATCTTACGTAAATTTCAAAAACGCTGAATGACAATCATTCAGCGTTTTTTTATTAAAAGCAATCGTGACAACCGGATATCCTAACTTTACATTTTTGAAAAACATCTCCAATCTCTTCCACCTTTTCAAAATCGTCCAAGCCTGTATTTTCTAAAATATTTTTGATTTCTTCCAACATCCGAAGTGCGAGACTCTCTGTTTCTTGTACCACATCTTCAGGAAATTCCTGCAAATATTGAAATAGTGCTTCTGCCAAATAAGATTTTAATAATTCAGATTGTACTTTCATTGCAAACCTCTCTATTTTTTTGGTACCGTTTGATACCATTTTGATAATAATATAGTACCATATGGTAACATTAAAGTCAAGAGGTGATTTGATGTACTTTCAAAGAATTTACGAATTGAGAATTGATCACGACATGACACAACAGCAAGTAGCAGATTATTTAACCTGTAACCGTCAGGTATATGCAAGATATGAAAAAGGTATTCGGGAAATTCCTGTTTCCATGGTAATAAAACTTGCCAGACTTTATCAAGTAACAGTTGACTATTTACTCGGTCTGGAATAACAACAAATAAAAAACGCTGAATGACAATCATTCAGCGTTTTTTTAGATTATTCTTCAGTTGCTTCGGGAGTTTCTGCAACTTCTTCCGTAACGGATTCTTCTGCAACTTCTTCCACAATGGGTTCTTCCGGAATATCCTGGTTAGAATCTTCTTCGATTTCTTCGTAGATTTCTTCTAAAAATTCATCTAAATCTTCTGCTTCTTCCTCTTCTTCATAGGTAGTAACCACATGTTTCTTGCCAGGGATTGCCAAAAGCAAAATACCTAAAATCAAGAATACGCCACCTGCTACCCATAAAATCATAGAGGGATAGAACAGACCTTCTCTCTGATACTGCAAATTGTCTTCCGGATAACCGTCAGCCCAGATGGTCAGCTGGGAAGGAGTTGCTTTGTAACAAACATCACTTTCCACATCTTCGTTCAGACGGATTTTTTCATTCACAATTGCGTATTGGAAGTTATCGGTATACTCACTATCCGCTTTGGCAACACCAAGCTCATCAGCGTTAACCAACTTCTGATACTGAATGCATTTTCCGGACAGTCCAAATTCAATAGAAAGATCTACCTTCAGAGAAACACCTTCATACAAGGGCATTTCTTCATGTCGTTTCCAGTTTCCTAAAAGCATCACAGGATTTAACAGAGAAACCACAACCAGAGCAATCGCAATCACCAAGGAAACAATTCCAATGATAACTCGAGCCAGTCCTCTTTTTTTACGGACAACATTGGATACGGGAACTCCCAGTTCTTCCAAATCAAAAGCCGGTTCTTCAGCATCCGCAGTTTCTTCTGCGATTGTTTCCTCCAATGCAATTTCTTCTGCCGGTGCAACAGTTTCTTCTACCTGTTCCATAGCAGATTCCATAACAGTTTCTTCGCCACCGCAATCGGGGCAAACAGTTTCATTTTCGGGTATTTCTTTTCCACATTTTTCACAAATCATGATGGATAATCCTCCTTTTTTATCAGTATAGCATATCATAGCTATCTTGTCAATAACACTTTAAATCACATGCAGAAAAATTGAGAAGAAAAAGCAAATGCTTCCTCCTAACACAAACAAATGCCAAATGGCATGCATGTATTTTACTTTCCATAAGTAGAAGATGATTCCTAAAATGTATACAAGTCCTGCAATGCACATCCAAACAATGCCACCAATGGGTAACACGGTAAGTAACGTGGGCAGTCTAAGCAGAATTGCAAGTCCCATTACTACATAGAAAATAAGACTGACAGTTTTCACCTTTTCCAAGGCAATGGCATTGAACACGATTCCTAAAATCGCACAGCTCCAAATGGCAATCAGGATTCCAAGACCACCGTAATTCCATAAGGGACCGAGACAATACGGTGTGTAAGTTCCTGCAATCAACAGAAAAATGGAGCAGTGATCAAAGATACGAAACACTTTTTTTGCTCCAACATTGGTCAAAGCATGATACAGTGTGCTCATGGTGTATAATAAAATCATGGTTCCGCCATAAATGGAGCTACCAACCACGCCCATGGTATTGTGGTGAATTGCGGAAAACACAATCAAAAGGACAGTTGCCGCAATTGATAGCAATGTTCCCACACAATGTGCCACCGCACTGAATATTTCTTCTCCTATGGAATATTTTTTTAAGGTAATGCTCATAATGTTCCCATTCCTTTGTTACTGAAAGTTTTTAATATACCAGTCCTGATTTAAAAAGCCTGCTTCTTCCTTCACCATTTCAAACTGGACTTCATCTGAATCACTGGCAGAATAGCCCATCACATTGGCATTCATACTCATTGTAGCAGAAACCACAGCATAATCGTCACGCTGAATATCAATTGAATGGATGGTAATTTCCATCATATCCCCTTCGTTAAGTGCTGCACTAAGTCCCAACATATCACTATAACTAATATCAAAACCAGCTGCTTCACCAAGCAGAGATTCCGTCAATCCAATCGTAGATTCCAACACCACACGGGTACTTTGGTCAAAATGCTCCATCATTGCTTCTGCATCACCGCTGTTATAGTCTTCCGAAAAAGCATGAATCCGTTCTTGAATCATTTGCTCATCAGTTTTCAACAGATTGGTGAAAAACGCCAAATAACCTCCAAGCGCAACTGCCGCCACCAATAAAAAAATCAGGAATTTAGACAGTCCGGACAGACCTGCCTTCACTGCCGGTGCCGCAACCTTTCCCACAACGGAACTTACAGACGGATTCTGCGGCGATGCCGTGGCGGTATTGGTGCCGTTTGCAGCATTATTATAATTGCTTCCTGTTTGCTGAGACTCTTTTGCAGGAGCCTTTGGTTCTGCACATTTCGCGCCACAAGCGGTACAAAAAACGCTACCTTCTTCCAGCAATTTTCCGCATTGATAACAATACATATTCTAATCTCCTTATGTGTAGTTTCAATGAAAAAATGATACCATATTTTAGGAAAAATGTCAAGAATATCATAGCTGTTTTTCATTGATTTCTAGCGTCTCGTGCCCTCTCAGGCTTCGATTTCCATCTCTCTTTCAGCATAAAAAAATACAAGTAAGCTCTTTGGCTCACTTGTATTTTTGGTGGAGATGAGGGGATGGTGGATTTTTTAAATCCACTCTGCTTGACGACCCAAGCCTTTGGCTTCGGTACCCGTCTTCGCACCACTCACCTAAAAACAGTCCCCCGGACTGTTTTCTTTACGTCTCGTGCCCTCTCAGGCTTCGATTCCCCTCTCTCTTCGCATAAAAAAATACAAGTAAGCTCTTTGGCTCACTTGTATTTTTGGTGGAGATGAGGGGAATCGAACCCCTGTCCGAAAACGCATTCACAAAACTTTCTCCGAGCGCAGTTATCTGTTAGGATTCCCCACGAAGGCAGGTAGATAACAAACCAACCTCCGCCGGTACCGTCTTAATACGACTTCTGCCCCGACGAATGAGCAAAAGACGTTGACCGCTAAATGATGCCCAAACCGAAGCCGCGGTACTCTCTGGCAGGACAGCCGCCGTTAATTAGGCAGCGTAAGCTAATTTATTGTTAGCGTTTAATTTAAAGTTTGAAGCTTTTATAGTTGCGCCCCACAACTGCTCGCTTATCTTGCTTCAACATCCCCGTCGAAACCTTTACATCCCCGTATTGTTTTGATAGAGAAAATTCAACTTTTTTACCCCGATACCCTATCGGAAATTCCGTTCCTTTAAAGCACGGTCCATACTGCGCTTTGCATCTGCTTCTGCTTTGGCATCACGCTTATCGTAGTTCTTTTTCCCTTGTGCTAAGGCAATGCTTAGTTTGATCCAGTTTTTATTCAGATATACTTCCAACGGCACAATGGTTAAGCCTTTTTCGGTGAGTTTTCCCGTCAGTTTCATAATTTCCTGTTTTTTTAGCAACAGTCTTCTCACCCGTTCGGGATCCCGGTTAAAAATATTGCCGTGTTCATAGGGGCTGATATGGGCACCGATTAAAAAGGCTTCCCCGTGTTTAATATCCACATAGGAATCCTTTAGATTCATTTTGCCCTGACGAACAGACTTCACTTCCGTGCCTACCAGCTCAATTCCTGCTTCGTAGATTTCTAAAATGAAGTAATCATGACGGGCTTTTTTGTTTTGTACCAATATTTTTCCCATAAAAACTCCTAATTTTCGACAAATATCTTAAATTTCTCTTTAGGCAAAAATTCGGAAAGTGAGTTTGTCACTTTCCGAATCTTTTTTGATCTTTTTGATATTTTTAATATCTTTTGATATTCTATGGATAAAAATTAATCTGCAGAATAAGGCATTAAAGCAATGTGTCTTGCTCTTTTGATTGCGATGGTCAGAAGTCTCTGATGTTTTGCGCAAGTGCCGGTTACTCTTCTGGGCAGAATTTTTGCTCTTTCAGAAGTGTATCTTCTTAATTTAGCAACGTCTTTGTAATCAATATCCATTGCTTTATCAACACAGAACTGACAAACTTTTCTTTTCGGTCTTCTGTTGGTTCTAAAAGAATTTTCTTTTTTGATTTCAGCCATTTTTCATATCCTCCTATAAAATTTTTTCCTTCTTGGATGATTAGAACGGGAGCTGGTCGTCTTCAACGGTCATAAAACCGTCGTTTGCCGGTGCATCCTGAACGAATCCGTCATTAGAAGGTCTTTGCTGTGCCTGATAACCTGAATTGGAACCTCCGTTATCACGACGGTCACCGGTAAAGTGAACTTCGTCTGCAATAACCTCAGTTACATAGTTTTTCTTGCCGTCTGCTTCCCAGGTTCTGGTCTGAATGGAGCCACACACACAAGCTAACTGACCTTTTACAAAATATTTTTTCACAAATTCAGCGGTATGCCGAAATGCTACAATATTGATAAAGTCAGCCTGTCTTTCTTCGCCCTGACGCTGGAAATTACGGTCCACCGCCAAAGTGAAGGTTACAACAGAAACGCCACTCTGAGTTGCTCTTAATTCAGGGTCACGGGTTAAACGGCCCATCAGCATTACTTTGTTTAACATAATGTCACCTCAAATTCCTTTTGGGGAATTATTCGCCTTTCGCAATTACTAAAGAACGAATTACCGCGTCAGAAATGTTGAATTTTCTTTCTAATTCGCGGGGGAAATCAGTTAAAGAAGTAAATTCGCAAAGCACATAGTAACCTTCGCTCATTTTCATGATCGGATATGCCAGTCTCTTCTTACCGATTTCTTCAACCTTGGTAAGCTCGCCGTTGGCAGAAATCAATGCTTTGAATTTTTCAACAGTTGCACTGATCTGTTCCTCACTTAAAGTTGCGTTTACGATGAACATTGCTTCATAATTTTTCTTGATTTCGCTCATCTTTTTCACCTCCTTATGGATTTGAGCAAGTTTTGCTCAGTAGCCTTATCCCCTTTGGATAGGGCAAGGATGTGCTTTCACACATAACCTATAATACTATAATATAAAACACTTTTTTTGTCAAGTTTTTTTAGAAATTTTTTAGAATTTTTTTTATTTTTTTAAAATCTTTTGATTGTTAGCGTGTTTCTGCATAGGATAACGGTTTCAAATTTCCGTCATTGGAAAACAGGAAAAATTTACGGATGACGGATTCTTGAGGCAAGGTGTAATCATAGTTTTCTACGTCTGGTACTACGGTAACCTCATCAGTTCCCAAAAGTTTCAATTCCCCGTCGTATCCTGCTGCCAGCAGGGTTACACCACTTTCAGGAAGTTCCCCGTGGGTAAGATTGACCACCGTATCGGATACTCCATTCAAATCGTAGGTGAAGTCGCCTCGGTTGGAAAATGCCACATAAGTAAAAATGTCATATTCGGGCGTATAATTTTCGGGGTTTTTCAGTACCACCGCTGCACCGGGTTTTAGCGTGATATTAGAAGTGCCTGTATAAGCATTATCAATCAGTCCGGAAAATGCAGATTCTCCCGCAAAACCGTAGGGGCCGGTGGGATTTTTTAAAACGGTTGCCATACGGAAATTCCGATACAGTTCGTAGAAGGATTCCGGTGCATATTCATAGCCGATGGAAGAAAGTCCTGCCAAGATTGTTGTGTAATCGGTGCCGGTCTGTTCTAATATGGTACGGTAAATCTGATTGCCGCCACCGGATAAATGTTTGGTCTGACAACGCAGGTACTGTCCAAACAGGTAAGATGTGCTGTAATTCGACGCTACGTTATTGTCATTTTCGGAATAATTCTGATAATCTAATATCAGACCTTTTCGTAGCGGGGTAGAATTATTGGTCTGATTATAGCTGTTGATACGGTAAGTTAAAGGTTCGCCAGTATACAGATGCTCTGCTGCCATGGAGAAAGCTTCATTCCACCATGCATCGTTAATATAAAAGCTGGTTTTGCCGGTAAAATAATCAAACAAACTGTCGGAATAGCTGATTTGATGCTGAAATTCGTGCACAATGGTGGAATATGCTTGTTCCACATCAGGTGTACCGCTTGTCCCCATCAAGGGATAAATATCAATATGCAGAATCCCCCGTTCATTACCGTTTCCACCTAAATTTTCCGAAATAAAATCGGTTAAGTCGGTGTAACCCCCTACGTAAGTGCGGACAGAAGTTCCGTTAAAGCCGTCCTGAATATCGTATAGGAGAATATCCATTTTGGTATTTTTGCTATAATACAAAGAGCGACCGGAAGAGTCGGCAATCAGGGCGGTGTAATAGTCGCCGAAATTCTCCACCATAAAAGGCTGAATATGGGTATCAAACTCGGTAGCCAATTTCTGGGCATCATCTAAAGAAATTTTAGGATTACCGTCTGCATCCGGTTCTACTAAAATGTTGCAGTAACTACCGGAGGTCTGATAGATGAAATTCTGACTGTAATAGCTTCCGGTAATAGGATTACATACCAGATAAGTCAGCGTATCGCCGGGTTGCACAGAAGTTGCATATAAAATGGGTGCATCAAGGCGGTTTATCTTGGGTGCCTCCTGCAGATTAGTAGGTAACTCCAAATCAAAAAACTCCGGTGACCAATGAATCTGCTGTGGTTCTGTAGTTTCTTCATCTATCGCACTCATACTCATCTGAGGAGTCCAAAAAAGCGAAGAAGACACGGTGGGATTCAACAAAACATCGTTTTCAGTGGAATTATACACAAACAGATAATCGCCGAAATAAGGTGCATTTTCGTCCACTACCGTTGCGCCTGCCGTTTGAGTAAGCATTAGGCACAAAGCCAAAAGACAGATTGTGATTCGTTTCAGATGGTTGAAGATTTTCATAACATACTCCCCCAAAAAAACAAAAAGGGAAGGTCAGCCCTCCCCTTTTTCTTACTGATTCAATTCTTCCATAACCTGCTTCACTCGAAGTGCATTCTCTTCAGTCACCAACAGTGAAATTTCAGTTTCTGCCGTAGTAATCAGGGAAATGGGAATCTGCGCTTTCGCTAAAACAGAAAGCACACGGGTTGCAACGCCGGATTCGTGTCGCATAAATTCTCCGGAAATTAACACCTTGGTGTTATTGGAGAGAATCTGAGTGGTTAAGTTTGCAAACACTTCTTTAAACTTATAAATGATAGCAATCACCTTAGCGGTATCGCTGTCATTCACCGTAAAAGAAACGTTCACAGCGTTATTCAGCGGTGCGGTCTGGCTGATCATATCCACACAAATGCCTTCATTGGAAACAATTTCAAAAACTTTGTGCAGAGATTCCACATCACTTCTGATGTTGTTTAAAGTCACCAGCGCAACCTGGTCGGTATATCGAATATCAAATTTCTGTGCCATAAAAATCCTTTCCGCGAAAAAATCCGCTTAGAGGTTATTGTGCGGAAATAACATCACGCATAGAGTAATAACCGGTTTGTTTGCTTGCTAAAAAACGGGCTGCTCTCACACCACCGGTTGCAAAGATTTCTTTGCTGGTTGCGGTGTGCGTCACAGAAATCATTTCGTCTTTCCCGGCAAAAAGCACTTCATGTTCACCCACAATGGTTCCACCACGGATTGCATGGATGCCGATTTCCACTTTTTCACGTTTTTTTCTCACGCTGTGACGGTCATACACATACTGCATAGAATCGTCCAGAGCATCTGCAATTTCATCTGCAATCATCAGAGCAGTTCCACTGGGAGCATCAATCTTCTGATTGTGATGTTTTTCAATAATTTCAATATCAAAGTTGCCGTAGAGCACCTGAGCTGCCTGTTTTACCAGGTCAATGAGCAAATTAACGCCCAAAGACATATTAGCAGAATGGAAAATCGCAATTTCTTTGGATGCATCTACCATTTGCTGCTTCTGTTCGGGAGTTAAACCGGTGGTAGCAATTACCAAAGGCGTTTTGGTGGTTATGCCGTATTCCAGGATACCTTCAAATAGCGCAGGATGGGAAAAATCAATCACCACATCCAGTTTCTCGGAACAGTCAGACGGAGCTTTATACACCGGACAACCGTTGGTACCATCATCGAAAATATCGAATCCGCACACAAGTTCCATATCTTCCTGATTTCTTACTGCATTAGACAAAACTTTACCCATTTTGCCGTTGATACCGTTAATTGCAACTTTAATCATTTGGTTGTTTCTCCTTAAATTGAGCGCTTATTCTTTTACCGGAATGCCTGCATCAATCATAGCCTGTTTTAATTTTAAAAGATTTGCTTCTTCCATTTCATAAAGAGGCATTCTTAACTGTCCCACATTCATTCCCATCAGATTAAGCGCAGTTTTTACGGGAATGGGATTTACCTCAATAAACAAACAGTCTACCAGTTCTAAGTATTTTAACTGCAGTTCTCTCGCAGTTTGCACGTCACCGCAAAGATAACTTGCGCAAAGTTCGTGAGTTTCCTTGGGTGCCACATTGGCAAGAACCGAAATTACACCTTTGCCGCCTAAAGACATCACGGGAACAATCATATCGTCATTACCGGAATAAATGTCTAATTCAGGCACTTTTGCCGCAACCTGAGCGGTGTAGGAAATATTGCCACTTGCTTCCTTGATGCCCACAATGTTTTTGTGTTTTGCCAACACTTTCAGGGTGGGAACAGGAATATTCATACCGGTTCTTCCGGGAACGTTGTATAAAATAATCGGAATGTTTACAGAGTCTGCAACTGCTTCGTAGTGCTTGATTAAGCCCAAACGGGAAGTCTTGTTGTAGTAAGGAGTTACAATCAGCAGTCCGTCTACACCAAGTTTTTCAGCTGCCTGAGATAATTTGATACAATGCTTGGTATCATTGGAGCCGGTTCCTGCAATCACAGGGATTCTCTTATTGATAACCTTTACCGCATGTTCAATCACAGACAGATGTTCTTCATCGGGCATGGTGGAAGCTTCCCCGGTGGTACCGCAGATGATAATAGAATCCGTACCATTTGCTACGTGGAATTCCAGAAGCTCAGTCAGTTTTTCAAAATCAACACCGTTTTCATGGAAGGGGGTTACAATTGCAACGCCGCTACCTGTAAAAATGGGGTTTGCCATACTCTCATATCCTTTCCTTACAAAGAGTGATTTATCATAAAAATGGATTGTTTAGATGTAATTTTCAGCACAGAGAAGCTCTGCTAAAAGCACTGCACCGCCTGCCGCACCACGAAGCGTATTGTGAGACATACAAACGAACTTGATATCAAAAATACTGTCGGGACGGAGTCTGCCGATGGAAACAGCCATACCGTTTTCCAAGTTTCTTTCAGACTTAATCTGGGGGCGGTTATCTTCGGTGAAATAATGGAGGAACTGCTTGGGAGCGGAAGGTAATTCCAGTTCCTGCGCTCTTCCTTTGTAAGTTTCCCAACGTTTGATAATTTCTTCCATGGAAATCTTCTGATCAAAGGATGCATAAACTGCTGCGGTGTGCCCGTCAGACACGGGAACACGGATGCACTGTGCAGTAAATAAGGGAGCAGAAGCGGGTTTGATTTCTCCGTTTTCAACAGTACCCCAAATTTTTAAAGGTTCTTTTTCGGATTTTTCTTCTTCACCGCCAATATAGGGGATTACGTTATCCACCATTTCAGGCCAGGTTTCAAAGGTTTTTCCTGCACCGGAAATCGCTTGATAAGTACAGCATAGCACTTTGGTAACCCCTAAATCCATTAAGGGATGAATTGCCGGCACATAGCTCTGCAGAGAACAGTTGGATTTTACGGCAACAAAACCTCGTTTGGTTCCCAGCCGTTTTCTCTGATCATCAATTACTTTAATATGATCTGCGTTGATTTCCGGAATAACCATCGGCACATCGGGAGTAAAACGGTGTGCAGAGTTATTGGAAACCACGGGACATTCTTTTTTAGCATAAGCTTCTTCTAATTTTTTAATTTCGTCTTTGGGCATATCCACTGCACAAAACACGAAATCAACCTGAGATACGATTTCATCAATATCACCGGTAGCATCATAGATAACCATATTTTTCATTGCTTCCGGCATAGGAGTCGGCATTGCCCAACGGTTTCCAACGGCTTCTTCGTATGTTTTACCTTTGGAACGGGCAGATGCTGCCAGTGCGGTTACACGAAACCATGGATGGTTTTCCAAAAGAATTGCAAATCTTTGACCAACCATACCGGTTGCGCCCACAATCCCTACATTATACTGTTTCATAGTTGTCTGTCTCCTTTATGTATCACTGCGGGATTTTCATAAAACTCCGCTTGAAATCTTTTGATAAGTATACATTGCTATACATCATATATATTAGCACATTTCATTAGAAATGTCAAACATATTTTGATTTTTATCTTTAAAAAACACAAAAAAGAAGTTGCAGTTTCAAACTGCAACTTCTTTACGCAATCAAAGCATTCCGGACACAATGTACCATTTGCCGTCTACTTTTTGCATTTGAATCGGCAAAGTAGTTTCAATCTTATGAACATATTGCATCACGTTTTCAAAATCAAGTTTTCTCACCTGCACACAAGTGGCACTAAATTCTTCTGAAGACAGCGTGGCTTTTGCATCAAAACAAGTTATCATTACCTGTTCAATCACTTGCTCATCAGCGGTAACAGACGATTCAGGACTGATTTTTCCGCTGAATCCTGCCAGTAACATACATACAAAAACCGCAAAAAACAGTTCCTTAAAAATCTCATACTGTCAACTCTCCCTGTTGTTTTTTGCTCTTGTGTTCCTGCTCGAGTCCACATTAAATCTGAGCTAAAGCCTGCTTAATATCATCTAAAATATCATTCACGTTTTCTAAGCCAACAGAAAATCTTACCATGCCGGCATCAATGCCTGCCGCAACCAACTGTTCGTCGGTTAACTGACGGTGCGTTTCGGATGCAGGATGCAACACACAGGTACGAATATCTGCAACGTGTACTTCGTTGGAAGCAAGTTTTAAAGAATCCATAAATTTCATCGCAGTCTGTCTGCCACCTTTGATCACAAAGGAAATTACACCGCTGCAGCCGGATAAGTATTTTTTACCAAGCTCGTAGCCTGCATCCCCTTCCAGACCGGGATAGGTGATGCTTTCGATTTTATCAGAATCTTTTAAGAAGTTGGCAACAATCATTGCATTTTCACAATATTGTTTCATACGGATTGCCAGCGTTTCTAAGCCCATATTCAAAAGAAATGCAGAATGGGCAGCCGGATATACACCAAAGTCTCTCATCAGCTGCATTCTTGCTTTGATGATGTATGCAGCTTTGCCATAAGTTTCCGTGTAGGAAATACCGTGATAAGTAATGTCGGGTTCTACAAGTTCGGGGAATTTGCCGTTGGTCCAGTCAAACTTACCGCTGTCTACAATTACACCGCCAACCTGAACAGCGTGTCCGTCCATATATTTGGAAGTGGAATGGATTACAATGTCTGCACCAAATTCAAAGGGACGGCACAAAACGGGAGTTGCAAAGGTATTGTCCACAATCAACGGTACCCCATGCTTATGGGCGAGGTTTGCAAACCGTTCAATATCTAAAACTGTTAATGCCGGATTTGCAATTGTTTCCCCGAATACCGCTTTGGTGTTGGGTTTAAATAATTTGTCAATTTCTTCGTCAGTTGCACCTTTGGGAATAAAAATACATTCAATACCCAGTTTTTTCAAGGTATAGGAAAACAGATTTACGGTACCGCCATAGATTTCGGTGGTACTTAAGAAGCTGTCACCTGCCTGACAGATGTTTAATAAAGATAATAAGGTTGCCGCCTGACCGGAGGAGGTACACATTGCACCAACGCCGCCTTCCATTTCGGCAATTTTATTTTCCACTGCCATTACAGTGGGATTTGCAAAACGGGAATAGATGAGGGATTTTGTAGGTTCGTCAAACACGGACGCTACTTCCTCGGTGGAATCATACACGTAAGTGGTGCTCTGCACAATGGGAACCACACGGGGTTCGGTATTTTTGGGAGAATATCCCGAATGCAGACATTTGGTTTCAATATTCATATTTTTGGTTTCCATTTTATCATATCCTTTCCGGTATTTTTTGGGTATCTTTGGATAAATAATCCAGTAGCTCGGCGATTCCTTCACCCGTATACGAACTTAACGGGAAAATTTTTTCGCATCCTGCCAGACGAAGCCAGTTTTCCGCCTGTGCCACATTGGCGTTTTCATGATCACATTTGGTAATGATGCCAATGACCTCGCGGTTTGCCGATGAGGTCACACAAGGAGGGTACAACGAGTAAGGTTCTGTGGCACTAAGAAGTAATCCTACCACATCCGCCTCATAGGTATAGAGCGCTAAAGCACGTCCCAATCCTTTGGTCTGGGCATATTCTCCAGGAGTGTCGATAATCACATCGTGATAATTGATATATTGGGTCTTATGATAGCGAAGATTCTCGCCACGCAGAGCCTGGGTTAAAGTGGTCTTTCCGCTTTCGCTTCTGCCCACCAGAATCATTTTTCTCATAGCAGGATTCCTCTTTAGGTTTTGGTGATTTCACAAACCACACAACCTAAATGTTTCTGAGCATAATCTGCAATGGCTCTTAAGGAAGATTCCACATCAGCCACTCTGCCGGTTACAATTAAGGTACCGGAAAATCGGTCCACAAAACCCAATTCCACATTAGAAGTTTTGGTGGCAACATCCCCTGCAATAATGGCAATTTCTGCCGGACAAATGGTTAAAATACCAATGGCAGAACGGGAATAGTCCACTGCCGGATTCAATCCCAGTTTTTGATAAATCACAGGATCGGGATTGGCAATAATATGGGCTAACGTAATCTGTTTTCCTGGAACAGTTTCCTGCACAATTCTCAGCTTTTCTTCAGAAGAAAAAACCTGTTTCAAATCCATAATTTCTTCGCTCCTTACCCTTCCCATCAGTTTTTTGATGGACGGTATCATTTGAATATACTTAGTCAGTATAGCACGTTTTTCAAAAAATTACAATAGTTTTTCGGGAATTTGTCCGATTTTCTTTGAAAAAGCTCTTGACAGGTTTTTCCTGCCTTGGTAAAATAAAAGAAAATAGGATACTTCTTTTCTAATATGCCCATACTTTTATGGAAAGAAAGGACAAAACATATGAAAAAAATACTGATTGTGGTAGATATGCAAAAGGATTTTGTGAACGGTGCTTTGGGAACTTCGGAGGCTGTTTCCATCGTAGACAAAGTTTGCGAAAAAATCCGCAATTTTGACGGTGATATCATTGTCACTTATGACACCCACCAGAAAAACTATATGGATACCCGGGAAGGAAAGCATCTACCGGTGCCCCACTGCATCAAAGGTACTCCCGGCTGGGAACTGGATACTAATGTGCAACAGGCTTTGGCAGAGAAACCCTATCATATGATTGAAAAACCTACTTTTGGCTCAGTAGAACTGCCTCAATATATCAAAGAAAAATACCCTTCCAACAAATTCAGTATTGAGTTGATCGGCCTTTGCACCGACATTTGTGTGGTATCCAATGCTTTGGTGTTAAAAGCCAACTTCATTGAAACCGATATCTCGGTGGATGCCTCCTGCTGTGCCGGAGTAACTCCCCAAAGTCACAATGCAGCATTAGAAACCATGAAAATGTGTCAGATTACAGTAAAATAAAGGCGGTATAGATTGATGTTTGATGTAAAAAAAGTAACCGAAGATTGTGTCAGCTGGATTCAGGATTTCTTTACAAATAACGGACCTAATTGCAATGCCGTGGTCGGAATTTCCGGTGGCAAGGACTCGTCCATTGCAGCGGCTCTTTGTGTAAAAGCACTGGGCAAAGAACGGGTTATCGGTGTGTTGATGCCTCAGGGAGAACAACACGATATTGATATGGCGTATCTTCTGGTAAATCACTTAGGCATCTGCCATTATGAAATCAATGTGAAAGATGCTATTGACGGGGTGTTATCAAGCTTCCCGAAAGACCTGTCCCCCACTGCTCAAACAGTGCAAAACATTCCGCCCAGAATCCGTATGACTACCTTATATGCAGTGTCTCAAAGCGTAAACGGCAGAGTGTGCAACACCTGTAATTTATCGGAAGATTGGGTTGGTTATTCCACCCGTTACGGTGATTCTGTGGGTGACTTTTCGCCTCTTTCTCACCTGACTGTTACCGAATTAAAACAAATCGGTCATCATATCGGCTTACCCAAAGAATTGGTAGAAAAAACACCCATTGACGGTCTTTGCGGAAAAACGGATGAAGAAAATTTAGGCTTCACCTATGCAGAATTAGACCGTTATATCCGCACCGGTGAAATTGACAACCCCGAAACCAAGGCTTTAATCGACAAAAAGCATCAGATGAATCTGTTTAAGCTGGAACTGATGCCTGCTTTTAAACCGAATATGTAGCAAAAAAGGTTGAATCTCATTGATTCAACCTTTTTTTATGCAATAAAATCGGCACAGAGAAAACTCGGTGCCGATTTTTTGTTTTTTTAGGAACGAATGTCTTATAAGACCTTCTTATTTGGTCATTGCAGCCACAACGCAGTCTGCAATCATGCCCATACCGGTGCTGCCGGGATGTACGCCGTACTGGTCAGGCATATAGCTTCCTAAGTTGGAAGCAGTGAATCCTGCATCGTTACGAATGTCAACATAAGTGCAGCCGTAGGTTTCGGCAGCATCCTCAATCACGTTACAGAAACCATCTGCGGAAGAACCGTAATACAGTAAGTTCAGAAGATAAATATCTGCATCGGGATATGTTTCGGTGATGCTTGCAATCATTGCAGGATAGTTGGTTGCAAACTGAGCTAAGGTACAACCGTTAGCAAAGTCGTTGGTGCCTAAGTATACAGCGATAACGTCGGGAGTTTCACCGTCGTTATTGTGCAGCTGGGTAGCTCTGGTTTTACCGTATACACAAACTTTATCACCGGAGAAGGAGTTGTTTACCAACACTTCCATACCGGTGGTGTCTGCAACACGTTTCCACCAGGTCTGATCAACGCTTGCAACATCATTGTTGTTACCATAGTACCAAACAGCGTTGGAACCGATGGTGGAGTTTACTGCAGCGTTGTTGGAGTACCCGTTGAAGGTAGAAATACTGTCACCTAAGATGGAGAATTTCAGACCGGTTAAGGAACCGATGGTTACATCTTTCGCTGCTGCTTTAGGCACTAAGTTTTCATTTACGAGCATTGCTTTTAAGGTAGTGCCGGTAGCTTCGGGTAAGTCAACAGAGTATTCCACGGTAGTGCCAACTGCCTGTGCATCGGTATCAATATAAGTGATATCAACTTCAGTCAGTTTGTTGCCTGCGTAAGAAGCTAATACCAAGCTTACAACGCCGTCATCATCAGTACCCCAATTGGTGAAGGATACCGTTGCAGTTTTTGTTTTACCGTTTAAGGTGATTTCAGAGAATTCATCAGCTTCCACAACAGGTTTTAAGTTCGCAACATTCAGCTGACTTCCCCAGGTTGCATGACCAACCAATTCGCCAACACTGTGGAATCTGATAGTATACAGGAGAATATCGCTGGAACCAATGTTTTCTAAGGTGATGGTGTTCACACCTTCTTTTACATACAGCAGTTCAATATCATTGCCTGCAGCATCTGTGGTTAATCTGCTGCTGTAAGAAACGCCTGCCGGATTGTAAATATCGGCATAAAAACCGGTATCACTGGTTAATCTGAGGGTTGCTTCGTTAACAGTGCTAAACGCAATGTAGGGATATACCATACCTGCAAGTCCCTGAGAAGGAGTATACTCGATGGTATAAGTGCCACCGGCAGGAATGGTAATACCAATATTTGCCCAGCCGTATAAATCTTCCTGACCGGAGATAATGGGTTCGTTCGCAATGGTAACCTGATTAAAGTAATCCATACCGTTGCCTGCCAATGCAGTAAAGGTTACATTTGCATCTACATCAGTAGTAGCAATGGTGTTTTCACCTGCGATTAAGTAGATGTAACCTTCTTCACCTGCTGCTAAAGTAACGGTAGCACCGATTTCACTGGTTAAGGTTACTGCAACATCGGAAGAAACTTTGTATACACCTGCATAAGGAGCAGTGTAAGTGATTACATTTGCATCCGGAGTCGGGGTGGGAGTAGGTTCAACCACATCATCACCATAGGGAACTACTTTCAAAGAAGCCATATTCATTTGGTCTTTCCAGTAATTAGCTTCCGCCAAAACTCCTGTAGTCTTCATTTGAACAGAATACAGAGTAACAGAAGAATTACCAATATTTTCAATGGTAATTTCCTGTGCGCCGTCTCTTACATAGAGCATTTCAGGATCCTGACGGGCTGCATCTGCCCATGCGGAAGAGCTATAGTTGTAATCCAGATAAATGTCTGCATAGTAACCGGTATCGGTGGTTACTCTAACAGTGTTACCTGCACCTACAGCAGGAGCAATGTAGGGATATACAAGACCTGCAGAGATTACTCCCGGAGTATAGGTTGCAGTGAATTTTTCACCGGGCGCCAAAGTCACATTGGCAAAGCCGGTAATCGCATCGCCAATATCACCGGGAAGAATGGGTTCTTCGGTCATCGTAACTTCACTGATGTAGTCCAGACCGTTGCCTGATAATTCAGTAAAGGTTAAGGTAGCAGAAGTATCGGTAGTGGTGATCGTATTCTGACCCTGGATTAAATAGAAGTAATCGGTTGCACCTGCTGCCAGAGTAACGGTGTGACCGGTTTCGTTGGTCAGAGTTACTGCTTTATCAGAGGTTACCTGATATACACCTGCATAAGGAGCGGTGTAAGTCATCTGGTTATCCGGAGTCGGAACCGGAGTGGGTTCCACAATTTCGCCATCGTAAGGCAGAACCTTACAAGAAGCCATTTTCACCTGTTCCCAAGAGGTCATAGAACTACTTCTGGAAAGACGGAGACCTTCAGTGGTAACGATTGAACCACTATTGTTAGTCAGCGTAACATAGTTCTGACCTTCTTTCAGATATACCAGTAATAAGTCGGTTCCGTTGCCGTTTACATCGGTATCTTCATAGAGGGAACCAACATTTGCACGGGTGTATTTGAAATCGCCGTAGTAACCGGTGTCGGTTTCTACATGCAGATTGCCGGACACTCCGGTGGTGAAAATACAAACATAACGAATACCGGGTTCGGTAATGTTAGCCTGGAAGGTAACGGATTTACCTGCCGGAATGGTAATCTGTCTGCCACTGGTAGTAACACCGCTGTCTTTTGAGTAGATAAAGTCAACCGCATTGGTGTTACTGTCGTTAACACTGTAACCCATATAATAATGTTCGTAGGTATTGGGAAGAGAATCCACAGCTACGCTGTCGATATAGCTCATACCGTTATTTTCCAGCATAGCGAAGATTACATTTGCATCTTCATTGGTGGTACTCATGGTATTTAAGCCCTTGAACATATAGAAGTAACCGGTGCCACCTGCTGCTAAGGTCACTTTATGACCGGTTTCGTTAATTAAGGTTACTGCTTTGTCGGAAGATGCTCTGTAAACACCTGCATAAGGAGCATCATAAGTCATCTGACCTGCTACAACAGTAGGAGTAGAGGTGGGAGTGGGTGTTGCGGTAGGTGCGGTAGTAGGAGTGGGAGTCGGAACAACCACTTCTTCTCCGGCAGGAACTACTTTCAGTTCTGCCATCTTCATCTGATCTACCCAGTAGGTAGCTGTTGCTAATACCATTGTAGTACCAAAGCTGGTAGTGTTAATGCTGACAGCTGATCCGCTGGTATTGGTAAGAGTAACGGTCTGAGCACCGTCTCTTAAGTAAACCACTTCGGGATCTGTCTTATTGGAACCGTCAGTCCATGCAGAGGAAGATCCGCCTCTCAAAAGAATTTCTGCATAATAACCGGTATCGGTGGTTACTTTAATGGTGCCACCTTCTGTGCCGGCAATGTAGGGATAGTAGAGACCAGCACCATAGTTCGGGATATGGGTAAAGGAACGGGTTTCTCCGGCAGCTAAGGTAATGCCTGCAGCACCGGAGGTAGCATCATGGTCATCTTCGGGGCCGGTAAAAGGTTCGCCGGAAATAGTTACCTGATCAATGTAAGCTAAACCGTTGTCTTCTAATTCTGTAAAAGTTAAGGTTACAGTATTGTCACTTATGGTAACATTGTTGTTGCCCTTAATCATATAGAAGTATGCAGGAGTGTTTGCTGCTAAAGTAACGGTGTGACCGGTTTCGTTGGTCAGAGTTACTGCTTTGTCGGAGGTCACTTCGTACACACCTGCATAAGGAGCGTTGGTGTAGGAAATGTCGCCAACAATACCCGGAGTCGGAACGGGAGTTGCGGTCGGAGCGGTGGTCGGGGTCGGAGTGGTTACCGGACCGTCCGGATCGTAACCGTCTGCAATTACTTTACAATTTGCTAAAACAAACTGTGCAACAGTTGCATCCGTTGCAGAAGAACCGCCTGCTGTGAAGCTGGAGGATTTGGAGCAACGAAGCCCTGTTAAGGTAATAGTAGAGGGACCGTTATTTGTAATGGTGATGTTGTTTTCACCTGCTCTTAAATATGCCAGTAAGAAATCAGAGTTGGTTCCAGCATCCTCATAGTGGGTTGCGCTGCCTGCCAAAGTGGTTGCATACTGACCGGTATGACCGGTATCGGTTTCTAAGGTTACATACTTACCTGCACCGGAGGTAATAATGGTCATATAGTATAAACCTGCTTGCGGAGCGTCTGCTTTCAGAGTTACGGAGCTGGAATTGGGAATAGTAATGGAGCTTGCACCAACGCTGGTATTACCATAGGTAGAAACCACGTTGCTTGCCACATTGCCCACATTTTCGTAACCTAATTTGAAATGTTCGGTGGTAACAGGAACGGTTCCCGGATCTACTTCGTCAATAAATGCCATACCGTTATTTTCAATTGCGGTAAAGGTTAAAGTAGCGGTGGAATCGCTCATGGTAATGTTGTTGCTGCCTTTTACCATGTAGAAGTAATCGGTAGCACCTGCTGCTAAAGTAACAGTGTGACCGGTTTCGTTGGTCAGGGTTACTGCTTTGTCAGAGGTTACTTGATATACACCTGCATAAGGAGCTTTTGCTGCGGTGATATTGTTATAATCGGGAGCTTCGGTAGGAGTGGGAGTAGCAACAGGAGTGTCACTGTCTTCCACATCTTTAGAAAGGTCTTCTACTAACTGTAAGCCTTTGAAGATAATATTGTTTGCAGCGTCACCAGACATAAAGGTAATGGTATGGTTACCTGCTTCTAACAGAACACTGTCAGAAGAGTCATCAGTCCAGTATTCGGGATCGCTGATTCGACCCGGCGCAAAGGTGATAATATCACCGGTATCAAAGTCTGCAGTCAAACCGGTTCCGTACAGAACATTACCGTACTGGAGACGGTTGGAAGTGTCAATCATAGCCTGCACATTGTAGTATGCAGTTTTCGGAACACCAATTAAGAAGGTAACATAAGCAGTAGTATAGCTGTTCTGCTGAATGGTTACGGTATCGCTACCGATGGTAACACCTTGGTTACCCTGAACGCTGTTTGCTAAGTCTGCACCAACTAAGATGCTGGATGCAGTTTCAACATCGCTGGGGTCAAATTCGATACCAACGGTATCTAATAATAACTGAGGAACATAGAAACGTCCGCCAACATATACACAAACCTGACCGTCCAAGTCGATGGTCTGGCCGTTATAAGTTGCTTTGGAAGTATTTCTTTCAACGGTTAAATCGTAGTCTTTAAATTTAAAGGTACCGGTATGAGCGGATGTGGTAACAGACACGCTGTCATCATAGTCCCAATAAGTATCGGTAACAGGAGTATAGGTACCTAAAGCAGATACATCCACGAATAATTCTTTGGTAATTGTATCCAGATCAACACCGATTAAGCCTGCTAAATAAGGAGCGATATCGGTATTGTTAATCACGTAGTTATTGAAGTTAGAGGATAAACCGGAAGTGGGTGCAACACCGGGAATACGGTCTACTCCATCAGGAACATACAGGAACACACCGCCATTTCTGTCGGTATGGCTTCCGTTTCCGCTCCAGGTAATTACAGAGGTACCGGGAATCACACCATTTCTGATGTTGGTGATTGCGGTTGCCTGATTTAATACGTTCATACCGCCGGTATCGTGGTCAGGAGCTGCCACAACAACGGTATCGGTTCTGCCTTTTGCATATTCGATTGCCACTTTACAAGCTTCGTCGAATGCAATAAATTCAGTAACCATATCCAATGCATTGCTCTGGTGACCGCCACCGTCAACAGCACTACCTTCCACCATCAGGAAGAAACCTTCTTCAGAGCCTTCCAGAGCCTGGATTGCTGCTTTGGTCATTTCTGCTAAGTTGGGGTAGCTTGCTGCATTGTAAATATCACGGTTGGAGAAACTGAAGTCTCCGCCTAAGTTACCCCATACCTTTGCACCGGACTGCAGATTCAGCATCTGGTCCACTGAGGTAATGGAGGTATAGCCGCGGGATGCAATGTCGGTTGCTGCTTCGTCATACGCACCTGCACCGGTAGCATTCATAGGCAGAACTAAATCTAAGCCCTGGTTAATCTGCTGCTGTGCAATGGTACGATAATAGTAACGGTCTTCTGCGTGAGCGGAAAATGCAGCCGGAGTTGCATGAGACCAGGGATAGGTGGAAACTAACCCTGCTCTTTTACCTACATACTGAGCTGCTTCTAAAATGGTTGCAATGGGTTTTCTTGCCGGGTTGATACCAATGAAATAGTTATTGGTTTTTTTACCGGTTGCCAATGCAGTACCGGATGCCGCAGAGTCGGTTACTGCCTGGTTGTTACTATAGGTGGTTTCTGCACCTACTAAGTAATCTTTTAAATACATTTGATTTACAGTCTGCGGGGTAGAGTTGGGGAACTTGGAGTTCACGCCACCTGCCTGCTTCACTGCATCTGCCAGATTAAAAGGTATCATACCGCCCCCATCGGGGATCATATAGATGATGTTCTTAATCTGGGGTGCTGCCTGAACAACCGTTGCAGTAAACGCGAAGGATGTCATCAGCATCATGAGAGTTAAGAGGAGTGCTAAGGGTTTTCTCATCTTCATGTTGTCTTCTCCTTTTTTGTAGCTTTTTATTTTGAATTTTTTTACAAAACCAAGGTGCTTTTTTTGAGATATTGTCAAAAACTATTGATTTTTCACGTCAAACATGGTATACTTGACCAAAAGACCTACTTTTATTATAGTTTTTTTTATAAAATTGCACAACCTCCTAGATTGTATAAAAGGGGTGAAAATCCGACTATGTTTGAACATGTAAAAGCCTACTACGCCGGAAAGTTTGTATCCAAAGGTGAATGGAAACATCCTGACAAAGTGCTTGATACCTACGAAATTATCTTTGTCACCAAGGGAAATGTGTATATTAACAAAGGCGGAGTGAACTATGCCCTCGGCGTTAACGATGTGATTCTATTAGAGCCGGGAATCCGGCACTACGGTTATAAAACCAGTACCGACACAGAGTTTTTTTGGCTTCACTGGTACTCCGATACCAATCTTTTGGAAGGAACCAACCACATTACTTTAGAAAATCCATACCATATTAATTTGTATTGCCGTCAGTTGATTGATGCATGGATCATGAACAAACCTGCAGAAATTATGGACTGTCTGACCAGGCTGATCTTACTGGAAATTTCGATCAATGCCCAGCAACCGAATACCAGCCCGATTGTGGAAAAAGTGCGGGCATGGATTCAGGCAAACAACAACTCCCCCATTACCACAGAAGATGTGGCAAAACAGATGGGTTATAATGCGGATTATTTAAACCGTGTTTTTAAAGCAACCTTTCAGAAAACTGTGAAACAGTATATTGATGAAGAACGGATTCTCTATATTAAATCACTGATGCTCAATCATGATATTCCGCTAAAGGTTGTAGCAAGACGTGCAGGCTTTGCCGATTACAAGTATTTTCTTAAGTTTTTTAAGTATCATGAAGGTATTACTCCCACTGAGTTTGCCAAACAATTCTCCAAACTTCATTTTAATTCCCGCTAAAACAACAAAAAGCCCGGAGGGGGAAGGGCATCGGGCTTTTTTTTAGGTTTGGCATTTGTTTCTTTGGACAAACAAAATCTCCAATCCTTTTTGGGGTTT
>JAZQKB010000029.1:0-21702 GCA_045541975.1 Clostridia bacterium | reverse complement strand
CTTTTCTGATTTATCGAGCTTTGCTCGATAAATCACAATTTACCTGACTGAATAGATAACATTCAAAAAAAGAACGCCGACATTGCATCAACGTCAACGTTCCTTCGTGGCGACGCGGAAGGGGCTCGAACCCTCGACCTCCAGCGTGACAGGCTGGCATTCTTACCAACTGAACTACCGGACCGTATGAAGTTTTAAAAAGAAAGTGGTGGGAACAATAGGGCTCGAACCTATGACCCTCTGCTTGTAAGACAGATGCTCTCCCAGCTGAGCTATGCTCCCATGTGGTAGCGGTAGACGGATTTGAACCATCGACACTGCGGGTATGAACCGCATGCTCTAGCCAACTGAGCTATACCGCCATATTGTAATATTGGCTTTTTTCATTCGCCAACGGATGATATTATAGCAAACAACAATCCAAATGTCAAGTATTTTTTGATAAAATTTTCAGAATTTTTTCTTTTTTTAGGAAAAACATAGAAAAAGAAAATTTTTCCTATTTTTTAGACGCAGAAGAATTAAAAATCACATAAAAATACCTTTGTTTCAACTAAGAGACAAAGGTATTTTTTCTTTTTTTGCTTTTTTGGTAATTCTATTTTTGTTTGTTTAAAAGCTGTTGTTCCGGTTGAGATGCTTTTAAGTACCGAATGGAAATATCTGCATAGGAAACTGTATTTTCGTTTTCAATCTGCTGCATGGCAGCAATCCCAACAGAAGATGCTCTCTGTAAGGTCAGATGTGCAGGAGCGAAAACTGCTTTTTTCGGTAATGCTTTTTGGATAACGTCCCGATAGTTTACGGCACCGTCTCCCAAAAACAGCACTTTGCCCCGATGCTCTTTTAAAAATGCAAACAATTCAGTTAAGGGGAGAGGGGTGTCTTCCATCAGTTTTTTGCCATCTTTATAAACTGCTGCATACACTTCCTGCCGTCTGGCATCTAACATCGGGCAAACATATCCCGAAAAGTGGGGAACATTTTCCGAAAGAGCATCCAACGTGGAAATTTCCACCAAGGGCTTATTCACAGCGTGCGCCAAACCTTTTACAGTAGCCACGCCGATCCGAAGTCCGGTAAAAGAGCCAGGTCCGTTGGTAATGGCAAAATAGTCAATTTCACAAAGCTCTCTTTTGGTTTCTTTGAGCATTGATTCTACCAACGGCAAAAAACCTTCGGAATGGGTTAACCCGATATTTTGCGTATATTCCGCAATCATCACACCGTTTTCAAACAGAGCAACCGTTGCGGTTTTGGCAGAGGTGTCTGCCGCAAGTATTCTATAGTTCTTCAATGGTAATAATCCTCTCATCTTCCCGGTCGGTGTGTAAAATGGTGAGTTTTGTGACAGGGTAGTCTTTTAGTATTTCTGCCGCCACTTGAGGCCACTCAATAATGTTCACTCTACCGGATTCCAAATATTCGGTAAAGCCCATGTCGTATAGTTCGTCTTCCGAAGAAATCCGATACAAATCAAAATGATTGATAGGTGGATTGGTGGGATATTCATTCACCAAGGTAAAGGTGGGACTACATCCGCCCGACGAAAATCCAAGACCAAACAACAGGCCATTTACAAAGGTGGTTTTCCCGGCACCAAGATCACCCTCTAACAGAATAATCTGATTGGATTTTAAAGTTTTTGCAAACTCTGTTGCGAAACGAATGGTTTCCTCATAAGAATGGGAACAATATTCCATAGTTTGAAAAGCACTCCTTTTGGGGGATGAAGATTAAAAAAGACCGGAAATATTGCCGTTTTCGTCCACGTCGATTTTTTCGTAGGCAGGCACCTTCGGTAAACCGGGCATAGTCATAATCTTGCCGGTTAATACTACGATAAAGCCTGCACCTGCAGACAGACGAACTTCTGAAACGGTTAAATCAAAATCGGTGGGAGCACCCAGCTGAGTGGGGTCATCCGAGAAGGAATACTGAGTTTTTGCCATACAAACGGGTAAATTTCCGTAGCCGTTGTCTTTTAAGGTCTGGATAGCTTTTTCTGCCTGCTTGGTGATGATAATATCTTTTGCACCGTAGATTTCTTTCGCAATAGTTCTAATTTTATCTTCCACAGATAAATCTAAGTCGTAAATGGGATGGAAGTTGGACTCCCCTTCGCAAGCTTCCATAATGGCATTGGCTAATGCAATACCGCCTTCACCACCTTTTGCAAACACTTCACTGCGCACACACTTGGTGTCATACTTTTTGCAGCAATCTTCAATGATTGCAAATTCGCTTTGGGTATCAGTATCAAAGGAATTGATAGCAACCACGGTTTTTAAACCGAATTTTCTCATGTTGGCAATGTGGCGTTCTAAGTTTACGATACCTTTTTTCAAAGCTTCCACATTTTCTGCTTTTAAGTCAGTTTTTGCAACGCCACCGTTATATTTTAATGCACGAACTGTTGCCACAATTACAACGCAATCGGGTTTTAAGCCTGCTTTTCTGCATTTGATGTCTAAGAATTTCTCAGCACCTAAGTCAGCACCGAAGCCTGCTTCCGTAATGGTATAATCCGCCATTTTTAATGCCAGTTTTGTTGCAATAATACTGTTGCAACCATGAGCAATGTTGGCAAAAGGTCCGCCGTGAATGAAGCAGGGGGAGTTTTCTAATGTTTGTACTAAGTTGGGTTTAATTGCATCTTTTAACAGTGCAGTTAAAGCACCTTCTACTTTTAAATCTTTCACCTTCACCGGCTGATTCTGATAATTATAGCCGATAACGATTTCGGAAAGCTTATTTTTTAAATCTGTCATATCCTCTGCCAGACAGAATACAGCCATAATTTCACTGGCAACGGTAATGGAGAAACCGTCTTCACGGGTTACGCCGTCTACCTCGCTGCCTAAACCGATTACGGTGTTACGAAGAGCACGGTCATTCATATCTACTACACGCTTGATGAGAATCTTTTTGGGATGAATGCCTAAGGCATTACCCTGGTGCAGATGGTTGTCCACCGCTGCACAAAGAAGGTTATTGGCTGCACCAATAGCATGAAAATCGCCGGTAAAATGCAAGTTGATATCTTCCATAGGCACAACCTGTGCATAACCGCCACCGGCTGCACCGCCTTTTACCCCGAATACAGGACCTAAGGAGGGCTCACGAAGGGCAATCATGGCATTCTTTCCTAATTTCTGAAATGCCTGACCGATTCCCACCGTGGTGGTAGTTTTTCCTTCACCGGCAGGGGTAGGATTAATAGCGGTCACTAAAACCAGCTTTCCGTCTTTTTTATTCTGTTGTTTTGCGATAAAATCGAAAGAGATTTTAGCTTTATATTTGCCGTAGCATTCTAAATCATCTTCCGAAATGCCGATTTGTTTGGCAATTTCGGTAATGGGTTTCATGGTAGCTTTCTGAGCAATTTCAATATCTGTTAACATTTTTAAGACACCTTCCTATATTGTTTTCTTATATTGTTGGGACGAAGATGACCGAATGTTAACAGGTAAGACCACCGAAGCATAGCCGTTCGGACATAAATCCCATACATCATTTATTGTATCACTAATGCTTGGTTTTTGTCAATATCTATCGGGAAAAATACCGAAAAAGATTCTGTGAAAATCTACCGCATGAGATTCTGTTTTTTTGTTGCATTTTAAAGAAAGATGTGTTATACTAAAAAAGAAGTTTTAATTCCTTTAAAAAGGAGAATTTTTATGAAAAAAGTTTATCAGTCGGTGGAGGAATTAGTAGGGAATACTCCTCTTTTAAGACTGCAGAAAATAGAACACGAAAAGAAACTTTCCGCTTTCCTTTATGCCAAGCTGGAAGCCTTTAATCCGGGTGGATCTGCCAAAGACCGTGTGGCAAAGAAAATGATAGAAGATGCCGAACAATCCGGGAAGTTAAAACCAGGTTCGGTAATTATTGAGCCTACCAGCGGCAACACCGGAATCGGTCTTTGCATGATTGCTTCTCAAAAAGGATATCGCACATTAATAGTGATGCCGGAAACCATGTCCGAAGAACGAAAAATGCTGATGAAGGCATACGGTGGAGAACTGGTTTTGACGGAGGGATCGCTTGGTATGAAAGGTTCTATCGAAAGGGCAAAAGAACTCGCTCGGGAAATTCCCGATAGCTTTTTACCCGACCAGTTTGCCAATCCCTCTAATCCTACGGCACATTATGAAAGCACAGGTCCCGAAATCTGGGATGCGTTGGACGGCAAGGTGGATATCTTTGTGGCAGGGGTTGGCACCGGCGGTACCATCAGCGGAGTAGGGAAATATTTAAAAGAGCAGAACCCTAACGTGAAAGTTATTGCTGTGGAACCGGCTGCTTCTCCCGTGCTTTCTCAGGGAATCAGTGGAAGTCATAAAATTCAGGGCATCGGCGCAGGCTTTGTGCCGGATACGCTGAATCCTAAAATTTACGACGAAATTATCACGGTTTCCAACGAAGATGCATACCGTTTTGCCGCAGAACTGGGTAAAACAGAAGGAATCCTTAGCGGCATTTCTTCCGGTGCGGCTTTATGCGGAGCGGTGGATGTTTCCAAACGGGAAGAAAACCGAGGCAAAAATGTTGTGGTTTTGTTTCCCGATACAGGGGAACGCTACTTGTCTGCAGGAGTGTTTTAGCAGATTTTTTGCCCTATAAATAGCACATTTTCGGGTTGAAAAATCGCAAAATTTATATTATACTACAAAAGGAAAATACGTCCTTTGACAAATAGGGACGAAGAGAGGTACTTTTTATGGATAAAAAAGTTTTCGACAAAATTGCAAAAGTGAAAAAAGCAAACCTCGGCACTACATTAAAGGAAGATGCGGTGCTGGATTTAATCGAACGTGTTACCGGTTCTAAAACTTATCGGAAGCAATTCGTCATTAAGCAGATTGCAGAAGAAAAAACCGGTATGGATCAGTATAAACTTTATGATGAAGACGGCAAAATCGTGATTGAAGCAACCACCGGTGTTGCAGCAGCCGTTGCATTCAATACATATTTGAAAGAAAAATGTCACGTATTTTTCGGTCCTATTACCCAGGATGTGAAAGGCTTACCGAAAAAGCCTCCGAAAGTTGGAGAAGTGATTGAAAATAAATCGGTATTTTTATACCGTTATTTTATGAACTACTGTACCTATGTTTACACCTGCATTTACTGGAAATGGGAACAGTACGAAAAACTGATTGACTGGATGCTGATGGCTGGGATTAACCTGGTATTAAACCAGTTAGGTCACGAAATCGTTTGGAGAGATATGCTTTTGGAAATCGGTTATACCGAAGAAGAAGCAAACGACGATATCTGCGGTGCAGGTATGCTTCCCTGGCAGATCATGGGTAACATCAGCGAATTTGGCGGCGATATTCCCAAATGGTGGTACGAAGATCAGAAAATGCTGGCAAACAAGATGACCGAACGTCTGCGTGAATTTGGTGGCGATGTGATCCGTCCTGCATTCTACGGAAAAGTGCCCAACAATATTTGCGATAAATATCCCGAAGCAAAAATCTATGCACAGGGTACCTGGAACTTAGCACAAAAAGGTGACCGGCCTCCGCTGATTGATGTGAACGATCCGTTGTATGATAAAATGGCGGAAGTATACTACAGAAAAACCAAAGAACATTTTGGAGAAATCCATTATTTTGGCGGTGACCCCTTCCATGAAGGCGGTATTACCGATGGAATTGATATTGCAGCATATTCCAAAACCAATATCGAAACTATGAAAAAGTATTCCGACGGTAATGTGTGGTTCTATCAGGGATGGGTTGGCAATCCCAGACAGGAACTTTTAGAAGTGTTAAAACACGAAGAAGTGCTTATCGGTCTTCTGTCCGGTGACCGTGTGGTAAACACAGCAAAAGAACTGTTTGGCGATTATCCTTACATGTATATGCAAATCGGAAACTTTGGCGGTGTTCAGCGTTTCACCGGTAATATTCCCGAATTTTTAAATCAGCCCTTTGAACTGCTGGAACCCGGTTCCTTAAACGATATGATGGTTGGTATCGGTATGGCAATGGAAGGCATTGAAACCGACGAAATTATCTATGATGTGTTAGCGTCCAACAGTATCCGTCAGAAACCGTTGAAACAGGACGATTTTGTGGAACGGTTCTTCAAAGCAAGATACGGTTACTACAATCAGAACATCAAAGAAGCATACGATTTGGTTATTGATAATATTTACACACTTTGGAAAGGGTTTGCTTACAATGCAAGTAAATCTTCTTCGCTGTGTACCTGTCCTAATGTCAATGTTCGTACGGTAGGTTGGTTTGAATCCCGTGGCGGAAGTCCGTATCCCATTGAAATTCTGCAGAAAGCAACCCAGCTGATGCTGAAAGAATACGACAAGTTAAAAGATAACGAATGCTACCGCTTTGACTTGATGGAACTGTGCCGACAGGCAAATGCTGACTACGGTTGGGAAATTATTGAAGCGATGAAAGTTGCCTATAAGGGCGGCAAACGTGCTCAGTTTGAAAAAGAAGCACGCCGTTTCTTAAAACTTTACGATCTGCAGGAAGCAGTGGTTCGTACGAACGAACACACCTTGTTGGGTGCTTGGATTCAGCGTGCAAGAGACTACGGCAGAAATGACACCGAAAAGAGAATCTTTGAATACAATGTGAAAAATATGATGACTCTTTGGTGCGGCAAGCCCGGTCGCTTCCGTTTAAGAGACTATGCATTCCGTGAATATGACGGTATGCTTTCCGGTTATTACAAAAAACGTTGGATGGCTTACTTCACTTGGTTATCTCTTCATTTTGGCAGAGAAAATAAAGGGTTGGAGCCCAATATCAGCTGGACAGAACAGGATTATGTATTCACCCTGTCTACTGAAAATTATCGCACCAAGCCTTCCGGTGATTTACGGAAAGCTTGCGAAAACTCTATGAAATTCTGGATTAAATACTAGAAAATACCTTAAGTGATGTAAATTCTTTTGGAATTTTCGATATGCTATAAATGGCTCAAAATGTCGCTTTGTGACGAGTTTTTTTGGGAATTTATATGATATCGAATTTGCGGTAACGCAAATATATCGAGTTTGCAAAGCAAACATATAGCAAAACCTCGCAAATACTGATCATCGGTAATTTGCGAGGTTTTTTGTTTTGCTATCGTATTCTTACGAACACCTCCACTTGAGGTGTTGCTTTTTTACTGAAAAAACTTTACAAATACGACGATTTGTGATACAATATTTTCTGATAAAAAATAAGGAGGAATATCCTATGAAAAAATTGTTTTGCATATTGTTATGCTTATGTTTGCTGACCGCTTGCGGTGTGCAGAAGGCATCCTTTGATGATCAGAATCCCTCGGTAAAAGAAGTGAAGGAGTATATTCAGGGGGCAGATAAACTGATTGGCGTTGCATATCTGGGTTATATGGAAGGGGATTACGATGCAGTATCAGATTACCTTTCCGAGCAGACTTATATGAAACGTTATTCTTTTGTTTCCAAGATTCCGTCTACTCACTTTGTGCAGGCAGACGGAGCAGAACTTTACTGCGTGGTTCCTGCCAATGGTGTTTCACTCAGTGTTTACCAGGCGATGTTGGATGAAACTGACTATCAGATGACACCCGGAGAGGAACTTCTCATGGTAACAGACGGTACCCCGGTGATTTTACAGGGAAACATCAGCGATATTATGCCCAATCTGATGATTGTTGCGAAAAAAGGTGATGTGGCAATTCAGTATGCCCCCAGTCTTTCCTTGGAAAATGGAACATTATCAAATTATGAACAACTGGTATATGATTTCACACCCTACAGTTATATGGATCAATATGTGGGAAACGGAACGGAATCTGAATGGGAGTTTTACGGCGACTGGACTAGTACGGTAACAGAAGCAGATGGCACTGTTTTTGATCTGGCATTATCCATTTCGTCCGATGGGGTAGAGTATACATACACATCTGAAAAAGTAAATGGCGATTTCCATGGAGAATGGTTTATTATATCGGACGGAAAGCTGAGATTAGCAACAGACGGCAACGCAGATTTTGCAGATACTGACGGTGTTGCTGCACAGTATTTGGAAATGGATGCACTCTTTTTCTGGGATGTGAACGATACCGGCCTTAGCTTACAACATTTTAATGGCGATCTTTTTTATCCCGGTGCCACTTTCACCGAATTTCAATTTGTGCCAAGTAACTAAGCTGTAATTTCATAAAAAAAGAACTGCCTCGTATTGAGACAGTTCTTTTTTTTATGTGATAATTTAAAATTCACTCACATCGATCAGCCATTTACCGTCAACTTGAATAACGGTGAAAGTTTGTTCTTTGGCAGTAGTTTCAGCGGGAAGATTCTTTACGGCATCTGTCATAGACTCAAACAGAACAGGGAAGAGCACATCGTAAATTTCTTCTTGTGACATATTTTCGTTGATAGCACCGGTTTCCAACTGTTCATTCAGCAGACTGTTGATATCAATTTCAGCCATCATGTTTGTCATCAGTTCGGCAATGTCGAATTTTTCGGTATCAACAGAGGTTATTTCGAGGGATGCAACGTAGCTATTACCGACTTTTTGGATATCCGTAATCTGATAAGTCATGTTATCTTGCATCAGATTAAATACGGCTTCTGCAAAGTTGGTGATGCTACTTTCGTATTTCTGAACATTTTCAGGTAGTGCTGTCAACATTTTCTGGACAGCATCTTCTTTGTTGGTATAGGGTGCACTTTCCAGTATTTTTTCAGGATAATTGGAATAGTTGGAAGCTTTTTCAAAATCAAATTCCACTAAAGCATCCATATAGCTCTCTATTGTTTTCGTTGCCAGCTCCTGATTGTTTTGCGTAGCCTGATTCTGGCATCCTGCTAGCAAGGTTACCGCCATTGCCAGTGCTAATACAATGGATAATACTTTTTTCATTCTTTTCATGAATAACTCCTCCATATCATTTCTATATAATATTATATCACGATTTTTCGGGAAAGTCAATTCCAAATGAGAGAGCAATCAATCATGTAATCAGAGGATTTGCTTTGGTGTTTTGGAAAACTTATATTCTCAAAAAAACATCTGCTCCGTTTCAACGGGCAGATGCTTTCTATTAAATATTAGCTTGTTTGCAAATCAGTTCAACTGTTTCGGGGGCATGTTCTAAAACAAAAGTGAATTTGCCTTGTTTGGTTTCAATCACCGCACGTTCACCGCGGTAACTGGCAAATGTAATGTCTTCGTAAGGAATCCCGAATGAGGCATTGCGGTAACCGTTTATGGCATAGATACCTGAAATTCCTGTTTCCATAACACTGATATAGGTTCGGGAAAGCCTTTTTTTGATGCCGCCAAATACAACGAAAAAGATAACGCTGAACAAGATTACAAATCCAGCCGCGGCCAGTACGGCATACCATAGACCCAAACCTACCGATTTCAGTAACGAACCGGAAAAGAAGGACACAATCACTGCAGCAATCACGATGGGAACAATATCTTTAAACAAACTTTTTTTAGAATAATATTTTTTTGGACATTGATCTCTTAATAATTCTGTTCCAAATCCATGTGCCATAGCAATCCCTCCTTTTCCGACATTATACCACAGTATCCGAAAAAATGCAAGGCATATCGGAAATTTTTTGTATTGGGGTTTAAAACAGTTTTAAATTTTCTTCTGATAAAGAAAGTTGTCCCTGTTCAGCTTTTTGAATGATTTCAGTAATTTTATCGTTGATCGGGGTGGGAATCCCGTATTTTTTGCCCCACTGACAAATAATCCCGTTAATGGCATTGATTTCACAGGGTTTCTTCTTTTTCAAATCCTGCAGCATAGAAGGTTCAATATTGCGGTGCTTTTTCATAGCAATGGGTAAGAGCAGGGTAGCAAATGTGCGTTTGATGGCACTTTTATAGTAGAACAACGAAACAATGTTTTTCCCTTGTACCGGTGCAAAAGTGACACCTGCGGCATGACCTACATCAATACATTCTTTCATACATCTGACAGCTATTTTTTTAGCTTCCTTTCCTTCAGAAACATCGCCAAATAAACCGCCGATGACGGTACCAAGTCCTGAGAAGGTGGCATTGATTAAGAGCTTAGACCATCTGGCACCCATTAGATTTTCTTCAATATGAACAGGGCACATCAGCTCCAGCAGTGCTTTCACTTCGTTCAGCATTTCCCGGGAAATACCCTCCATACCGCCCATGTGGAACGAAAGACTTTCCGGAGCACTGGTCAGGGTACACACACCGGGTTCTTGCAGAGTAGCACCCCATTCCACAACACAGCCCATGGTGCGATCGGAACCGATGATTTCTGCGATTTCAGGTTCGGGAAGACCGTTCTGCAGGGTGACCAAAACTCCGGTTTCAGAGAGATAATCTTTTAAAAACGTAACCACTTCACGGTTATAAAGCTGTTTGGTTAAAAGCAGAATGATATCGTATTTTCCTGTCATTTCGTCAGGAGTAAGCGCAGAAACAGGAACATTGAGATTCACGGTTCCGTTGATGGTAGCACCGTTTTTTCGTAATGCTTCTACATGATTTTTATTACGGTTAATCAAGTCAATTTTACCGCCATTTTTGGTGATATAGGCACCTAAAACGGTTCCCAGACTTCCGGCACCGTATATTGCATAGCGTTTCATATTGTTTTCGCATCCTTTCTGCCAAAAGATATGTTTATCTTATCATAATCTGCGAAAATTTTCAAATCTTGTCCAATAATAAAAAAAACTCCTCCGGATTTTTCGGAGGAGTTTTTATCAGATTATTTGTTTTTTTCCAGATCTCTGTTTCTGATTTCCACACGGCGAACTTTACCGCTGATTGTTTTGGGAAGTTCTTCCACAAATTCAACAATTCTGGGATATTTGTAGGGAGCTGTATGGGTTTTTACATATTCCTGAATTTCTTTTTTCAGTGTGTCGGTACCTTCGGTGCCTTTCACCAGTACGATGGTAGCTTTTACAATTTGACCGCGCACTTCATCAGGAACAGGAGTGATTGCACATTCTAAAACGTAGGGGAGTTCCATGATAACGCTTTCGATTTCAAAAGGTCCGATACGGTAGCCGGAGGATTTGATAACGTCATCAATTCTTCCAACATACCAGAGGTAGCCGTCTTCGTCCATGGTTGCCTGGTCACCGGTGTGATAGTAACCGTCATGCCATACTTCGTTAGTTTTGTCGTCATCTAAGTAATAGCCGATAAAAAGTCCGCAAGGAACATTATCTTTAACACGGATACAGATTTCACCGGTATCACCGGTTTTACATTCGTTTCCGTCGGGATCTAGTACCACAACATCATACAGCGGACTGGGTCGTCCCATGGAACCGATTTTCGGAGTAGAGCCAACAAAGTTTGCGATAGACAGGGTGGTTTCTGTTTGACCGAAACCTTCCATAATGGTTAAGCCGGTTGCTTTTTTAAATTGATTGAACACTTCCGGATTTAATGCTTCCCCTGCAGTGGTTGCGTATTCAATGGAAGAAAGATCATATTTGGATAAATCTTCTTTGATAAAGAATCGGTACATGGTAGGAGGTGCGCAGAAAGTGGTGATATGATATTTTGCAAACATGGGCAAGATATCTTCAGAATGGAAACGGTCAAAGTCATAGGTGAACTGTGCCGCTTCACAGAGCCACTGTCCGTATAGTTTGCCCCACAGTGCTTTTCCCCAGCCGGTATCGGAAATGGTAAAATGCAGGCCGTCCGGATTCACGTTGTGCCAATGTTTGGCGGTGGGGTAGTGGCCCAATGCATATTTATAAGAATGCGTTGCAATTCTGGGATAACCTGTAGTACCGGAAGTAAAGAGCATCAGCATCGGATCGTTTCCGCAAGGAGTGTTTTCGGTTCTGAAATAATGCGTGCTGAACCGTTCCATTTCCACATTGAAATCGTGCCAACCTTCTTTATTGCCACCAACTAACACTTTGATCATACCGGGATAGTTTGCTGCAGCTTTTTCAGCTTCTGCGGAGACATCACCGTCTGCTGTGCAAACAATTGCCTTTACTTTTGCCGCTTTGTATCTGTAATCAAAATCGTGTTCTACAAGCTGATTGGTTGCCGGAATTGCGATTGCACCAATTTTATGCAGTGCCAGCATACAGAACCAGAACTGATAGTGGCGTTTTAATACCAACATTACGGTGTCACCTTTTTTGATGCCCAGTGATTCAAAATAGTTTGCGGTTTTTGCAGAATATTTTTTCATATCGCTGAAGGTGAAACGACGGTCGGTTTTGTCGTTTGCCACCCACATCATTGCCAGTTTATCAGGATCTTTTTGTGCAATGGCGTCCACACAATCAAATGCAAAATTGAATTTGTCTTCGTTTTTGAAGGTGATGCCGTTAAAGACACCGTTTTCGTCGTAGGAAGACTCGATAAAGTTGTCTGCAACCGTTTTCTTTTCAGCTTCCTTTGCTTTTGCTGCTTTTGCGGCAATGAAAGGTGCTTCGGGGTATTCTTCGGAGAAGTGTCCGTCCTGGGGATTTAAAACAACAGCATGGAACTCGCATCCGCCTTCTGATGCAGCAATCATTCCGTGGGGAATGATACTGTTATAGAAAATAGAATCACCTTCGTGTAACACGTCGATGTGATTTCCTACCTGCACTTTTAACGAACCCTTCACGATTACGTCAAACTCTTGTCCGTTATGGGAATTTAGCTTAATGGGAGCGTTTTGTTCTTCTGCCAGATAAGGGAATTTCACCAAAAAAGGTTCTGCCAGTTTTTCTTTGAATTTAGGAGCCAAGTTGTTATACACAACACCTTGTTTTTTGATGATTTTTAATCCTTCGCCTTTTCTGGTGATGGCAAAGGAGGTCAGGGTGGTGGAGGTACCTTCTAATAAGTCTACTACCTCAACTCCACAGGCCTTGGCACATTTGTAAATAAAAGTGAAGGAAAAATCGGTTTCGCCCTGTTCCAAAAGCAGATAGTCTTCTTTGGAAACACCGGTCAGTTTTGCCAATTCTTCGGGAGTATATCCTTTTGCTTCACGAAGGTCTTTGATTCTTCCTGCAACCTCTTTTAAATTGTAGTCCATTGTTCTGTCTCCTTTCATTTTCGTGAACGAATATGTGTTACGAATTTGAATAAAACAAAAAACTCGCCTCAAAAACACTTTGAGACGAGTTTTAATAACCCGCGGTACCACTCAAATTACGGAAAAGATTCCGTCACTTGCCGGGCTCAAACAAGCCCTTTGCCTTAACGCAGCAATACGGAAGGAGTCTACTGATAATATTACGTTCGGTCCTCCGACTCAGAGGTGATAAGTCATTGGAATGCATCCCCATTGCCTCGCACCAACCGGCAACTCTCTCCAGGTTCCTCAATCCGACCGTCCTCGTCACAGTCGTTTTTGTGATATTCAAATTTGTTTGCATTATACTCCCAAAAAAAACATTTGTCAATACTTTTTTCAAAAAATTGAAAATTTTTTTTGGAATTTCTGACTTTTTCATCCAATAAAAGGGAGAAAAAATTGCCATAATCTAAATACAAAATAGTTAAAATCGGGGGACTTGATGTGGATTCAACGGATATAACTTGTTTTAGGACTTCTTATGACAAAATATGTCCTATATCTAAGATTGACAGAATGTTACGCAAATGTTACAATATTGTATAGAAATAATACTATTATTTTATCTAAATCTCCCAAAGGCAAAAAAAATTTTATATATACATCATGAGAAAAGGAGATGGCAACATGAAAATGAAAAAACTGTTAAGTTTCAGCTTGGCTATGATCATGCTTTTAAGTTGTGTGTTCAGCCAGGTTGTTTTTGTTAATGCGGCAGGCGATGCAGTAGATTACAACGATGCTCCCTACGCAGGTGTGTACGAAGTAACTTCTGATAAAGCAGTTACTTTAACTAACGAAACAGGTCATACTGTTACTTTGGCAGCAGGTGAAACCAATTATTTTTACTTGATTAAAGGTAACAACAATATGATCATCAGCGATGAAACCGCTTCCTTAACGTTCACTTCGTTAGATAACAACGGTCTGGATTACATTAACGAAGTGGAAATGACCGAAGAACCTATTCTTCCCGGTGATACCGGCGATTCTTTGAGCAACTTTGTCGGCGTAACCTTGGCTCCCGGTGAAAAATACACCGCGACCTATACTCCGAGCGTTATTTCTGCAGGTCTGGTATATCCCTACATTTCTACCACCGTTGGTGCAGGTAATTCCGTAAGAGTGTATACCGATACCGGTTATTATGCAGATCTGTATTTTGCTTATAACTACAGTTCTTCTGCATGGGCAGACGCAGCAAGACAGCAGCCTTCTATGCTTTATGTAAGAGATGGTGCACAGGAAATTACCATTGAAAATATCAGTTCTTCTACAGTTTCCTTCTACACTGTTAAAATGCAGACTACCGGTGTATTGGCAGAAGCTGATTACTGGAAAGACCTGATGAACATGGCATCTTTGAAAGTGTACGAAGAAGGCTTTGATCCTCAGGCTACTCCGGAACCGACTCCGGAACCTACCCCGGAACCGACTCCGGAACCCACTCCCTCTGTTTATACTGACACCATCACCTACGTAGCCGAAGATGCAGGTGTTTATACCGTATCCTCCGACGTTGATGTTGCATTAAAGAGTGAACTGAATTCCGAAGTTTCTTTAGCTGCAGGTGAAGAAGGCTACATCTACTTAATCAAAGGTCAAAACATCATTGAAACCACCGATGCTGATGCAGAATTAACCTTCACCCAGTTAGACAACCATGGTCTGGACTATATTGATCAGATTACCGTAAATGATCAGCCCTTCGCTCCCGGCGACGGACATCCTCATACTGCTGTAAACGAAACCTTAGAACCCGGCGAAGTTTACAACATTGTTTTTGATACCGCAACTGACGGTAACTGGAACGGTCTGGTATATCCCTATATCCTCACAGGAAATGGCGCCGCTTCCATGAAAATTACTTCTGATACCGGTTTTTATGCAGAATTATCTAAAACTTTCGGTGGCAATAATATCTACGAAACAGTTGCCGGTAACGGAGATATCGAATATTTGTACTTAAGAGCAGGTAAAAACGTAGTTGCATTTGAAAACACCGGTGATAGTGCTTTCACCCTCACCAACATTTCTTTCAATAACCCTGGTGTTTTAGTGGATAAAGGCAATACAACTTGGATTGATCAGTCTAAGATTTCCAGCTTAAAACCCTACGCCGGCGATGCTCCCGTATATGATTACGGTTACTTCCCGGAAGGTTGGGACGGCACTTTAGAAAACCATCCTGACTACAATGCAGATGCAGAAGAACTGTTCCTGGACGGCTTCGTTCCCAACATGAGCTCCGATGAAGGTATGGAATTGCTGGATACCGACTGGGGTTATCCAGATGATGAAGGTCCTGTTCTGGATAAAGGCAATGAAGGTGCAATCTTCCTGCCTGCAGGATCTTATGCAACTTATACTTTAAATAATATCCCTGAAACCGGTGTTTATGCTGTATTGGTTCGTTATGGCCAGGCAAGTTATACGACTGCTTCTCTGCAGCTGATTAACAATATTGACGGCGATGACTACTATGCGCAGTTTGATATTGCACCCACCGGAACTTGGAATGATACTTGGTCTTATAACAACGGTCATGACGATTTCCTGTATCTGCAGGAAGGCACCAATTATCTGACTGCTTATAATGCAGGTCCCGGCGGCATTGTTTTCGATGCTTTTGACATTCTTGCATTAGTAGACGATACAGACTATCTCCAGTATGTTGGTACTACTGATAATACCGCAGGTATTGACCCGGAAGGTTGGAATGGCTCTGTAGTTGGTTGGGAAAACTGGAATACCGATATTAATCCTTACACCTATGGTGTTACTCAGGCTACCGGTTACGATTCCTTAGTTTACTATCCGCCTTATGCTGACAACGGTATGAACTTATCCGACAGTATCTGGGTAAATTATACCGTAACTGCTCCCGCAGCAGGTATGTATCTGGTAGATGCAGAATTTACCGGAACCATTCACTTAGAAACTGAATCCGGCGATTTTGTGGATTACGCTGCTACTTCTGCTGAATTACAGTACATTTACTTAGAAGAAGGCGATAACCTGATCACCGCAACCGGTGAAAACGGTTCTGTTTTAACCTCTGCAAGCTTCTATCAGCTGAACAACTCTGACGATTATTTAGAACAGCGTCAAAACTCTAATACCGTTCCGGAAGAAGCTTACGATTTAACGATCAATCCTTATAAAGATTTAGTAGAAGGCGAAGGCTATTTCTACAAATACGAATATGATACCAGCAATTCTGCAGTTGTTCAGGGTGCAGGTTCTATCTTAAAATATGAACTGAACGTTCTGTTCCCCGGAATCTACAGAGTGCAGGCAAAAATCGGTGGTACCATTACCGAAGATAATCTGCCCGTTATCACTGTTGATACCGATGGTGACGACGGTTACCGTGCAGAACTGGCAACTGAATTTGTATATGACCATGGTGCTGTCAGAGCAACTGACTCCGAAGGCAACTATCAGTATGTATACTTAAAAGAAGGTATCAACCACGTAGAAGTTACCGCAGGTTCTATTCATCACTTACTGTGGAACGTTGAATTTAAACTGCTGACTGCTGAAGAAGAAGCAACCATCACCATGGATGATTGTAAGCTGACTCCGCCCAGACCGATTGTAATCAAACCCTACGAAGATTCTATTCTTGACAATTCCTGGGTTGACTATTACATGATTCCCGGCCGTGTTACAGATGACAAACCTTCCTTAGGTTCTGTAATCGGTACTCAGTTGGTAACTGGCGAATGGCAAAGATTTGAAGTAACTGCAAAAGTTGCAGGTACTTATCAGATTTCCACTACCGCAGCGGTTTACGATAACCCGGCAAAAATTGCTGTAGAAACTGTAGACTCCTACGGCTATACTCAGCATGATGCAAGTCCCAATAACTACATCACCGCAGACGGCACCTATATCACCTTAAAAGAAGGTGTAAACTCTGTTTGGGTACGTAACGAAGGTGCCGGCTGGATCTACTTACAGTCCATCACCTTAACCTATGTGGAAGATGATTCTGCAATCACTCCCAGCACATTTGTTCTGGCTCAGAACTACATCGGTGCATCCCAGGATCCTCTGCAGATTCCTGAATATACCGTAAGAAATAACTTACCTGGTATCCATATTGCAGATTCTTCTGACAGTGCTGCAAACACCTTGACTTATCAGTATAACATCACCATTCCTGCAGACGATTACTACGGTATCGTTATGAGCGGTACTGTTCCGCTGATTCCTACTGTTCAGATTACCATGGATGATGGTGTGAACGAAGAAATCGTTATGCTCAGTGCAGATCAGGAATTGCCCTATTTTGGTAATGAAAATGAATCCAACAGCGTAACCATCACTCCCGATAAGGTATTCATACCGGCAGGTGAATACACCATGACCGTTACTCTGACTGAAAATGTAGATTCCGGAACACAACCCGGTATGATGACCCATGTTCACGGTTTTGAATTTACCACCTTAACCCGTCAGGATTTATTCTTAGCTGCTATGCAGGCTGCAGGAACTACCGAGGATATCGCTAATGCTTTAGCAGAATTTGAAGATATCATCAAGTCTGAAATTTCCTTAACTCCGGAAACTGACTTTATCTATCCTGAATATGCATACAATGCATTATTAAACTGCGCTATGCTGGAAAGCGGTGCATACGAAACCTACGAAGACGTAAAAACTGCATATGATTTTGCGAAAGACATGATTTCTGTTGCAGACGACGGTTCCGGTAATCTGGTATACACCGTGCAGGTTGGTGACTGGAATGAAATTGGTACCACTGTATTAGTTGCAGTATACACTGGCGATCAGTTATACATGATGGGCGAAGGCTATCTGGAATATGAAGAAGCTATCGGTACTTATGTACCTGTAGAAGCTACTTTATATGACTATATCCCCGAAGACGGTGACACAATCAAAGTATTCATCTGGGATAGCTTCGATGGTTTAAAACCCGTATTCTAATTTAAAGCATAACAAATTAAATTTGTTACACGAAAAATGGCAGGAGATTTCCATCTCCTGCCATTTGTGTTTGGCTGGAACATTTTTAATATCATAAAAAAGGACTAAGCAACACTTAGTCCTTTTTTTGTAAAATATTCTTATTTAAAATATCTGTTTAACAATCCCTCTAAACCTCTGCCGTGACGAGCTTCGTCACAAGAAAGGTGCTTGAAAGCCTTATTTTATGGGGTTTCTCAAAATATTTCCCAAGTTTTTCCCAAGATTTTTCATTTCCCAAGTCAATATTCTTGAAACTACCAAGTAGCAGTTTTTATGTGTTTTTATTATACCATACACTGCTTGATATTGCAATATTTTCATTTATTAAAAGGTTTTTCTAAAATATTCCTTTTCTCAATAGGTAAATAAACATATAACAATTCATAATAAGACTTTGTTGCTTTAACATAATCTTTCAAGCAGTCAAGTTTTTCAACTTGATAATTCTCTATTGGTGTTTTTTGATATTTTTTCAGTGTTTTAATATACTGCTTACAACACTTCAACCTTTTATCTCCAATAGTTTTTAATTCACTTTTTGAAAAATTATCAGTATTTCCACCACTATTTATTGACAATAATTCATTTAATATTTCTCTTTCTTTTGGAGATGTTGTACTTGATTTTATTGCTCCCCAAAGTTCCATTTCTCTAATTACTGCCTTATGTAATGGGTGTTGTATAGAAAACATTTCTTTTTGACATTCTGTTTTTGTTTGGTCTTCATTACTTATGTTTAATAATACAAAAGTGTTAAAGGTCTTTTGGTTTGATTTAATTTTCCTATAAGCAGAATACCTATTAAGAAACTTAAATATTTTTGTGCCCTTCCACCACTCTTTTATTTTTGAAAAGTTTTCAACCACTTTACCTATAATTATTTCTAACAATTTAATCAAAAAATCTGGCATATTACCATTTCCTACTTACTTGATTTTATTTTGTTCCATATATTTAATTATTTCTAATGCAGTATTCTTTATATGTGGTTTAATTTCTCTTGCTAATAAGTCTTCTTTACTAAACCATTCAAACTGTGTGCTTTCCCCTTTGTCTGGGTGTGGAGTATGCTCCTTTGTTGTTGCTATATAGATAAAATCAAAAAACTGTTCATCTCCACTTGCTCCTTCATAGTAGGTGCAAAATGGTAATGGAACTCTTTTCACTCTTCCAATATCTGTTTCTGGCATAAGTTCTGTTTTGACTAATTCAATTTCAAAACCAGTTTCTTCCTTGACTTCTCTAATTGCCCCTTCATAGGGGAACTCATTTGAGTTTATATGACCACCCACTGGAAACCAAGTTTTATACTTTTTATGTTGGTGTAATAATATCTTTCCATTTTGATAAATATACACTGTTGCAGTAATTGATTTATCTATAATCATTTGAGTTTTCCAAACCCTTCATAAGTTTCAAAAGCAAGAATATACAATGCTTTCAGTGTATCTGGGTTCTTCTGGTTTAATTCTTCTACAACAGTATCATTTTGAACAACAGAAACTTTATTCTCTGCAATCAATTCATCAATGGTATGTGGTAATTGCATACACATTTGATAAAAAGCATCTTCAATACCAGTTGTGATTTTATAGAATTGGTCCATTGACACTCTTCTAATATGCTCACTTTCACAGTGTTCTCCATTTACAGAGCAACCCCAAGGTATATTTCTTGAAATAGGAGCAATAGTTTCTACTAAATAGCAGTAGTCATTAGGTGTCTTTATGATTTGGTTTTGCATTTGTATATATGTTTTCTGGGAAGAAGATGAGTTCATAGTATTATGCTTATTCTTCATTTCAACATATATAGAATAATCTTCCTTTTTACAAATTACATCCCAACCTTGTGTTGGAACTGTGCAACCAGAAATATATTTAAACATATTCTGGTGGAAATAACCAATAGCATTAGTATTTGATTTGTCCCTTTGTCTATGTATTTCTAATTCAATAATTTCTCTAAAAGTTTTCTCATAAACACTCTTATCAAAAAGTAATTTTATAGGGTCAATAATATTGGCATTAAAATCTTTGAGATTTATTGAGTTAAGAGTTTTGTTATAACTTGCCAAAGTTTCTGCAACATGATTTTTAAAATCTTCTTCTTTTATAAAACTTAAACTATACATTATTTACATTCCCCCAATGCTTTTGCAATTTCTAAACCAATTTCTTTTGCAAGATTTACTGGAACTGCATTACCAACTTGTTTATATTTTTCACTTAACTTACCACAAAATACCCATTCTTCTGGAAAAGTTTGTATTCTTGCATTTTCTCTGTAAGAAAAAGGTCTTACTTCATTTGGGTGGCATCTGTCTGTCTGTTTCATTCCTGGGTTTGTTAAAACAGTCAATGAAGGTTCATTTAAACCAATTCTTCTTAAAATGCCAGTTCTTCCACCACCCATTTCCCAACAAGTCTTCATATATTCTTTTGCTATTGTTGGGTCAATATCTCTCCAATAACCACCTGGGGGAACAAGAGCAAAGATTTTTTCCTTGTATTTAGAATATCTTGCACACTCTTCTGGTCCTGGGTTTGTATCAAGTTTTATGTCTTTTATCAAAGGTTTATACTTATGTGGTGTTGGGAAAGAAAATGAGATTTTATCACATAAATCATTTCTTATACCTATTGTTATAAGTCTTTCTCTTTTTTGTGGAACTCCATAGTCCCAAGCATTAAGAACTTGATATTGTGTAGAATAACCTTCTTGTTCAAAAATATCTAAAATAGTTTGATAAGTTTTACCACCATCAAGGGTTAATAGACCCCTTACATTCTCAAACAAGAACATTTTGGGTTGAAGTTTATGTAAAAAGGTTGCATAATGATAAAACATAGTTCCCCTAGTATCTTCTAACCCAAGTCTTTTTCCAGCATAACTAAAAGACTGACAAGGAGCACCCCCAGACAACAAGTCAAGTTCTCCTTTTTTTATATTAAACTCTTTTTCTAAATCTCTTTGAGCAACAAGTTCTATATCTTCACACAAAACATTCCACTCTGGTCTGTTTGTTGTTAAAGTGTTTGCAGCAGATTTATCAAATTCAACCAACCCTATATGTTCAAACCCAGATTGCTCTATACCAAGAGCAAGACCACCGGCCCCAGCAAAGAGTTCTATTGAAGAGTATTCTTTCATTAGATTAACCCCCAATTTTTGCTATCTATTTAATCACAAAATGTATTTTTATTTATAATTACAGTTATTTTTATTATACCATATTCTTGTCAAGAAATCAAGAAATTCACAGAATTAACACATAAAAGTTAAAAAAAACCACCACTCAACCATAATTTTGTTGGTTGGTGGTGGTAGGGTTATGCAGTTCTCACAAGGCCCCCATATTTTGGAGTAAAACCTATACTTCCAAACTCACTGTATTCTGGGCAAGTTAGATTATGAACATAAGAAAAAGCAATTCCTTGCTTTAAATCTTCTCTGTCAGTCTGCCACTCTTCTTTGTATTGACCTACATAAAGTATAGCAAGTAGTTCTCCAAACTCTGTTGTTGTATGCAGTGTATGATATACAACTGCATTATGTTTTTTCTCAAAGTCCTTTACTACTGCCAATTCTCTTTCATTGAGATAATACAAAATG
>JAZQKB010000028.1:0-5355 GCA_045541975.1 Clostridia bacterium | reverse complement strand
ACCCAGATGAAGGCAACCGGGGAAGTTATGGCAATTGGTGCCACCTTTGAAGAAGCCATTATGAAAGCCGTTCGCGGTGCAGAAATTTCCAAGGATTCTATGCGTCATAAAGACTTGGTTGGTCTTTCTGACGATGTGATTATGGAAAAACTTCACCAGTGTAATGACGAAAGAATTTTCGTGGTGTATGAAGCCATTACCCGTGGCGTATCCATTGACACCATTTATGATATTACCAAAATTGACCGTTGGTTCTTAGCGAAACTGGCAAACATTTTCCACATGGAAAGCCGTTTGACAAGCGAAACCTTAACAAAAGAACTCCACTTAGAAGCTAAGAAAATGGGCTTTTTGGACAAGGTTATCGAAAGACTGTCGGGCCAAAAAGTTCCCGAAAAAATCTATGCATCCTATAAGATGGTAGACACCTGTGCCGGTGAATTTAACGCACAGACTCCCTATTTCTACTCTTCTTATGAAGAAGCCAACGAAGCAAGAGAATTTATCGACAATAACCCCACCGACAAGAAAACCGTTATCGTGTTCGGCTCCGGCCCCATCCGTATCGGTCAGGGGATTGAGTTTGACTATGCATCCGTACATTGCGTATGGGCACTGCAGGAAGCAGGCTACGAAGTGGTGATTGTGAACAATAACCCGGAAACTGTTTCCACCGACTTTGACACTGCAAACCGTTTGTATTTTGAACCCTTAAATCCCGAAGACGTGATGAACGTAATCCATACCGAAAAGCCCTACGGAGTGGTGGTTGCATTTGGGGGCGGTACTGCCATTAAGTTAACCAACTTCCTTCAGGAAAACGGCGTCAGAATCTTAGGTACCGGTGCAGACAGCATTGATATGGCAGAAGACAGAGAACGTTTTGACGATCTTCTGGAACGCTTAAACATCAAACGTCCCCAGGGCTTCACTGTGTTAACCGAAGAAGAAGCATTGGAAACTGCAAACCGTATCGGTTATCCCGTTTTGATTCGTCCCTCCTATGTGTTGGGCGGACAGAATATGATTATCGCCTGGAACGATTCCGACACCAAGGAATACATGAAGATTATTCTGCACGGTCTGGACGAAAATCCCATCTTGATTGACAAGTATTTAATGGGTACTGAAATTGAAGTTGACGCCATCTCTGACGGGGAAGACATTTTAATCCCCGGTATTATGGAGCATATTGAACGTGCAGGGGTTCACTCCGGTGACTCCATCGCCGTGTATCCGGCATTCAACTTAGATGTTCCCATGATTCAAAAAATCATTGATTCTACTAAAAAGCTGGCAGTTGCTTTAAACACCAAAGGCTTGGTGAACATTCAGTATTTAGTATACGATAACGAGCTGTATGTGATTGAAGTAAATCCCCGTTCTTCCCGTACCGTTCCCTACATCAGCAAGGTAACGAAAGTTCCTATGATTGACCTGGCAACCCGTGCAATGCTGGGCGAAAAATTAAAGGATATGGGTTACGGCACCGGTCTTTACAAAAATTCTCCCTATGTGGCAGTAAAAGTGCCTGTGTTCTCCTTTGCCAAACTCTTGGGCGTGGACATTCACTTAGGGCCTGAAATGAAGTCCACCGGAGAAGTTTTGGGCATTGGCGCAAACTTAGAAGAAGCACTGTATAAAGGCTTAATTGCAGCAGGTTATAAACTGCATAAAAAAGGTGGCGTGTTCATTTCCGTTAGAAATTCCGACAAAGCGGAAATCTACGGTGTGGCAAAAGGCTTTTATGATTTAGGCTTCACCGTGTATGCAACCCACGGTACTGCTAAAATCTTATCCGATGCAGGAATCCCGGTGATTCCCGTGGATAAAATTCACGAAAACGCCGAAAACAACACCTTAACCTTAATTGAAAGCGGAAAAGTAAACTTTGTTGTTTCCACCTCCGCCAAAGGCAGACTGCCGGAACGTGACAGCGTTAAAATCAGAAGAAAAGCGGTGGAAAGAAGCGTTCCCTGCTTTACCTCTATTGACACTGCAAACGCTGTTATCAACTCCATGAAGGGGAAATACTCCGAACAAAGCATCGAAATTGTGGATATCAACAACATGCGTGAAGAAAAAATTGCAGTGGAATTTACCAAGATGCAGAGCTTAGGAAATGACTATATCTATTTTGACTGCTTAAATAAGCAAATTGATAATCCGGAAGCACTGGCAATCCGTCTTTCCGACCGTCATTTCGGTATCGGCGCAGACGGTGCGGTGGTGATTGAAGCCTCCAAAACTGCAGATGCGAAAATGAGAATTTTCAATTCCGACGGTACCGAAGGCAGAATGGGCGGCAACGCCATCCGTTGCGTGGGTAAATATCTGTATGACAAGGGCATCGTTCCCCGTGAAGATATGGAAATTGAAACCTTAAGCGGCGTGAAAAAGCTGAAGGTGTATCCCTTGGAAGGGGAAGTTGTGGCAGCAAGAGTAGACATGGGCAAGGCTGAAACCAAGCCGGAGCTGATTCCCGTGGTTTCCGATAAGGAAATTGTGAAAAACGAACCTATCACTGTGGCAGGGGAAGAATTTTATGTGACCTGTGTGTCTGTAGGTAATCCCCATGCGGTCGTATTTACCGACAATTTAGACACTGTGGACATGCAAAAGGTTGGTCCTGAGTTTGAATATCATCCCATGTTCCCCGACAGAGTGAATCTGGAAGTGGTAACCGTGATTGATAAAAACACCTTAAAAATGCGTGTTTGGGAACGGGGTATCGGTGAAACCTTAGCTTGCGGAACCGGTGCTTGTGCAGCAGCCGTTGCAGCAATTTTAAACGGTTACTGCGAAAAAGATACCGACATCACCGTGAAGCTCCCCGGCGGAGATCTGAAAATCCGTTACACAGACGAAACCATCCTGATGACCGGACCGGCAGTCAAGTCCTTCTCCGGCACCGTTTGTTTCTAACGGCTTGAAAAACTGCGTACCATGAATCAAAAAACGGGGCGACACATAGGTCGCCCCATACATATCTCGCCCTTTAGGAGAGGCGGCACCTTCGGGTTCGGTTGATTCATTTTCAGCAATTTTTCTGCACCTTGTATTAGGATCAATTAGAAAAGACGAAATTCTTTAGCAAAAAATAAAGAATTTCGTCTTTTTGTTTGAATAGAACTTGTAGGGAACGGACCTGTGTGTCGTTTTGTTTTGCTGTCCTATCATACGGTTTCACAAGTTCCAAAAAGAGTTTCTACATCAGGTTATATCAACCCAAAAAAGCGTTATCGAATGACGCAAGCAAAGAATCCGCCGTTATTTTTGCAATGGAATATTATTGCAGGAAGACGGAAGTAGGAATTGCAAAAATACTTGGCGGCAGTTTCTTTTTTTGGTTCGTTTTTTCTTTGCTGTCAAAGAAAAAAATGAACAGATATAATATAACATAAAAACTAAAGAGGTTATTGCCTGTGATAAAAAAGGCAAGACCAATTTGTATTACCCTTTGCTGAAACAAAGCGAATACGATTTGAGCGAAACAGAAAATTTCCTATCAAAGATTTATAAAGGCTCTGTTAAAAATCTTGTTGCGGCACTCTATGAAAACAAAAAACTTTCAAATGAAGATATGTCGGATTTGAAAAAAATGTTTGAATTGGAGTGATACGATGGTTGAACTTTTCAAAACAGTGCTTATATTAAGCCTTTTTGGTTTTGGGATAACAGCTTTACTGCTTTGCTAAAAACCCATTACCGCAAAAAAATTTCCCGCTAAATGGCAATATTACGTATGAATTGGGGTATTGCTCTCAATGATTATACCTACATACAAGCTGATACCCCCAAAAGAAGCTCAAAAGCTCCCGTTGCTCCCTCAAAATGAGGTTGTGCAGCCGGAGGCTCCGCAGAATATAGAAGAAGCTCCGAGAACGGTTATAATCGAGGAAACACCCATTGAGTACAGAGAGGTAAACATCACACCTAAACTTAGTATTAAGCTGCTTGATTTATTGGCTTATGTATGGCTTGTCGGTATGTGCATTTATCTAATTGTCGTTATCAGTAGCTATATTATTTATCTCATACGGAAACATAAAAAAGCTATACGAATAACGGAAAACGCTGTGCTGAATGAGGTTAAAAAGGAATTGAAGATAAAACGGCATATCAAAATCAGAATGTCGCCGGATATACAGTCGCCCATGCTTGTAGGCGTTCTATTCCCGGTTATCTACATTCCCTGCAGAGAAATCCCGGACGAAAATATGCGAATGGTATTTTTGCACGAACTGACACACTACAAGAGAAAGGATTTGCTTATAAGATGGCTGTCCCTTTTTGTAAACGCTGAGCATTGGTTTAACCCTCTTGCATATCTGCTGTGTGCGAACGTCAGCGAGGCCTGCGAGGTTTCCTGTGATATGGCAGTTACAAAAAATATGTCCGATACAGAACAAAAAATCTATATGAAAACAATTCTTGATTTAGTTGAATAGGAGGCGAAATTTATATGTTAGAAAGATTATATACAACAAAAATTAGTGCAGAGAGAAAACAACTACAAAACAGATTTACAAAAATCCGTTCCCGTAGTGGTAAACTTTCAAAAATAGCTGCTTCCATAATGGCAGTAGTAATTGCAATAACAATGTTAGGTGCAACTGTTGTTATGGCAGCCGTTGTCAATGAAGAAAAAAATTCTTTATAAACGGAAAAGGATATGCTATTACTCCTATCCTTATAGAAAACAAATTAGAGGTACACACTGACAGCTATTATGTTCCTCTTCGAGATACCTTTGAGGCTCTTGGATATGATGTATTTTATGATGTTGATAAATCAAAATACGAAAATTTTATGGACGAATTTACTTTCCCTCAATGTAATTCAGAGCCATATAGTGAAAAAGTTGATAATGAATTTATTAAAGAAATACTCCACACACCTCAATATTATTTGAAAGACTATGTAAAAACTGACGTTGACAGATATATTTACGGCGCAACATACCATTTCAACCGTCAAATGCCTATAATTGAAATGGTGAAAGGTGATGAAGTATTGGCTTGTCAGATTGGCAGCGAAAGATATTACCCCTTTATCCCTGCCGGAGCTGTTGTTTTAATTGATGGAAAAACATATATTCCGCTTCGTGCAGTAGCGCATATCGTTGGCGGTCAGGATAATGTGAAGTGGAATAGCGAAAAAAGAGATACATATTTTGAGGGAACTTTAACGTTTAATGAAGCTGAAAATACTGTAACAATAAATCTTGAATAAGGAGGCAATTTCTGTGTTAGAAAACATCTATACAACAAAAATGAGTGCAAATAAAAAACAGTTACAGAATAGATTTACAAAAATCCGTTCTTCAAGCGGTAGAATTTCAAAAATGATGTC
>JAZQKB010000027.1:0-50137 GCA_045541975.1 Clostridia bacterium | reverse complement strand
ACTAAAATAAGAACCCGACCCGATAACGCAATCAAAGATTGCGGTCGGGTACCCCGGAATCTTGTTGTATACACAATAAGAAAAAGGAAGTTTGGATATTGATCCAAACTTCCTTTTTTTCATGTTCCGATGCCTGTGTTCAGTTTAAAACAGCTCCTTCGGCACCGCTTGAAACGAACGCAGCATAACGTTTCAGGTAGCCTGAAAGCTCTTTTGTTTTTGGAACAAAACTTGCCATACGAGTTTCTATTTCTTCTTGGGATACCTTCAGTGTGAGGCTATTTTCGGGAATATTGATGGAAATGATATCACCGTCTTTCACAATTCCGATCATACCGCCACTTGCAGCCTCAGGAGATACGTGACCAATACAAGCTCCTCTTGTTGCACCCGAAAATCTGCCATCGGTGATGAGCGCAACACTTCCTCCAAGTCCCATCCCCATAATCGCAGAGGTAGGGTTCAGCATTTCTCTCATACCTGGCCCGCCTTTTGGTCCTTCGTACCTGATTACTACAACATCACCCGCAACGATTTTTCCTGCATTGATTGCTTCCTGGGCATCTTCTTCGGAATCAAACACTTTTGCAGGGCCTTCATGCACAAGCATTTCGGGAAGAACAGCACTTCGTTTCACAACGCTTCCCTGGGGTGCGAGATTACCGCGAAGAACCGCAATTCCACCCGTCTCTGAATACGGATTTTCAACGGGTCTTATCACATCGGGATTTTTATTTTCGCACCCCTGGATATTTTCCCCGATTGTTTTGCCGGTAACGGTCATACAATTGGTGTTAAGCAAATCTTTTTTGTTCAGTTCATTCATCACCGCATAAACACCGCCGGCTTCTTCCAAATCTTCCATATAGGTTCTTCCGGCAGGAGCTAAGTGACAAAGATTGGGTGTTTTTGCACTGATTTCGTTTGCAATATCAAGATTGATGTTGATTCCACATTCGTGAGCAATTGCAGGAATATGAAGCATACTGTTTGTGCTGCATCCTAACGCCATATCCACCGTAAGTGCGTTATAAAAAGCCTCTTTTGTCATAATATCACGAGGACAGATTTTCTTTTTTACAAGCTCCATAACAGCCATGCCTGCATGTTTTGCAAGTTCAATTCTTTTAGAATACACAGCGGGAATTGTTCCGTTGCCACGAAGTCCCATACCGAGTGCTTCTGTCAGACAATTCATAGAATTGGCGGTATACATACCGCTACAGGAACCACAGGTCGGACAAGCTTTACATTCATATTCTGTAAGTTTTTCTGCAGTTAGTTTGCCGGCATTGTATGAGCCAACTGCTTCAAACATACTCGATAAGCTTGTTTTATTGCCATCAATTCTGCCTGCAAGCATTGGACCGCCACTTACAAACACTGTCGGGATATTCGTGCGTGCTGCTGCCATCAGAAGTCCCGGAACGTTCTTGTCGCAGTTTGGCACCATGACAAGAGCATCAAAACCGTGTGCAAGAGTCATAGCTTCAGTAGAATCTGCAATCAAATCACGGGTAACGAGGGAATATTTCATTCCGTTATGCCCCATAGCTATTCCGTCACATACGGCAATTGCAGGGAACACAATCGGTGTCCCGCCTGCCATGGCGACGCCTAGTTTTACCGCATCCACTATTTTATCAAGGTTCATATGCCCGGGAACAATCTCGTTATAGGAACTTACAATCCCAACAAGTGGCTTAGAAAGCTCCTCCTCGGTAAGTCCGAGTGCATGATACAAAGACCTGTGCGGAGCATTGCCCGGTCCAAATTTTAATTTATCGCTAACCATCATATAATCTCCTTAGTTGTTGATTAATTTATCTTCATCACTCCAACTGTAAAGCTTACGGATATCAGCACCAACCTTTTCAGAAGGATGTTCTTTTGCAAGCTTACGCATAGCCTTGAAATGAACCTGTGCGCCACTATCCGACATATCCAGCAGAAAATCCTTTGCAAAAGTTCCGTCCTGAATGTCGGAGAGGATTTTCTTCATGGCTTTTTTAGTATCCTCGGTAATGATTTTCGGGCCTGTTACATAGTCACCGTATTCAGCAGTGTTGGAAACAGAATATCTCATACCTTCAAATCCGCTTTGATAGATTAAATCAACGATTAATTTCATTTCGTGGATACATTCAAAGTAAGCATTTCTCGGATCATAGCCTGCCTCGGTTAAGGTTTCATAACCTGCCTGCATCAGGGCACAAACGCCACCGCATAAAACTGCCTGTTCACCAAACAGGTCGGTTTCTGTTTCAGTTCGGAAGGTTGTTTCCAAAACGCCCGCTCTTGCACCGCCGATACCCAGAGCATAAGCAAGGCCTAAATCCCAAGCATCGCCTGTTGCATCCTGATGTACTGCAATTAAACAAGGAACGCCTTTCCCTGCCTGATACTCACTACGAACAGTATGCCCGGGACCTTTGGGTGCAATCATAATCACATTTACATTTGCGGGAGGAGTAATACATCCGAAGTGGATATTAAAACCGTGAGCGAATGCAAGTGTTTTGCCTTCGGTGAGATTAGGCTCAATGCTTTCTTTATAAAGTTTAGCCTGCTTTTCATCATTGATCAGAATCATAATGATATCCGCAGTTTTTGCTGCATCTGCCGCAGTCATCACTTTCAGTCCTTGAGCTTCTGCCTTTGCCCAGCTGTTTGATCCTTCATATAAACCAACAATCACATCTACACCACTATCTTTTAAGTTAAGAGCGTGTGCGTGTCCCTGTGAACCGTAGCCAATAATTGCAACGGTTTTTCCTGCTAATTTTTCCAAGTTACAATCCTGCTCATAAAAAATTCTGTTTGTCATTTTTGTTACCTCTTTCTTATTATAAATTTAAATTTTGATGTAATGTTGTGCTGCCTTTTTCTATGGATGCCGTTCCGGTACGGCAGATTTCCAAGATGGTAAAGTCTCGCATCAGTGCAATAAAATCATCCATCTTTGTACTGTCTCCAATTACACGAAGCACAATTGAATCTTTGGTATAGTCAATCGTTTCCGCTTTGAATGCTTCTGCTGCCGCATGAATATCATCACGGGAAGAAAGTTCATTTTTCAGTTTAATCAACATAAGTTCGCAACTTAACGAATTATTGGTTGATAGTTCTTTAATCGAACAAACATCCGGTAGTTTGTAGAGTTGATTAATCAGCTGTTGTTTTCCGGTTTCTTCTCCGTCAAAACTGAATGTAATACGCGAATATTCACTTGATTCACTCTCACTTGCAGTAATGGAGCTAATGTTAAATTGCCTACGGCGGAACATACTTGTGAGGCGGTTTAAAACGCCAAACTGATTCCGCACGAGAACGGCTACTGTGTATCTGTTCATCAGTTCACCTCCAATTTTGTAATAATATCGTCCATGCTTCCACCCGGAGGGAGCATCGGAAGAACAAATTCGTCTTTGTCTATTTTGCAGTCTATGATATAAGGCCCTTCGGTTTGGAAGGCTTTTGTAAGTGCTGTATCGAGGGCTTCTGGGGTGGTAACTGCTTCTCCGTCAGCACCAAAGGAACGGGCAAACGCTACAAAATCAGTTTTACGTTCTAAAACAGAATTGGAATAATGCTTATCGTAAAATAGTGTCTGCCACTGTCTAACCATTCCGAGAACACCGTTGTTCATAATGATGACTACCACAGGAACATTGAATCTTACGGCAGTTGCAAGTTCGTTCAGATTCATTCCAAAGCTTCCGTCTCCTGTGATCAGTACACTGCGCTCCCCTGTTCCGTATGCCGCACCGATTACTGCACCGAATCCGTAACCCATTGTTCCAAGACCGCCACTGGAAGCAAAACGGCGAGAGGTTCTGAAATTAAGACTTTGTGCTGACCACATCTGATGCTGGCCCACATCAGTACACACTGCGGTGTTCTCTCCTAAATGTTGATTCAGTGTAAGAATTGCCCTGCGTGGTGTTAATCCTTCACGGTTATCCAGATAGGTTTCTTCTTCGATGCGAAAAGCATTGACTTGTTTCATCCATTTTTCTTTTTTGTCTTCGCTTAGAAGAGGAAGTAGCTTTTGCAAGGTCAGTTTCACATCTCCACGAAGTCCGCACACAGCATTGACGGTTTTATTTAATTCCGAGCCATCCACATCCATATGTACGATCTTTGCACCGGTTGCAAATTTTAAGCGATTGCCGGTAACCCGGTCATTAAACCGTACACCAAGAGAAAGAATCACATCCGCATGATGCATCGACATGGAAGATGCAAAGTGTCCGTGCATACCTTGCATGCCAAGGAATCTCGGATGATCGGTTGGTATGGCTGAAAGTCCCATCAGGGAGCATCCAATCGGTGCATCAATTTTTTCTGCAAGAGCAAGCATTTCCGGTTGTGCATCCGATGCAATGACACCTCCGCCAAAATAGATAAACGGGCGTTTTGCGGAATTGATAATTTCTGCAGCCTCGAGGATTCGCACATCTTTTGCGGCAAAGGCTTTCTCTTTTTGGACAGGTTCTTTTTCTTCATACTCACACTGAGCAATCTGCACATCTTTCGGTATATCAATCAGTACCGGGCCCGGTCTGCCGGATTTTGCAAGTCTAAAAGCTTCCCGAATCGTATCAGCAAGATCCTCTACCGAGCCTACAAAATAATTGTGCTTGGTGATGGGAAGTGTTACTCCTGTGATGTCAATTTCCTGAAAACTATCTGTGCCAATTTGAGTTGTGGGCACGTTCCCGCAAATAGCAACCATCGGGATAGAATCCAGATACGCCGTTGCAATACCTGTAACTAAATTGGTTGCTCCGGGACCGGATGTGGAAATGACAACGCCAACCTTCCCCGTCGTTCTTGCATAGCCGTCTGCAGCATGTGCCGCACCTTGTTCGTGAGCGGTCAGCACATGATTGATTTCATTTTGGTATTTGTAAAGGCTGTCGTACACATTCAGAATTTGTCCGCCGGGATAACCAAAAACAGTATCTACCTTTTGTTCGATTAAAGTTTTAACAAGAATATCTGCTCCTGTTAATCTCATAGTTTCACTCCCTTTACGAAATTTCCGCTACTGTATCTATCTCAACCAACACATTTTTCGGCAGTTCCTTTACAGCGACACAACTTCTCGCAGGCTTTGATACAAAGTATTTTTCATACACTCCATTAAACGCCGCAAAATCTTCCATATTTTTCAGAAAACAAGTTGTTTTTACCACCTTAGAAATGGCACTGCCTGATGCTGCAAGAAGTTCTTGAATGTTTTTACAAGCCTGCTCGGTTTGAGCTTCGATGGTTTCTGCTTCCACAGTTCCGGTTTCGGGGTTTATTGCAATTTGTCCTGATGTATACACTACATTTTTGCAGACAACCGCTTGAGAATAAGGGCCGATTGCTTTGGGTGCTTTTTCTGTTTCAATGATTTTACTCATTTTTATTTCCTCCGTTAATATGTCAATATCTATGTTCCCGGGACCCAACCGCAATCTTTGATTGCGTTATTGGGTGGGTTCTTATTTCACTAATTTGAAACCTTCGTTTTTGAGGGCTTTGGTGATTTTTTGAACGTGCTCATAATTTCTTGTTTCCATATCAATTCTCAAGTAACAACCTGTCACTTCAGATGTTGCTCCGTTTTTCTCGTGATGAACGCTGATGACATTACCGCCAAGATCAGCGATAATTCTTGATACGTCTTTTAGCTGTCCCGGTTTATCTATCAGTTCAATGAGCAAACTTGTTTCTCTGCCTGATTTCATCAGTCCCCTTTCAATCACTCTGGAAAGAATCGAAACATCAATGTTGCCTCCTGAAACAAGGCTTACAACCTTTTTTCCCTGAATGGGGAATTTATTGAACATTGCTGCTGCAACCGATACGGCACCGGCACCTTCCGCAATCATTTTCTGCTTTTCAATTAATGCAAGGATTGCAGAAGAAATTTCATCATCTGTAACTAATGCAATATCGTCTACGTAGTCTTTCACCAGCTCGTATGTGTGTTCACCCGGTTGTTTCACCGCAATACCGTCTGCAATGGTGGAAACGGATTTTAAACATTCAATATTTCCGTGTTTGATGGACTGATACATGCTTGGTGCACCTTGTGCCTGAACACCGTACACCTTGATGGATGGCTTTAGTGCTTTAATCGCATACGCTACACCCGAAATCAGTCCACCACCGCCGACAGGAACAATAACAGCATCGCAATCTGCAAATTCATTTACGATTTCCAGTCCAACTGTTCCCTGACCTGCAATCACATCTTCATCATCAAATGGATGAACAAATGTGTATCCCATTTCATCTTTGAGTTCTAAAGCTTTGGCATAGGCATCGTCATAGCATCCGTTCACTAAACAAACATCTGCACCATAGCCTTTGGTTGCTTCAACCTTTGAAATCGGTGCACTGTCCGGAAGACAGATGAGTGATTTTATACCGCATTTTGATGCGGCAAGGGCAACACCTTGTGCGTGATTTCCGGCTGAACAGGCAATCACCCCCTTTGCTTTTTCTTCCTCGGAAAGATTGGCAATTTTATATCCCGAACCTCTTAGTTTGAATGAACCCGTATATTGTAGGTTTTCGGGCTTTAGAAATAGTTCGCAATGATCCGTAATACCTGATGTGCTAACGATTGGTGTGCTTCTGACGATATCCTTTAGTACAACAGAAGCTTGAAAAATTTTGTCAAGTGTCAACATAAAAACATCTCCCAACTCACAATCATATTCGTTTCCAAATAAAAAATCCCCGCCTGCGTTTTGTTGCAAGCGAGGAAGAAAAATGGACAATTTTTATAGTATGAGACTATGATGAATTTGCTCCAATTTTCCAGCTCGCCTGCAAAATAATAATATACAAATAAGCATGACCAATCATAATCATGCTGAAAATAATATATGTAATTCGTGCAAGAGAACTAAAAACTGCAGTCATTTTCATCTGTTTCCTTTCTACATATTTGACGTTTCTAAAAACAAAAAAGCTCGCCTCAAAGATCACTTTGAGACGAGCTATAAATAACCCGCGGTACCACTCAAATTGCAGATATCAAATCTACCACTCTTCAAAGTCTAACAACTTCTATGCACTAACGTAGCATTCACGGGAAACGTCTACTGGGTGTTGAACCTTTCGGGCTTCCGGCTCAGAAGTGATAAGAAGTCTACAGTCCTTTACCGGGATCGCACCATCCCCGGCTCTCTCATAAATTCGTTGTAGGTTCCGTCTTCATCAACGCCTTTAAAATGCAATATTAATTTGTCGCTTATTATACTCTCATGTTTTTTATTTGTCAAGAGTTTTTTTAAAATTTTTTTATTTTTTCATTTTGTTAGAAAGTATCAGCCTGTTATGCGAAGGAATTTTTAAAGTTTTATGAAAAATTCCACGCCCTCCTCCAAATAACAAAAGCCATATTCCTTCTTGTGGGCATCCATAATTGCTTTCACAATGGAAAGCCCCAAGCCGTTCCCCTGACTGTCGTCACTTTTGTAAAAACTGGTCCAGATTTTTTCTTGGTCCAACACTTTTGGCGTGGAATTATAAACCCCTAAATAAGCGCCGTCTGCTGTTTGCGATAAGTTCACACGAATCTCTTTCGGCTCACCCATATGCACAATGGCGTTGTTTAGATAGTTGGTAATGACCCGCTCAATTAAAAATCTATCTGCTAATACCGTAACTTCAGGCATAATATTTTCCTGTAGCACAATCGCTTCTTTTTCTATTTGCAAGCGGAAGGTAGCAATTACATCCGCTAATAGTTCCGACAAATTAAATTCTTCCATGCTGACGTTAAACGCCTGAGTTTCCAACTGTGCCACATTCAGAAGATTTTTCACAATGTTACTCATTTTTTCGGTTTCATCATAAATAACGCTATAATAATATTCGCGGTCTTGCTCATCGGTAATCAGCTTGTCTTTTAGCATTTCTGTGTACGATGCAATAACGGAAATGGGTGTTTTTAGTTCATGAGCAGCATTTTGCAAAAACTCTTTTCTCATTTTTTCAATCCGTTCTTTTTGATATAAATCCTGTTGCAAAGACTCATTGGAGGCGGAAAGCTTCTGAATGTTTTCGGAAAGGCGCTCCGACATAATGTTGATTTGTTCTCCTAAGACATTGATTTCATCGTCACCCCGCACCTGATACTTTTTGGAAAAATCCATATTCGTGATGCGTTTGGAAATATCCAAAATTTCGTAAATGGGACGAACGGAAAAGTTTCCGATTAAAAACATAATCACTGCACCCATCAAACCGACAATAATAAATGCAATCAAGAAAAACTCGCGGTAAATTTCCATACTTTTATGGATCGCAGCCACGGGTTTAATCAGAAAAATTTTTCCGAAAGGTTGAAATTTTGCAGCCATTACCAGATGCTCAGAACCATTTGAATCCAACATCTTGCGAATCACAAACTGCTGATTGGACGGAATCGGCGTAGACTCCATCAAATGTTGAAGCATCCACGGTGAAAAAACGGTTTCCTCGCCGTCAGACGGGTTCACGCTGGAATAAATCATCTGATTGTAATGATCCACCACAATAACCGACATGTTGGAATTGGCTGCAATGCGAAAAAACAAATCTGCCAGTTCTTCAGGGTGTTCTGCTGCCGTAACCTGAATTTGTTGATAGGTTTCTTTAAACTCCACCTTTTCCTTTTCTGTGTAATACGGTTCCAACAGCATATTATTGGCAACATATAAAACCATCAGAATCGAAAACACAATGGCAAGAAGTAAAAGAACCAGTTTTCCTTTTAATGATTTCACATTAACATACCGTTCCCTCTCTGTTTTTTTACACGGAAGCATCAAATTTATATCCCACGCTTCGCACCGTCTGGATGTAAGATCCGCATTCTAAAAGCTTGGCTCTCAATTTTTTGATATGAGTATCAATAGTTCTCACGTCTCCAAAATAATCGTAGTGCCAAACATTATTTAAAATGTCATCACGGGACAGTACAATCCCCTTATTTAAAATGAGATATCCAAGCAGTTCAAATTCCTTGTTGGTTAAATCCACCTTTTCTCCCTTCACGGTAACTTCGTAGGTAGACTTATTATAGCTTAAGTCTCCAATTACAATTTCTTCCGACAGACCGTTACTGCGGCGCAAAAGTGCTTCCACCCGTGCTGAAAGGATTTTTAAGTTAAAAGGTTTTGCCACATATTCATCTGCATACAGCTCGTACCCTTTTAAAACGTCATACTCTTCTGATTTGGCAGAGAGAATCATCACAGGAACATTGGAAATTTTACGAAGTTCCTTTAAGGTTTCATAACCGTCCATTACCGGCATCATAATATCTAAAATAACCAAATCAATTTTGTTGGCATAGAAAACGTCAATAGCTTCTTCTCCGTTTTTTGCCAATTTCACCTGATAATTCTGCTTGGTAAAATAATCAAAGAGCACCTTTCGGATACGTTCTTCGTCATCCACAATCAGTAAAGTTGGCTGGTTCATTTGGTCACCCCGCTTTTTTGTTTGTTGTTTGACCTTATTATAGCATATTTTTTAAAAAAGGCAAGACGATTCACACAAAATACAAAAAGCACATCTGACTTTTTCCTGCTATTACCAACCAAAAACGTGGATTTGGAAAAAAATTAGGCTATCTTTTCGGTATAAAATCCATTATAATGAAGAAGAGCCTGTATTTCTATGCTAACGGCTCAAACAAACTCCAAAAAAGGAGATGGAAGGTGTGAAAATTGAAAAAATTGATGAAAACCAGGTAAAAATCACGCTATCTTGCACGGAAATGCTGAAAATGAATGCACAAAGCGCTCCGGAAGAATCCTCCCGATTAATGTGGGAGTTACTGGGGACACTGGAAAACGAATTTCGCTTTTCGATGATCAATCAGGCAATTATGCTGGAAATGGTACCCTCCAAACAAGACGGTTGCGAAATTTTTCTCACAAAAACAGATGAAAAAAAACAAAAACGGTGTGAAAAGAATCTTGTGATAACTTCTTTTCGAGAATCTGAGGAAGCATTCTATGCCGGAACATTATCCAAGCAATATGTTAAAGGGCGAATCTGCATATATCTGATGCAGGAGGAATACTATCTGGTTCTGTCATCTGAAGACCAGATATCCCTGTCCAGAATGCAGTTAATTCTATGTGATTTAGGCAATACGGTAGAAAACCCTCATTTGATGGAAGGCGTTCTCACCGAATACGGAACCTTGCTTTTAGAAGAGGATACGCCACCACTTCTGACCTAAGAGGAAGAAATTTTAAATTTTTTTAAAAAGAGAGTGACAAACGGTGTTTCTTGTGTTATACTATAAATTAAGAAATTGTTTTTTTAAGAACAGAGGAGTATACACCATGAGAAAAACAAAAATTGTTTGTACCTTAGGTCCTGCTACCGATGACGAAAACGTACTCCGCCAGATGATGTTGGCAGGAATGAATACTGCCAGATTCAACTTCTCTCACGGGGATTACGAAAGCCATCAGAAGCGAATTGATATGTTTAAAAAAGTCCGTGATGAAATGGGTCTTCCCGTTGCCATGCTGTTGGACACCAAAGGTCCCGAAGTGCGCATCAAAACCTTTGAAAACGGAAAAGTTATTTTAAAAGAAGGACAAACCTTTACGCTTACCACCAAAGATGTTGTAGGAAATGAATCCATTGTTTCCATCACTTACAAAAAGCTCCCTTTCGATTTAGCCAACGGCAATAAAATTTTGTTAGACGACGGTAATATCGAAATGGTGGTGGAAAAAATTGAAGACACCGATATTATTTGTCGTGTGTTAACAGGCGGTCAGTTAAGCGACAGAAAGAGTATGAATCTGCCGGGCATTGAATTATATATGCCCTATATGGACGATGTGGACAAGGAAGACCTGCTATTTGGTATCAAAAACGACTTTGACTATATTGCCGCATCCTTTGCACGCCGTGCAGACGATATTGCATCCATGAGAAAATTTTTAGATGCCAACGGCGGTGAAGAAATTGAAATCATCGCAAAAATCGAAAACCGTGAAGGCGTGAACAACATTGACGATATTTTGACCGTTTCCAGCGGGATTATGGTTGCCCGTGGTGACATGGGTGTGGAAATTGATTTTGAAGAACTGCCCACCATTCAGAAAATGCTCATTAAAAAATGCTACAGTGCAGGAAAACGTGTTATTACCGCAACCCAGATGCTCGAATCCATGATTTCCAATCCCCGTCCCACCCGTGCAGAAACCTCCGACGTAGCAAACGCTGTGTATGATGGTACCAGCGCTATTATGTTATCCGGTGAAACTGCAGTGGGTAAATATCCGGTGGAAGCAGTCAAAGCAATGTCCCGCATTGCAAGAAGTGCCGAAATGGACATTGACTATAAAAAACGGTTTGCTATGAGTACCCTGTCTGCCCCCACCATTCAGGATGCAATTTCTCATGCAGCCTGCACCACTGCTCACGACTTAAATGCAAGAGTGATCATCGTGGTAACCAAATCCGGCCAGACTGCCAGAATGGTATCCAAATTCCGTCCGAATATGCCGATTGTGGCAACCACACCCAACGAAAAAACCTATAGAAAGCTGGCGCTTTCCTGGGGTGTGTATCCCGTCAAGGCAGAAGTGCAAGGCAATTCCGACTCCCTCTTCACCCACTCGATTAAACGGGTGCACGAAGCAAATTATATCACAAAAAATGATGTTGCTGTGATTGCTGCAGGGATTCCGTTAGGCGAAAATGCCAACACGTTAAGAGTTATTAACGTTCAGTAAAAAACAAATAACGAAAAAAACAAAAAAAGCTGAAACCAATTTTTGATTTGGTTTCAGCTTTTTTATTGAGTGAAAATTACATCGGTAAACCGTTTTTCAGTTTGATGTTTTTGCCGTCTAATTCGTCCACGATACCGTTTACCACCTGGAGAACTTCTTCTTTGGTCAAGGTGCGTTCGGGATGTGAGAAGGTTACACGCAAGGTAATGGATTTTCCTGCATCGTCAGTATAGGTACCAACCACTTTCACATTTTTAATCAGAGCACAGTTTGCATTGACAATGGCATCTGCAATCGGCTGATAAGCTTCGGAAACGAAAGACAAGTCAATTTCGATTTCGGGGAATTTGGAAGATTCTTTGTATGCAATACTCTTATTTTTGATATCAGAAAAATCAGTTACATCAATTTCTGCATACACGATGTTTGCTTTTTTATCAATCTTTTTGGAAACAACGGGATTCACAATACCGATTTCGCCCAGCTCTTTGCCGTCGCAAATGATGGCATTTAAGTTCTTGGGATGCTGATAGGAATGGGTTGCTTCCTTGGTTTTGAAGGTTAATCCTTCGTGTTTTAAGTCATCAGTAACCACAGCCAAGATGTCACGAAGTTCAAAGTAGATGGCTTCCATATCACGGGTTTTGGAATAGATCGTGATACAGAGTTTTTTGCGCTCATTGCATAAACCGTCTTCTTTTAAGCCTTCCACCACTCTGCCGATTTCAAACACTTTAAAATCGGGAGCGTATGCGGTGTTATATTTCACCTGACAAAGCTGAGTGGGAATGATGGATTTACGGATGGTTTTGATGTTGGGGTTTACGGAACTTACTAAATTGATGTTATCTTCCACTTCCAGTCCCAACGCTTTATATTCATCATAGTATGCCCATACATAGGAATGCAGTTCGTGCATGGAATAGCGTTTTACCAAAATATCTTTAATACGGTCTTCATCACTCTTTTCCTGGGCTGCTCTCACGGGATACAGAGGCACTGCGGCGGTGTTAATATCAAAATTATCGTAACCGTAAATACGGGTGATTTCTTCGATGATGTCTGCCTTCATGGTCACATCTTTGGTGGCACGCCAGGAAGGAACGGTAACTGCGAAAGTATCTCCGTTCACATCCACGCCAAAACCAAGAGCTTTCAAGGTTTTTTCGATGGTTGCATTATCAATATTGATACCGGTGTATTTATCCACAAACGCTTTATCAAAGCTTAAGCTTACGGTATCGTAATGGAAGGGATATTCATCAGTTAAAGAAGAAACAACGGTTGCAGAGGGGTCAATTTCGGTTAAGAGTTTTACGAAACGAGCAATGGCAACAGTGGTCATTTCAGGGTCTAAGCATTTTTCATAACGCATAGACGCATCGGTGCGGTGTGCCAGACGAACGGTGGATTTACGAATGGAGGTTGCATCAAAGGTTGCAGATTCCAACGTTAACGTGGAGGTGGATTCCACAATTTCGGAATCCAAACCACCCATAATCCCTGCAATGGCAACAGGAGTGTTATCATTGCAAATCATTAAGGTTTCTTCGTCAATATCTCTTTCTACACCGTCTAAGGTCTGGAATTTAAAGGGCTTATCAAAGCGTTTTACACGAATTTTTTCCACTTTGCGGGAATCAAATGCGTGCATGGGCTGTCCCATTTCCAGCATCAGATAGTTGGTTAAGTCTGCTAAGAAGTTTAATCCTCTCATACCGCAATAGTACAAACGGATTCTCATATTCATAGGACTTACATGTTTGGAAATATTGCCAAACTGCAGGCAGGAATATCTCTGACATAAGGGGTCTTCAATTTTTAAATCAACCTTCGGCAGATTTTTGTATGCATCTAAATCCACTACCGGCAGAGGTTTTAATTCTCTGCCTGCAATTGCCGCAAATTCGCGGGCAATGCCGTAGTGTCCCCAAAGGTCGGGACGGTTGGTTAAGGATTTGTTATCCACTTCAAAGATAATATCGTCAATCTGATAGAGTTCTTTTAAGTCGGTACCTAATGCCACATCTTCGGTAATATCCATAATCCCTGCATTTTCGTCACTCAAACCGAGTTCTTTTTCAGAGCAGCACATACCGTTAGAAGTGTAACCTGCCAGTTTTCTGGGAGCAATGGTGATGTCGCCAATCTGAGCGCCCAGTTTTGCAAATGCGGTTTTCATGCCAACCCGTACATTGGGAGCACCACAAACCACGTCAACCAAGTCACCTTCTCCGATATCCACTTTTAACAAATGCAGTTTTTTGGATTCGGGATGGTCTTCTATGGATTTAATTTCGGCTACCACGATACCGGAAAGGTCGGAGCCTTTCTGATAGATGTCATTTTCCACTTCTGCAGTGGACAAAGAAAATTTTGCAATTAAGTCTAATTTATCCAGTCCGGACAAGTCAACAAAGTCCGAAATCCAGTTCATTGATAAAATCATATTCTTTGGCTCCTTTCTTATTTATCGTCGGTAAACTGAGACAGTGCTTTTAAGCTGCCGCTGTTTAAATCACGGATATCTTTGACACCGTATTTCATCATAGCAAGACGGGTTAAGCCTAAGCCGAATGCAAAGCCGGTGTATTCTTCCGGGTCAATACCGCCTGCTTTTAATACTTCGGGATGAATCATACCGCAGGGACATAATTCCAGCCATCCGCTATGCTTACAGGAGGGGCATCCTTCCCCACCGCAGATTAAGCAGCTGATATCCAACTCAAAACCGGGTTCCACAAAGGGGAAAAAGCCGGGACGCAGACGCACTTTGATGTCTTTTTGGAACACTTCGGATAACATGGTTTTCATAAAGAAAATCAGGTTGGAAATGGAAATGTTTTTATCCACCATAACCCCTTCCATCTGCAAGAAGGTGTTTTCGTGGCAGGCATCGGTTGCTTCGTTTCTAAAGCATCTGCCAGGGAAAATTGCCTTGATGGGTTTTCCTTCGTTAATTAAGGCGTCTTTATATTTTTTATAGATAGCATTCTGTGCCGCAGAGGTATGGGATTTTAACAGCTGACCATTATCTAAATAGTAAGTATCCTGCATATCTCTTGCGGGATGATTTTTCGGAATGTTTAATGCTTCAAAACATTCATAGTCGGTTACGATTTCGCTATAATCTTCAATAGCGAAGCCCATAGAACGGAACACTTCTTCACACTGGCGTTGAACCAAGGTGATAGGATGATAAGAACCTCTGTCTAAAACGGGAGGCATAGATAAGTCAAACAGAGGCATCCGGCTGTTTTCCAGTTCGATTTCCTTCTGTTTTAATTCTTCTCTTTTTTGGGTAATGGCATCGTTTACTTCGTTTTTTAAAACGTTCACGGTCTGTCCGAAGGTTTTCTTTTCTTCGGGAGACAGAGATTTCATCTCCTGCATAAGCTCGGTGATGAAGCCTTTTTTCCCTAAGTATTCCACTCTTACTTTTTCCAGCTCTTCCATGTTGGTAACATTGGATAACGCCAGAGCAAAGTTTTCTTTTAATGCTACGGTTTTATCAGCCATAGTTTTTCAAATCCTTTCTATATCTTATGGTAAATTTAAAACAAGATGTTAAGGAAGACAGAAGCAATAAAAAAACAGCTCCGTCACCATAAAGGGACGAGCTGCTAACCCGCGGTACCACCCAAATTCAAAGTTTTTTTACAAAAAGAAAACTTTGCACTTTTTTATCTTTTGGCGTGAGATATAACACCCTGCTTATATCCGAACGGACTTTCGCAGAATACTCCAATGCTGAAATTCATCATATATCCTGTCCCGGAAGCTTCCAGCCGATGACTTCCTTCTCTTTTGGGAATCAGATACAGACTACTGACACATTTTCCTCATATACCTAACACATTATAACAGTTATTTTAAAAAAAGTCAAGTCCCGAAAGACATTTTCTTCCGGGACTTTCTTTCTTGGTTATTTTTTCTTTTTGCGTGCTAGAATTACCCCTACAGCACCGCCAATTCCTCCACCGACTACGGCACCAACTAAAACGCCAATCACGATTGGAGTAACATTTGGCTCCACTACTTCTGCACCGTTTTTAGCATAGAGTTCTCGTTGCACATCTTCGGGCAGGAAGGTGTATAATTCTGCCAAGTCTTCCCAAGTCATGGTAAAATCGCACCCGGGAAGTCTACCCATCATTTGGCTATATCGGTCCACCTCACAAAAGCGGGTAACGCAAGCAAAGGTTGTTTTTTCAAAACCGTCAATAAGCGTATCCTGACGGTGGTCTATAGTAATATATAAGATATCATCTTCCCAATCGTCAGCGCCCATTCTTTTTAAAATGGTATTTTTCACATCAGTAATCAATACCTTGTCGGAAAATTCATAAAACTTGTCCACATCAATATCATATGTTACACCATTTAGGGAAAAAGTAACTTTTTTGGCAAGTTCACGGCTGGTTTCCATGTATTCGCTTAAGGTGATTTTTCTGCCCACATTTACTCGGGCAATTTCTTCCATTTCGTATAAGCCTTCGTCCAGATAGTTTTGAATCCGTTCGGAAAATTCATCGGTAATATGTAAGGTGATTTTATCATCGGTACGGCTTTCTACCTCATAGATATAAACTTCATTTCCCGGAAGATAACCAAAAAAGTATTCTGCTCCCTGTTTGGGTGTTGCTTTGGGAAAATAGCATTCCGAGTAGGTTTGCTCCACTCCGACTTCCACTTCCCCTTTGATTTTTAACACGGGAACAACGGTAATTTCTTTTATATCAGAACGGTTTGCTTCTTCCGAATCAGAAAATTCCAAAAGTGTACCGATAAACACTTTGGCATCATCCTCATAGCTTAAGGCTTCAGGGATATCTCCTGCCACTGCAGGCAGACAACCCAACACCAGCAGACAAATAACAAAAAGGATTGCTGTGATTTTTTTGATTGTCTTTTTCATATATTATTCTCCTAATTGATCTAAAATTTCTTCGATTTGTGAAAAATCAGATACTTCGTATGTAACGGGAATGTTCAGGCGGTTTGGCACTTTTTTCGGATTATACCACATGGTATCCAGTCCCACATTGATTCCGCCTTTCATATCGGAAGAAAGAGAATCTCCAATAATAATTGCTTCCGCTAAGCTAAAATCAGGGATTTGTGGAAATACCAAATCAAAAAAAGCTTTTTCCGGTTTTTGGAATCCAATTTCCTCAGACAGAAAAATCCCGTCTGCCAACCTATCCAGTCCAGACTGTTTTAAACGGGGATACTGCACCCCACGGGTACCGTTAGTCACATAGTAAATTTTATAGCCCTTATTCCGTAAGGAAAGAAGCAATTCTTTTGCACCGGATATCAAAAAGGCGTGTTTGGAGAGATCGGTGCGGTAATAAGCATCAAATTCTTTGGAATCAAAGGTGATGCCAAATTCTGAAAACAACAAATCAAAACGGCGGTATAAAATGGTTGCTTTCTCGATGGTTCCTTGTTCAAATTCTTCCCACAGCATTTCATTAATGGTGGGATAACGGTTGCAAATTTTATCATTTACTGGCAAAGAAAAATGTTCCAGAGTGTTTTTGATTGCCTGAGCTTCAGAACGGTCAAAATCCAGTAAGGTTCTGTCTACATCAAATAATAAGAACTTTTTCAATTATTTTTCCTCCGCATATTGTTTGGATAGTGCTACATAATGCTCTGCATTTTCTTTATTCTGTGCAATTTCTTCCTCGGTGAGGGTGCGTTTTACTTTCCCGGGAAAACCAATCACCAAAGAGTTGTCGGGAATTTCGGTATTCTGCGGAATTAAGGTGCCGGCACCAAGCAAACAGTTTTTGCCGATGTTTGCACCGTTTAACACAATGGCACCCATTCCCACAACGGTATTTTCACCAATATGGCAACCGTGCAGAATAGCTCCGTGTCCCACGCTGACATTCTCTTCAATCGTAACGGGATAACCTTCTGCAGTATGAACGGTCACATTATCCTGAATGTTGGAGCCCGCCTTTACGGTAATGGATTCCACATCACCACGAAGCACCGCATTGTACCACACGGAAACGTCTGCCTCTAACGTGACATCTCCCACCACAACTGCACCTTGCAAGATGATTGGTTTCTTCATAAAAGATTCTTCTTTCTTTTTATAAAATTTCGTTACTGTCTAATACAATGGTGAAGGGACCGTCATTCACTAAAGATACTTTCATATCAGCACCAAACTGTCCACATTCCACTTTGCCAAAAAGTTCTTTACATTTTTCCAGCATATAAAGATACAGCTCTTCTGCCATTTCAGGCTTTCCGGCATTGATGAAGCTGGGACGGTTCCCTTTTTTGCAGTCTGCATATAGGGTAAACTGAGAAACTGCCAACACCTCGCCCCCAACATCGGCAATGCTCAGATTAGTTTTGCCGTTTTCATCCTCAAAAATGCGGAGTTTTGCGGTTTTTTCCAGCATTTTATCTGCAATCTCTTTGGTATCATCATTGGAAATACCGATGAGAAGCAAATATCCTTTTCCGATTTGGCCGTGGATATTGCCGTCAATGGTCACCTTGGCTTCTAAGACTCTTTGAATTACAATTTTCATCTTTTTGCTCCCTGTTTTCTTACAATTTCTTTTCTAAAAGAACCATATTGATGTCCGGCATAGCATGGAATACGCATGGCACAATGCCAATTTCACAGTAGCCTAATTTGGCATATAAGGTTCTGGCTCTCTTGTTTCGTTCGTTAGTATCCATCCGAAGATAGGGGCAACCGTGCTCTTTTGCATACTGTTCGTAAAATGCAACGAACTGTTTGGCATAGCCTTTCCCCGACACCTTCGAGGAAATCACCAAGGTATGAAGCACCATAATCTGCTCATTTGGGACATTGTATTGCCAATTTCCATCGCAATACACATCCACCTGCTCCTGATTGATAATGGCAGTTCCCACAACACCCGTTTCGTCTTCTGCTACAAATAAATCGTCCCGTAGGAGAGCTTCTTCGGCAGTTGCTTTGACGGGATAGGTATTACGGTTCCAACCGATAACGGCTCTGCCCTCTTCTTCCTCAATATGATTTTCTAAATAGATTTCCCAGATTCTTTCGATATCCGTTTTTTGTGCTTTGCGAAATTGAATCATTGCTATGTCCTTTTATTCTTTGATGCTTTTTAAAATTGTTTGCAGTTTTTCATCGTGAATATTAGTTATCACATCAAATAAAGTAAGAATTTTTTCACCTGCCGCTTTTTGAGCAATTAAACTGTCAAGCAAGGCTAACAGACTGTCATAAAAACCATCCAGATTTAAAACAATAATCGGAGTTTCCATTTGTTCTAAATACTTCAGGGTGATAATCTGGAAAAATTCGTCCATGGTACCAATTCCGCCGGGAGCGATGAGATACACATCGGCGTGTTTTTCCATTAAGGTTTTCCGCTCTGCCATGGTGTCTACCAGAATGGTATTATCGCAATTGAAAATATGTTCAAAATCACCCATAAAACGAGGTGTTACACCCATAATATAGCCGTCATTGTTGCGAAAGCCACGAGCCGCCGCACCCATACAACCGGTCGCGCCTGCACCGTATACCAAGGAGTATCCTTGCTTGGCTAAACCGCCGCACAACTCTTCCACGGCATTTTTATGTGCTTCCGAAATGTTGTCGGATGCACCGCCATAGAGACAAACATAAAACTGTTTTGACATGTTTTTTATCCTCCATTTTTCAATCATACCTTATTATAATATGTCATTTTGTAGAAATTGTGATTTATGGTAACAAATAAGTTTGAATCATTTCTTTCACTGCTTCCGGTTTTTCGATATGCATCAATGCAAATCCACCGGTATGAGTGGGATGGCACACCGCACAACCTATTTCTAACTGTTCTCCATGATAGTCCAAATACAAAGGATGAATCTTGTATTTGTTCATTCCACTGCCAGCTCCATACCATCCTAAAAATTCCTCTTGCACATAGGTGGAATCCGATTCCAAAGTAACAGAAACCACATGATTGGAAAAGCTGAGAGATACACCAAAAATGCCAACGATACTCTGTGCGTTTTCTAAAAAAGAAGTGAAACTGATGGTTCTTTCTTCTGCATTCCATACACTTTTACCAAGATACTGGGAATACCCGTAATTTGCATTGGGGCTATCGGTAATATCCCCTAAATCCTCCAAACAAATGGCAGTTCTGCCACCAATATTATATCCCGGAATCACAATACCGTTATAGTATGTGGTGATATCTGTTTGATACACATTGCCAAGGATTTTTCCTACCTTGCCCCGCTCAATGGGTTCCGGGTCCAAATCCCCTGTATTAAAATCAGAAATAATTTCCAGCATACGAAGTTCATCGTTATACCGCACAGTAAAGCCATAACCGATTAAATCCTCGGCAATGACGACAGTTCTTCCGCCAAGATTGTAGCCTGCAATCGGTTTACCGTTGACAAAAGTCAGAATATCTGTGGAATAAATATGACCGGCAATGCTACTTTCTGCATACACATGAAAAGACAGCAATATCAAAACTAAAAAAGCTGAAAATAATCTCTTCATATCATCACTTCCTTTGGATATTTTCTTTTTTTCATTATAACAACCATCAAAAGAAATTGCAAGGCATCCGACTATTTGTTAACAAAATGAAAAATCCCTGCACGTTTGTGCAGGGAATTTTTGTGATAAGAGAACCGTTATCAGGATTGATTCAAAAGAAACGAGTGATGCAGCGGTCCTGACCCGCGTCCTAACTCCAAGCCTGATGAGAGAGCAGCCGAAAGATACTCTTTCGCATATTGTACGGACTGTTTTAATGAAAAACCTTTTGCAAGATTGGAGGCAATAGCAGAAGATAATGTGCATCCGGTACCGTGAGTATTCTTAGTTTCAACTCTTGTGCCGTAAAACCAAGTGTAATTTCCGTTTTCATATAGCAAATCATTGGCATCGTTGACCCGATGTCCGCCTTTTAAAAGAACACTACAACCGTACCGTTCCCCAATACATTTTGCTGCTTGCTCCATATCCGCCCTGTTTAAAATTTTGAGTTTGGACAGCACTTGGGCCTCTGGAATATTCGGAGTAATCAAGGTTGATAACGGGAAAAGCTTTTCAGCTAAAACCCAAATTGCCTCGTGACGTATTAAATCAGCACCGCTGGTTGCCACCATCACAGGGTCTACCACAATTTTTTTGGCATTGTAGTATTTTAATCTGTCGGCAATCACGCAAATCAGCTCTCCCGAAGGTATCATTCCAATTTTTACACTATCCGGGAAAATGTCTTCAAACACTGCATCCAGTTGTGCCTTTAAAAATGAAGATTTTGATTCCGAAATTGCTCTGACACCAAGGGTATTTTGAGCGGTTAGTGCTGTGATAACACTCATGGCATAAACATTATGCATGGTCATTGTTTTGATGTCTGCCTGGATGCCGGCACCACCTCCACAGTCGCTTCCGGCAATGGTCAATGCTGTGGGTAATTGGCATGTTTTCTCGTTTTTGAAAGCAGAATCATTCTCCATAGCTTGTCACCTGCTCTGCTAATTCTTTTAGCTTGGCGGTAGCCAACCGAATATCCGATGCAGCAAAAATAGCACTGATGAGTGCAACGCCTGAAATGCCACTATTTGCTAGCTTTAAAATGTTATGTGTTCCGATTCCTCCAATTGCAACCACGGGAATCTTAACGGCATGACAAATTGCCTTCAGCATCTCATAGCTTACCGCATCCGCATCCGATTTGGAAATAGTTGGAAAAACGGCTCCGACTCCCAAATAATCAGCTCCCAATTGCTCTGCTAAAACTGCCTGCTCTACCGTTTGCACTGAAACTCCTAAAATCTTGTCCTTGCCAAGCATAGCTTTGGCATCTTGCATGCTCATATCTTTTTGACCGATATGTACCCCGTCGGCATTTATTTGCTTGGCAACCGAAACATTATCATTAATAATGAGCTTCGCTTGATACTGTCGGCAAATCTTCTGAATCTGTTCTGCTTCCTCCAAAAAATCATTGTCATTCATATCTTTTTCACGAAGCTGGATGATGGTTGCACCGCCTTGTAGCGCCTCTTCCACCAGCTCGCTGAGTGTGCGGTTTTTCAGCCAAGTGCGGTCGGTCACCGCATATAAGAGTAACTCTTTTTTATCGCACTTCATAGTTTGCTCCTTTGTTTAACTGTTCTGCATCCATACAGTAAATGGCATCAATAATACGGTTTCGCAAGGTGGAATTTCCTTCTCCGGGTTGTAAATTGCGATAACCGATTTCCCCGGAGAGTCCCATCATACAAACAGCAGCTGCCACTGCTTTTGTGATATCATCGGGGTTGGCTGCTGCAAATGCAGTTGCAATGGCAGAAAGCTGACAACCGGTTCCGGTGATTTTTCCCATCTGCGGAACACCGTTTCGGATCACATAACATTCGTTAGCATCTGCTACCAGGTCAATTGCACCGGTAATTACAATGAGAGCGTTCGTTTTTTGAGAAAAGTTTTTCGCAAAAGCAACCATCTCCGAAAGGTTTTCTTCGGTTACAGCGTCTAAAATATCTGCATCCACACCTTTGGTGGTACCGATTCCAAGAGCTAATGTTTTAATTTCTGAAACATTTCCACGCAGAATATCCGGTTTCACTGTGTTCATGAGTTCATTCGCTGTATCGGTACGAAGCCTACTTGCGCCTGCTCCAACCGGGTCAAGCAACACAAGATGTCCCAGTGCTTTGGCTTTTAACCCTGCCAGTTTCATTCCTTCGATGCTTTGCTCATTTAAAGTACCGATATTGATGTTTAAAGCGTTGCAGATTGTGGTAATATCTTCCACGTCTTTTGGCTCGTCCGACATAATCGGACTGCCACCGCAGGCAAGGAGTGCATTTGCCACATCGTTCACCGTAACATAATTGGTGATATTGTGCACAAGGGGCGCTTTCTTTCGCACATTTTCCAGATAAGTTCCTAACATTTGTAACCTCTTTCTGCCGTCTTATACCGGCTGTTTATTCCTTAATAAACAAACCTTGCCAAACAAAAAAAGGAAGCTACCGATTCCGATAACTTCCAAAAATACATTGTTCCTCCTGACACAAAGTGTCTTAGGCATCCCTACGTTGGCATTATCCAAATCAGGTTCTCGGTCGAAGGTCGCACCTTCCTCTCAGCCTGTCATACAAGCTCCCGTTTATTAAGTTAAAAGAATTATAATACCTTTTATCTCATTTGTCAAGATTTTTTTACAAAATGAAAAAATCCCCACACGTTCGTGTGAGGATTTTATGGAGCTCCCGATGGGAGTCGAACCCATGACCTCATCCTTACCAAGGATGCGCTCTACCTACTGAGCTACGGCAGCCAACCAACGAATGATATTATAACAAATAACCTTCCATTTGTCAATATCTTTTTTTAATTTTTTTAAAGATTTTTTGGTTTTTTTCCATTTTACCAAAAAACTCACCAAAATTCAAGGAAACTACTCACAATCTTTCCCTTTATTTCCCAACAACGGGCAGTGTAGTAACGCCACACTGCCCGTTCTTTTGTGATTACTTTGGAATATTGTCTGTTCCTAAGTTGCAATGACAGTTTGTTTTTTTGCAAAGTTTGGCATGCGGACAGCCAACACAATGCTCTCCCCGTTTTTTAGCACGGTACAAATACCAGGCGGAACCACCTGCAATCAACAAAAGAATCAATACAATTATGATATCTTTAATCATTACACACGAACTCCAGCCTTTTTGTCACTTAACGCATAGTCTTCTTTTAGTTTTTTATTGGCACGATTGATTAAAACAGCAATAATCACTGCAATTGCCACAACAATTGCCAGACCTGCCAGTGCTGCAACAACATTTAAGGTAGCAGGAGCAATCATTAAAGTACCAATAGTGTAAACCAGATATGCAACAGTATATCCTACGCCAAGCTGCAAACCGATTCCGCCCCACAGCCATTTTGCACTCTTCATTTCTGCATTCATGGCACCGATAGCAGCAAAGCAAGGCGGAGTGTATAAGTTAAACATCAGATATGCCAACGCTGCAATTTTGGTGATTGCGAATACGGTTGCAACTTCAGCACCGGCACCTTCCATCAGCACCAGTTCTTCGGTATCAATCAGATTTTCCAAACCAACAAAGCAAACAGCCAAGGTACCAACCACATTTTCTTTGGCAATAAAACCGGTAACCGCTGCTGCTGCAAGCTGCCAGCTTAACACGCCAACGATGGGAACTAAAATATAGGCAAAGGGTGATGCGATAGATGCTAAAATCGAAGCATCTGCAGTTTCTGCAACCTGGAAGCTCCAGGTGAAGGTCTGCATAATCTGTACCGCCATATTACACAGAAGAATGATAGTAGCAGCTTTTACGATGTATGCCCAACCACGGCTGCACATGGATTTGAAAGCGCCCCAGAAGGACGGAGCTTTATATTCGGGTAACTCAATAATAAAGAAAGATTTTCTTGCTTTGTAGCCGGTAATTTTATTAACCAACAGTGCGCCTAAAAAAATCAGGATAATACCGGAGAGGTACATTAAGGTACTTACCCAACCGGCATCATCAAAAAATGCACCTGCAAATAATGCGATAACAGGAATTTTTGCACCGCAAGGCATAAAGGGTGCCAACATTGCAGTGGCTCTGCGTTCCCGTTCATTTTTGATCGTACGGCTTGCCATAATACCGGGCACCGCACAACCGATGGTGATTACAAAAGGAATCACGGATTTGCCGGAAAGACCAACTTTTTTGAAAATGGGGTCTAACACAACTGCCACACGGGACATATAACCGCAGTCTTCCAGCAAAGCAATTAAGAAGTACATTACCATGACAAGCGGTAAGAACCCAACAACAGCCACAACGCCGCCGATCACACCGTCAATTAAAATCGCAGAAAGGAGCGGGTTTGCATCACCCAACAGCTCTCCTGCCCAACCCTGGAAAGTTTCCAGATGTCCTACCAACCAGTCCGCAATGGGAGTTCCAACCCAAACCTGAGAAATCTGGAATACCAGATACATGACAACTGCAAAAATCGGAATACCAAGCCATTTATTGGTCAAAACCGCATCAATTTTGTCTCCAAAATGCTTGTCTTTGGTTAAAACTTTACGGGTTTCCACTTCTTTTACAATGAGATTTACAAACTGGAATCGTTTTCTGTCAGCCGCTTCTACAGCTTGTTTGCTGGTCAGATCAATACTGCCCTGGGTATACACAGCTTTCTGGGTGGTACCTGCACAGTCTACTGCTGCTGCAATCACTTCTTTTAAGCCATCAGCAGATACAGAAACGGTTTCAATCACGGGACAAGCCAACTTTTCGGAAAGCTTTGCCACATCAATTTTGGTTCCTTTTTTGTCATTGATATCACTTTTATTGAGTGCAACAACAACCGGAATGCCAAGTTCTAATAGCTGAGTGGTAAAAAACAGAGAACGACTCAGATTTGCCGCATCCACGATGTTGACAATAACATCGGGATTTTCCTGCTTCACATAAGCACTGGTAATGCTTTCTTCCGATGTAAAGGGTGACATGGAGTATGCACCGGGCAAGTCAACAGCAACAAGGTCAATTCCTCCAACCGAAAAAGCTTTTTTAATGGTGTGTTCCTTTTTCTCAACGGTAACCCCCGCCCAGTTTCCGACCTTTTCATTTCTACCGGTCAGAGCGTTATACATAGTGGTTTTACCGGAGTTTGGATTTCCTGTTAACGCAATTCTCATAATGGTTTCTCCTTTTTATTCAGTCCTTTCGGATTTTTTAATCTTTTTCTGAGTTAGTTGTAACTAACTGTCAATCAAAAAAATAGGGGCGAGAAGCTACCCTAAATGATGATAGCTTCTGCCAACTGATTATCAATGCTATATCTGCCATCTTTAATGGAAACAGTGCATCCACCCTTTCGGAATGCGACCACGGTAATTGCCTCTCCCGAATAACAGCCAAGCGAAAATAAGAAGGCATCTAATTCTTCGTCTTCGGTTTCAATATTCTTGATGATGTATTCCTGACCGGGGATTGCTTCCAGTAAACTCATATTCTACACCTGTTTTCAAAAATAGATTTTACAAGTTTTTTGAAAAGTTAGTCTCAACTAACTTCCTTGGTTAGTTTAACACAACTAACTCACTTTGTCAATAGTTTTTTTCTAATTTTTTCCTATTAGTATCATTTTTGATAGATTTTCACAAAAAAAGAGAAAACAACCTGTCTCTCGATTGGTTAATTTTCTCTTTCTTTTCCTATTTTAATTATTTCAGATATTCAGGCAAGTGATCCGCATCATCTTCAATTTGCCAGTCGATGGGAGTTTGTCCTGTCATTTGTAAAAACTGATTGGTTTTGGAAAAATGTTTGCAATCCCAGAAACCGTTGTAAGCAGATAAGGGGCTTGGATGAGCAGCTTTTAAAATCAGATGCTGGGGTGCCGTAATCAGCTTTTCTTTTGCCTTAGCATTGGCTCCCCACAAAATAAACACCACAGGTTTTGCCCGATTATTTAACATTCTGATCACCTGATCGGTAAACTCTTCCCAACCGCATCCTTTATGAGAATTTGCCTGGTTTTCACGAACGGTAAGCACATTGTTCAGTAACAGAACTCCTTGCTTTGCCCATTTTTCCAAAAAACCGTTTTTGGGAATTTTGCAACCCAAATCATTATGTAATTCTTTATAGATATTCATAAGAGACGGCGGAATATCTACCCCTTTTTTCACCGAAAAGGAAAGACCGTGTGCCTGTCCTCTGCCGTGGTAAGGATCCTGACCGATAATAACCGCCTTCACATCAGAATAAGAAGTCAGCTTCAAACTGTTAAAAATATCATACATATCGGGATAAATCACATGATTGGAATACTCCTCCACCAAAAAAGAACGGAGCTTTAAATAATAAGGTTTGTCAAACTCCCCTTTCAATACAATATCCCAATCGTTATGAAATTTCACCATACCAGAATCCTCCGTATTTCTGAAAGATTAATCCTTATTTCTCATGAAATTTAACACAAAAGATGCTGCCGTTCCAATCGCAGAACCGAGCAAAAACACAAAAATCAGATAGTAAAGCGCATCGAAGGTCGCAAAAGGACAGAATACCGCAGTTTTCGTCATATCACCGATTACAAAATATGCACCTAAGGTTGTTCCGAATAACCAAATAAACACCAATAAGCTGATTCCGATATAGGAAAATGCATACTTGATCTTTTCATACTTCATCAAAAACACCGGTACCAAGGATGCCAAAATCAATCCAACAATATTCGTTATTTCCCAGGAAATAGCACCGTGCGGCTGAAAGATAACAGCTTTTGTTTCTTCACTGACAGTCCAGAAATTCTGCCACTTTGTAAGAAACCCAATGGTAACTATAAAAATCACATATAAAAGGTAGGTACACGCACCGGATAATGCCCCCATTTTCAATGATTTTTTCATACTGTCCATTTCCATAAAAGATTCCTCACTTATCTATCGTAAATTATATCAGTATCTATGTTTTATTCATTTTACCACAAAAAAACCAAAAAAGCAAGATGAAAAATTAATTCAAAGGAAATACTTGACAAATAAATACTTTCGTTGTATAATGCACTTGTATTTCGAAATACCAAAAATAAAAGATTTGGGGAGCTGACCGTAAGTCGGCTGAGAGTAAGTGTGTTGCACTTTAACCCGTAACCTGATTTGGATAATGCCAACGTAGGGAAAATAACGTGTTTTCTTTTTATCCGAATCACCATGATTCGGATTTTTTATTGGTATTATTCTTTTCTCACTCAGAAAGGAGTAATAAAAAACATGCAAACAACGAAAAAACTAACCACCTGTGCCCTGCTGATTGCTTTGGCAACAGTTTTAATGTGGATCTCAAAACTGATTCCTGCTCCCTGGCTTCAGGGTGGCAGCATTACTATTGCATCCATGGTACCCATTGTGATGACGGGGGTTTTATTTGGCACAAAATGGGGACTTGCCGCTTCTGTTTCCTATGCCCTGATTCAGATGCTCTTCGGATTCTATCCCCCACCGACACAAACCTTTGGTTATTTTGTTTTGGTGGTACTTTTAGATTATATTCTTGCCTTTGGAGTATTGGGGCTTTCCGGCTTCTTTTACAAATTATTCCGAAAAAAAGGATGGGCAGCACCGCTATCGGCAGCCATTGTCACTACCCTTCGGTATGTGTGCCACATTCTATCGGGCATTTTAATCTGGGGCGTTTATGCAGAAGAAGGACAGAGTGTGCTCAGTTATTCGCTGATCTATAACGGAACTTATATGATTCCCGAAATTATTATCACAACTGTTGTAACAGCATTAATTTGCAATACACAAATCATCAAATCCCGCATCCAATAAAAACAAAAAAATAACCGCACCAATTGGTGCGGTTATTTTTTTGCGATGAAAACTATTTCAGTTTGTTTTCTTTTAAGAACCAGATTTCTTTTGCATAATTACGAATGGTTTCGTCAGAGGAGAATCTGCCTGCCATTGCAATGTTATATGCAGACATAGACAGCCATTTCTGCGGATTGGTACGATACAGATTCATTGCACGTTCCATGGTTTCTTTATAAGATGCAAAATCTGCCAATACAAAATATTCGTCGTTATCCCGAATTAAGGAATCAAAAATCGGCATAAATTCACCGGGATGTGCATCACGGAAAAAGTCACCTTTTAAGGTATCTAAGATACGGCGAAGCTTGTAATCGGATTCGTAAATATTCACGCTGTGATAGTCACCGTCTCTGTAGTGACAAAGCACTTCGCTTACGGACATACCGAAGGTGAAGATGTTTTCATCCCCAACCGCTTCTGCAATTTCGATGTTTGCACCGTCCATAGTACCCATGGTTAATGCACCGTTTAACATAAATTTCATGTTACCGGTACCGCTGGCTTCTTTGGAAGCGGTGGAAATCTGTTCGGATAAGTCAGATGCCGGGAAAATGTGCTGTGCAAAGGAAACATTATAGTTTTCTAAGAACAGAACAGTGATAATATCCTTGGTCTGAGGATCGTTATTAACTAAGTTTGCAACTGAATTAATAAACTTAATTACCAGTTTTGCATACGCATAACCGGGTGCTGCTTTTCCGCCAAACAAGAAGGTCATAGGCTGACGGTCTTTGTTGGGATTATCTTTAATATCAAAATACATATCCAGAATCTGGAATGCTTTTAACAGTTGACGTTTGTATGCATGAATACGTTTTACCTGCACGTCAAAGAGGGTGTCGGGATTTAATAAGAAGTTCTGTTTATCTTTAATAAAGTTTGCCAGTTTAATTTTGTTGCGGTATTTGATTTTACCAAGTTCCTCCAGGAATGCAGAATCGTGGTGCAAATCCTTTTCGATAATTTTAGAAAGCTGAAGCGGTTTTTTAATAAACTCTGCACCGATATTTTTGGTGATTAATTCGGTCAGTTCGGGGTTGGAATCCACCAGCCATCTTCTGTGCGTAATACCGTTGGTTTTATTGTTGAACTTTTCGGGAGTGGTCATATAGTAATCGTGGAACAGTTCATCTTTTAAAATCTGGCTGTGAACTGCAGCAACACCATTAACACTATGGCTGCCTGCGATTGCCATATTTGCCATATTCACCACGTCATTCTGCAGAATTGCCATATAAGAAACCTTACCGGTATCGCCGGGATAAATCTGATAGAGTTCTTCACACAGACGACGGTTGATTTCCTCGGTAATCATAAAGATTCTGGGCAGAAGCTCACGGTACATTTGGATAGGCCATTTTTCTAAAGCTTCGGGCATAATGGTGTGGTTGGTGTAGGACAAGGTTCTGGTGGTGATACCCCAGGCATCATCCCACGGCACTTCATATTCGTCTACCAGCAGTCTCATCAGTTCAGGCACACAGAGTGCAGGATGAGTATCGTTAATGTGAACCGCAACATACTGATCTAATTTCCAGATATCGTTTCCTAACGCCACATAGTCTCTTAAAATAGAGGTTAAGCCTGCAGATACAAAGAAATACTGCTGTTTTAAACGGAGTAATTTATTGGAATAATTGGAATCGTCGGGATATAATACATCAGAAATTGCACGAACGGATTGACGGTATTCTACGGCACTGGAGTATTCCCCACGGGAGAATTTGGAAAAGTCAAATTCGTCTTCCTTAGGTTCTGCACTCCAAAGACGCAGGGTGTTTACAATGTTATTATCGTAACCAATCATGGGAGTGTCATAAGGAACTGCCATAACCGGATCGTAGTTAATCTGTGTATAGTAGTTTTTGCCGTTTCTGTCTTCGCAAACTACTTCCCCATAGAATTTCACTTCCACGGATTTAGAGGAACGGCGTGCTTCATATAAGTTTTCGGTATTCAGCCAGTTATCGGATTCTTCTACCTGGTAACCGTCCACAATTTTTTGTTTGAACAGGCCGTGTCTGTAACGGATCCCGTTCCCATGACCTGCATATCCACATGCTGCCAGTGAATCCAAGAAACAAGCGGCAAGTCTTCCCAAACCGCCGTTACCTAAACCTGCATCGGGTTCAATGTGAGTAACTCTGGTGATATCAAAGCCAAGTTCTTTTAAAATGGCAGTCATCTCTTTTAAAATGTTTAAACGGCGTAAGTCTTTGCGAAGCGCTTTCCCCATTAAAAATTCCAGAGAAAAATAGTATACCTGCTTCACATTGTTTTCTTTATAATGCTTTTTGGTTTTTACCCATTCTTTGCCGATTAATTCTCTTACCAAAGAGCCTAGCGCAAAATACATATCCCGTTCGGTTGCATCTTCCACGGATACGTTTCTCACACCTTCTAATTTATTGATTAACGCCTGCTTTAATTCTTCCTTGGTCATTTTTTTTGTAGCTGTTGTTTTTGCAACAGTCTTCTTAGCAGGTGCTTTCTTTTCGGCAGCTGCCTTGGTAGTTTCTTTGGTAGTTTCTTTTTTAGTTTTCACTACTTTGGAAACTTTGGTTTCTTCTTTTTTGATGCTCATATCTATTTGTCCTCCTTAAGATTGTTCATAATCACGTAAGATTTAGGGGGCATCAAGATGCCATATTCATTATATAATACGCTTTGGTGGGAAAATACCGCTTCACCTGAAACTTCTTCTTTCCAGAAGGCAGCTTCGTCGCCACCGTTGATAAAGACGGTAAGATTTCCACGTTTAAAATGAAGAATGCCGTCTGTATGAGAAATTTTAGTCAATGCGGTTTTCATATCTTCTTCATAATCATTATGAAATTTGGTAATGTTTTGATAAAAGTCTAAAAGCTCCAAATCTTCTTCCCCGTAGGGATAAGTCCGTCTGCAATAAGGATCGGCAAACCCCTGAAGGCCTGCTTCATCCCCGTAATAAATGCAAGGAATACCAGGCAAGGTAAACTGCAAAACTGTGGCAAGTTTCAAAAGCTCTTTCGCTTTCTCATAAGCCTCGTCACTCATACGGTAATCGCCTTGCTCTTCCAGCGGAACCTCTTCCGGCAAACCGAGCTCGGTGATAATTCGGCGGGTATCGTGAGTACCAAGAGAGTTCATCAGAACCGCTAAAACATCCTGAGGATAGTTTTCTAAAATGAGCATCACGGCATTGATAAAGTGATTGGCATCGTGATGCTTCACATACTCTAAAATCGCAGTCCGGAAAGGATAGTTCATCACACTGTCCAGCTGATCACCCAACAGGTAACGGCGCTTCACACCGTAACTTTCCTTGTTGGAAGCATCCTCCCACACTTCCCCGATGACCAAACCGTCGGGATTAATTTCTTTCACAGTCTTTCGGAGACGGTCAATAAATACGTCAGGCAGTTCGTCTGCCACATCCAACCGCCATCCGTCTACGCCACGGTCGTGCCAATATTTTAGTACACCGTTTTCGGGGTTTGTGATAAAATCAAGATAACATTCGTTATCCTCACGAACATTGGGAAGATTGAGAAATCCCCACCAGCTTTCGTAGGTATCGGGAAATTGACTGAACGAATACCAAGGGTAATAGGGAGAATCTGTACTTTGGTATGCTCCCAAAGAATCGTAGTGACCGTATTTATTAAAATACACACTGTCAGCTCCTGTATGGCTGAACACACCGTCTAAAATAACACGGATTCCCCGTTTTTTACAAGCTTTGGTAAAATCTTTGAAATCTTTTTCTGTTCCCAAATAGGGGTCAATTTTTTTGTAGTCCGCTGTGCTGTATCGGTGATTTTCACCACTTTCAAACACGGGATTTAAATAAATAATGCCAACTCCCAACTCACAAAGATAATCCAACTGCTCCGTGATTCCTTTTAAATTTCCGCCAAAATAATCGTTGGCAAGGTAGGGATTCTGCTGTGGCAAAAAGATGGGTGTATCATTCCAGTTTTCATGAAGAATCCGCTCATTTTTGGTAGCAGGCAACTTCACTTTATCACTTCTTTTAAAGCGGTCCGGAAAAATCTGATACATAATCTTCCCTTTTGCCCAGCTGGGCGTGGTGAAATCTTCTTTGTAAACTGTTTGCTGAAACATTGGGAGCGTTTCATCCAACACCAATGTTCCGTTTTGGTTTCTGCCTACAAATACACCTTGTTCGGTCCGGATATGAAATTCATAGAAAAAAACTTCTGCATACGGGAAGGATGTTTTCAATTCATAGCGACTGAAATTTTCCTGGCATCCTGCATAGGAAAAATCGTGGATGATACCCGTATCAGTTACCATGGAAACTTTTTCCACATAAATATCATTATAAATGTATACACAAAAGAAAACCTCACGGTTTTGCCGTACGGCACCGAAAGGATGTTTACAGAGAATATCGCGGGAATTAAAGTAAATGTTCAACTGCACGTTCTCCTAAAAAATTTCAGGTATAAAAACACCAAATACATTATACCCTTTTTTTCGTTTTTTGTCAACTGACAGAACAACAAGTATTTTGGGGGTATTACCAAACTTTTTTATGAATATTCACCAATTACACTTTCCAAAATTTGTAAATTAACACAGACTTTCAATTTTTAGATAAATTTTACAAAAAACACTTTATTTTTTATTTGTTTTATGTTATAATACACCAAAGAGATAACATTCGACAACATTTTTGTATTCTCGGATTATCAAAACGAACCGAAGAACAAAACAACGGCGGAGCAAAACCGCCGGTTTTGTCGTGTTTTCTAAGCAAAAATCAGGAGGCAACGGTTATGCATCAACCCAACAATCAACCCTCACATCAAATGGCAGAATATCTTTTTCACCAAGGAACCAACAGTCGTGCCTACGATTTTTTGGGAGCACATCTTCAAAAGAACCGATGCGTGTTCCGTACCTGGGCGCCAAAAGCAAAAGAAGTTTATGTGACAGGTAGCTTTTGCAACTGGGATTATAAAACACACCCTGCCAAACGAATTACTGACGGTGGCGTGTATGAATGTATCATTGACAATGTGTGTGAATTTGATGCTTATAAATTCGTAATCGTTACCCAGTCGGGTGAAACGGTTTTAAAAGCAGATCCCTACGGATACCACACCGAAACCCGTCCCGGTGATGCCTCCAAAGTGTATGATTTAACCAAATACCGTTGGCATGATAAAAAATGGTTGTCAAACCGACAGGCGCCCTATCAGAAGCCGATGAATATTTATGAAGTACATTTCGGCTCCTGGAAACGCTATGCAGACGGTAATAACTTTTCTTACAAAAAAATGGCGGAGGAGTTGATTCCCTACGTCAAAGAAATGGGATATACTCACATTGAGCTGATGCCTATGAGTGAATATCCCTACGATAAATCCTGGGGCTATCAGGTGACCGGTTATTATGCACCCACCTCCCGCTACGGCGAGCCTTGTGAGTTTATGCACTTTATTGACCAGTGTCATAAAAATGATTTGGGTGTAATTTTAGACTGGGTACCTGCCCACTTCCCCAAAGATGCCCAAGGCTTATATGAGTTTGACGGTAGTTTCTGTTACGAATACGAAAGCCCCTACAAACGAGAGCATAAAGATTGGGGTACCCGTATTTTTGACTACGGCAAAAACGAAGTGATTTCTTTTCTCATTTCCAACGCCTGCTTCTGGCTGGACAAATATCATATTGACGGTCTCAGAGTGGATGCGGTAGCCTCGATGCTGTATTTAGACTACGGCAAACAGGACGGCGAATGGGAACAAAATAAATACGGCGGAAACGGTAATTTAGAAGCCGTGGAGTTTTTCAAAAAATTAAATACCCGTGTATTTTCCGATTTTCCGGGGATTATGATGATTGCTGAAGAATCCACCACCTGGCCGATGATTACCTATCCCGTGGAGGATGGCGGTCTCGGGTTCAATTACAAATGGAATATGGGTTGGATGAATGACACGCTTCGCTATATGTCCACAGACCCCTTCTTCAGAAAAGGGGTTCACAACAACATGACCTTCTCGCTAACCTATGCATTTTCAGAAAATTTTGTGCTTCCCCTCTCTCACGATGAAGTGGTTCACGAAAAATGTTCCCTTCTAAATAAAATGCCAGGTTACCTGCATGATAAATTTGCAAACTTACGAACCTATCTCACCTATATGTTCACCCACCCAGGTAAAAAGCTTACCTTTATGGGTGCCGACATTGCTCAGCAGGGCGAATGGAACGAAGGCAAAGAGCTTTCCTGGGAATTGCTCCAGTATCCTGAGCATCAAAAACATCACGAGTTCGTGAAAGCGCTAAATCATTTTTACAAAAGTGAACCTACCCTTTGGGAAAAAGATGACAGTTGGGAAGGTTTCCACTGGGCAAGTGCAGATGACTGCTACAATAATGTGTATGCATTCTGGCGAATCGACCAAAAAGGCAATAAATTATTAAGCGTCTTTAACTTCTCGTCTAACCGCTACGAAAATTATAAATTAGGGGTACCGAATCGAGGAAACTATCTGGAAATATTCTCCACAGACCGGGAAGAATTTGGCGGAAGTGGAACACCGCTCCAAAAACTTACTGCAAAATCAGGCGGAATGCACGGTCAGAAACAGCATATTGAACTGACCATTCCCCCATTCTCAGCGCTTTGCTTTTATAAAAAAGCAACACCAAAACGCCCCAAAAAGGTATAAAAGAAACAAGTGGTGCATAACTATCAGAGAGGCAGTTTGGCTTCCGTAAAAATTGTAATTTAAATTTGGCATATAAAATGCAACAGACCAAACAAGAAAGGATAATTCTTATGATTGCAAAAAAAGAAATGGTCGCAATGTTACTTGCAGGCGGTGCCGGCAACCGTTTGTATGTTCTGACAAAAGAACGTGCAAAACCGGCAGTTCCTTTCGGAGGGAAATATAAAATTATTGACTTTCCCATCTCCAACTGTGTCAATTCCGGCGTAGATACTGTGGGCGTATTAACCCAGTATCAGCCCTTGGAATTAAACACCTACATCGGAAACGGGCAACCTTGGGATTTAGACAGAATGTATGGCGGTGTGCACATCCTTCCTCCTTATCTTGCAGGAGCAACCGGAGAATGGTATAAAGGAACCGCAAATGCCATCTATCAGAATTTGCATTTCATGGATCAGTTTGACCCGGAATATGTACTCATTTTGTCCGGTGACCACATCTACAAAATGGACTACGCAAGAATGCTTCAGTTCCACAAGGAAAAAGAAGCAGACCTTACCATCGCAGTGTTAAATGTAACCATGGAAGAAGCAACCAGATTTGGGATTTTAAATACCAACCCTGATTTATCGGTGTATGAATTTGAAGAAAAACCGGCAAAACCGAAATCCACCAATGCTTCTATGGGGATTTACATTTTCAACTATAAAAAATTAAAAGAATATCTCATAAAAGACGAAGAAAACCCGGCATCCTCCAATGACTTCGGTAAAGACGTTATCCCTGCAATGTTAAATGACAAGTGCAAGCTGTTTGCATATCCCTTTGAAGGCTACTGGAAAGATGTTGGAACCATTGATTCTCTGTGGGAAGCAAATATGGATTTATTAAATCCCAAACTTCCCTTAAACTTAAGCGACCCCTTATGGAGAATTTACAGCCGTCACAATGCTACCACTCCTCATTATATTGACGAAAAAGCAACTGTGGCAGACTCTATTATTTCTTCTGCTTGCGAAATCTACGGCAATGTGTCCCAGAGCGTTATTTTTGCCAACACCACCGTGGGCGAAGGCACCAACCTGGAATACTCAGTGATTATGCCTAATGTAACAATCGGTAAAAATGCCAAAATCCAGTATGCAATCATTGCAGACGATGCAGTCATTGAAGACGGTGCCATCATCGGTGCCGATCCCAGAGATTGCAAAGAAGGCGAATGGGGCATCGCAGTAATCGGTCAGGGTGCAGTGATTAAATCCGGTCAGGTTGTCCTGCCCAAGCAGATCGTGTAGATTGAACAACGAAACACACAGAGAAAGAAGGATAATACATTATGAATGCTTTTAGCATATTATTTTCAGATACCTTTCATTATGACAGAATCGGCGAGCTGACCAAAAACCGTAATTTGGCGTCTGTCCCCTTTGGCGGAAGATACCGTTTGGTGGATTTTGTGCTCTCCTCTCTGGTAAAAGCTCATGTTCCCAATGTGGGTGTCATTACCCGTAATAACTACAGTTCTTTGGTGGACCATCTGGGCAGTGGTAAAGATTGGGATTTGGACCGTAAAAACGGCGGCTTAAAAATTCTGACTCCCTTTGCCAACAATATGGGAAACGGCTCCTCCAAAAATAAATTTGAAGCCTTAAACAGCATCAAAACCTATATTCGACACAATCTCCCCGACTATGCAATTCTGGCGGATACCAATATCGTATGTAACATTGATTTCAAAGCAATGGTGCAGTTTCATAAAGACACCAATGCCGATGTGGTTTGCTTATACAAAAAACGTGATGTATACGAAGGAAGCACCGGCATTACCGTGAACGAAAACGGTCAGGTAACAGGCTCTTTATATCATGGCATTGCCAATGGCGAACAGGATAACTTTGTGTTAAAAGTATATGTGATGAAAAAGAGCTTCCTCTTAAACTTAATTGACACCGGCATCACATACGGCTGGGAAGAATTTAACCGTGATTTTATCACCAAGCACTATTCCACCTACCGTATTTTTGCCATGGAACAAAAAGGCTACTGCAAGGTGCTCCGTAACATCAACGATTATTATCAGGCAAATATGGATTTATTAAATCCTGAAATCCGCCGTGAAATTTTCCAGTCCGGCACCAATGTGTTAACCAAAATTAAAGACAGTGTTCCCACCATGTACGGCTCTCATTCCAAGGTGAAAAACAGTCTGATTGCAGACGGTTGTAAAATTGACGGTACCGTGGAAAACTGCGTAATTTTCCGTGGTGTGCATATCAAAAAAGGTGCTGTTGTGAAAAACTCCATCATTATGCAGGATGCTGAAATTGCAGAAAACTGTCAGATTACCAATGTGATTGCAGACAAGAATATGTCATTAAATGAAGGCGTGGTTTTAACAGGCTCCGAGTCCTTCCCCTTCATCATTTCCAAAAACACCAAAATCTAATTTCCCGAAAGGTAGCAAACACTTATGAAAATTTTATTTGCAGCAGCAGAAGCCACTCCGTTTATTAAGGTTGGCGGCTTAGGAGATGTTATGGGCGGTCTGCCCAAGGCTCTTTGTGAGCTTGGCGTGGATGCCAGAGTTATTTTACCTCTGTATTCCCAGATTAAGCAGGAACTGAAAGACAAACTGGAATTTGTTACCGAAATCGGAATCCCGTTAGGCTGGAGAATGTGCCATTGCGGAATTTTTCAGGCAAAAATCGGCAAAGTGATCTACTATCTGATTGATAACGAACAGTTCTTCAAACGGGACAACGTGTACGGTGAATTTGACGATGCGGAACGGTTTGCATACTTCTCCAAAGCAGTGCTGGAGGCTCTGCCCCATGTGGAGTTCTATCCTGATGTGATTAACGCCAACGATTGGCATACTGCAATGGTACCGCTGTATCTGAATGCTTTTTACAGAAACATTCCCGAATATATGTTTATAAAAACGGTGCTTTCCATTCACAACATTGAATTTCAGGGACAGTACGATCCGCTGATTATGGGCAATGTGTTCGGTTTGGATGTATCTCACCGTGAAATTATGATGTATGACGGTTGCTTAAACGTGTTAAAAGCAGGGATTGAATCGGCAAACTTAGTCACCACCGTGTCCGAAACCTATGCCAAAGAAATTTTAGATCCCTACTTCTCTCACAAACTGCATAACATCTTAATTCCCCGTCAGTATAAATTAAAAGGTATTATTAACGGTATTGATACCGAAGTATTTAATCCTAAAACAGACCCGGCACTTCCCTATCATTACGATTATTCTTCCATCCGCATGAAATCCTTAAATAAAACCGCTCTGCAAAAAGAGTTAGGCTTGGAAGTAGATGCCAAGAAACCTTTAATCGGTATGGTAACCCGTTTAACGCCTCAGAAAGGGCTGGATTTAGTTCGCGAAGTAATGGGTGAGTTGACCAAACACGACATCCAGTTGGTGATTCTGGGAACAGGTTACCCCGAATATGAACAGTGCTTTAAAGAATGGGAAATGATTTGCCACGAAAAAGTGCGCGGTATTATCAAATTCTCCGGAGAACTGGCTTCCAAAATCTACTCGGCAGCAGATTTATTCTTAATGCCCTCTCACGCAGAGCCCTGCGGACTGGCGCAGATGATTTCCATGCGGTACGGCACCATTCCGATTGTGCATACTGTGGGCGGTTTAAAAGACAGCGTAGCACCCTACAATCCCGAAACCAAACAAGGAAACGGAATCACCTTCCAATCCTACAATGCCTGGGATATGTATGATGCCATTATGAGAGCACTCTCTTTATATCACGATAAAACCCATTGGAGAGCACTCCGTAAAAACGCAATGAATACCGACTTTAGCTGGGAAAACTCCGCTAAGATTTATAAAGAAACTTACGAAAATCTGCTGAATCAATAATCAATAAAAAAGGAACCGATTTTTAATCGGTTCCTTTTTTATTACCGTTCGCCATACAAATGACTGTTTTCTGATTTCTCAGAGCAAATTGTACTGTTTGTGCTGCACCACCAAAGCTGTATATGACATAGGAAACGATGGCATCCGATTGTTTTACCATATATTCATTCCTTTTTATGATTGCAAGAGATTTTGGAACTTTTTCCAAAGGTGGATATTCGGTTTCATCATATAATTCTTCCTCATACCGCTGATGCAAATATGCAAGCACCAAAACGGACCGGATATGTGGATATTTCTTTTTTAATTGCTTAACCACTTTTGCAGCCAGCAAATCAAATGCTCCGTAGCCGCCTAACCAAAACTCCTGAGCGCCGTTTTTAATCAACATCTGCAATTCATAATACAATCGCATCTCTAAAAAAGATTTTTCTTTCAAAGATAACTCCCGATGTCCGCAAAAGGTTACTCGTTTCATTTTGTCATACCCCAAATAAAAAAGTGCGTAGCCTACCCGAAAGCAGAGCCACGCACCAAAAAACGTACTGACTCCGTTTCTGTAAGTTGCTACACTTTTACTTCATAACACAGACAAATTCGCCCAGAGTATGATGAAACAAGAGCGTACGCTTTTTACATAGCGTACCCTCTGGGCAAAATAATATTTCTCTGTTTATAAAAACTGAGTAAAAATGTAGCATATGTATTATAACACAAATTACCAAAAAAAACAAGTATTTTTTTTGATTATTTGTAAGAAAGCCTCCCTTGTGTAAAGGGAGCCATTTTATCTCTTCCGGGAAAACATTCAGATGCTATTCTCATTTTTGCTTATTTTTGATTGTTTTTGTTTTATTTTGGTTATTTTTGAATTTTTTGATTTTTTTTGGTTTTCCTATTGCATTTTAAAAACGAATGTGCTATAATAAAACCGCTGAATAAAAAATAGGCGATTTTTGGCAACTTAAGTCAGGCATCTTATGGTTTATTATTTACATTATTATAGATAGGAGATTTTAAAAATGCTGGTAACTTTAGAAGAAATTTTAAAAGATGCCGAACAAAAGAAGTATGGCGTTGGTTTATTCAACATGCTGAACTTAGAAATGGCAAGAGGGATTATTGATGCTGCAGAAGAAGAACGCTCCCCCATTATCTTAGGGGTTGCAGAAGTGCATCTGCCCGTTATCCCCTTTGATTATGCTTGCCACATCATGAATAAAATTGCAAAAGAAGCAACCGTTCCTGTTTGCTTGCATTTTGACCACGGCACCAACTACAAAAAAATCTTAACCGCAATGAAAGGCGGCTTCACCTCCGTTATGTATGACGGTAGTGCTCTGCCCTATGAAGAAAACATTGCAAACACCAAAGAAATTTCCAAAATCGCTCATGCTTTAGGTGTTAGCGTGGAAGCAGAATTAGGTCATGTTGGCGGTGCGGAAGGCGGCGCTGATGACGGTCACGAAGCAATGTATACCGAAGTAAATCAGGTAAACGATTTCATCCGCCGTGCAGACATTGATGCATTGGCTGTTGCAATCGGTACTGCTCACGGTCAGTATAAAGTAAAACCAAAGCTGGATATCGGCAGATTAAAAGAAATTTATGATATTGCAGAAAAACCGTTGGTATTACACGGTGGCTCCGGTTTAAGCGATGATGACTTCAGAAACACCATCAAAAACGGTATCAGAAAAGTTAATATCTGTACTGAAATGTGTATGGCAGCACACAGAGCGTACACCTTCGCATTCAACGAAAACACCAACTTTGAAATTGCTCTGCAGGTTGCAAAAAAATCTGTTCAGGAAATTGTAAGAGAAAAAATGATCCTCTTCGGTTCCAGCGGAAAAGCGTAAATTGCTATCAAGAGAAAAGCCAAATCTTCGGATTTGGCTTTTTTAATGCAAAAAATCTGTAAAATCTTTTGAAAATGCTATAGACAAACATAAAAAAATCTGCTATAATACACAAGTTAAAAACTATTTTTCGGGAGGTACTATAAACTGATGAAAAAACTAAGACAAATTATTAGCTGGATGCTGTTGCTTTCTTTGTTACTCGCTATGCCTGCATTTGCAGCAGAAGAAAAAATTACGGTATATCAGGATAATGCCCATATCAGTGTAAATGGAACCTATATGGATGCTCATAACTATGCGGTAAATGGCAACTTATATGTACCGCTTCGCGCAGTAAGTGAAGGCTTCGGCTACGAAATTACCTGGAATGAAGACAGAAGTATTGATCTTTCTGCCACCAAAACACAGGAACCAAAATTAAATAAAATGGAATTTCAATCTCCCCCGTCCCCCAAAGCTGCAAGCTTTATGGTACATAAAGACGATTTAACCATCCGTGTGAACGGTGCTGCGATGGAAACTCCTCACTTTTTATATAAAGGAACCACTTATGTTCCGTTGCAGTTCTTCTATCAGGCGTTAAAATGTCATATTTACGAAGATCATTCTATCGGTGTGGTGAAAATCTATTCTCCGGAATTTATTTCCTTCGGTGAAAACGAAGTATTTTATTACGATGGCGAAATATTCACAAAAGAGCAGTATGAAGATGCTTTAGTGCTGTTAGCTTTTTTAATGAATAATAACGAATTGACTCATAATGCTGCAGAACAGGAATTTTCTTACCTCAGATATATCACCCTCATTGCCGAAAAAATGACCGATGATGATAACTTTCAAGCATTTTTAGAAGACAACAAGGTTGATTCCCTGTTAGAACAACTCGCTATCAAAAATCCTGAAGTGATGAAAGAAAGTCTCTTAAAAGCAATTTTCTATCAATCCAACATTACCGAACAGGAAGTCTACGATCATTATGTTTCTACCGAAGAAGACCTTCAGGCAGAGCTTAAAAATTCTCAGTATGCCACCGGCAAATGGATGAAAGCAAAACACATTCTGATTCTGTCCAAAGACGACAAAGACGCAAAAGCTCAAGCAGAAGAAATTTTAGCAAAACTCAAAAAGAATCCCGAAGATTTTGATAAACTGATGGCAGAATACTCCCAGGATCCCGGCTCCAAAACCTATCCTGACGGATACCTCTTCAAAGAAGGTGACATGGTAACCGAATTTTATGAAGGTGCCCTTGCTTTAGAAGCAGGTGAAATTTCTGAAATCGTGGAAAGCCCGTATGGATACCACATTATCTTAAAAGTGGCAGACTATGAAAACGGTGTTCCCTACACCGAAGTAAAAGACGAGTTGCATCAGGAATTTGCTCGAAAAGAATTTATCAAAGAGGGCGAACAAACCTTAGCTAATATCAACACCGTGTTAAACCGTGATTATTTGGAACAAACAGCAAAATAAGAAAGGAATAGAAAACCATGCAAGACAAAAAATTAGTAACCGAAATCACATCCATGGATGTGGATTTTGCAAAATGGTATACCGACATCGTTAAAAAAGCTGACTTAATTGATTACTCCTCTGTAAGAGGCTGCATGATTATCCGTCCCTACGGCTATGCCATTTGGGAAAACATTCAGAAGGTATTGAATCAGAAATTCAAAGAAACCGGACATGAAAATGTGTATATGCCCATGTTCATTCCGGAAAGCCTTTTAAATAAGGAAAAAGACCATGTAGAAGGCTTTGCTCCCGAAGTTGCCTGGGTAACTCACGGCGGTAACGAAAAACTCACAGAACGCCTTTGTGTGCGTCCTACCAGCGAAACCTTATTCTGCGATCACTATGCCAATATTATTGAATCCTACAGAGATTTACCCAAATTATATAATCAGTGGTGCTCCGTGGTAAGATGGGAAAAAACCACCCGTCCATTCCTTCGTTCCTGCGAATTTTTATGGCAGGAAGGTCACACCGCTCATGCTACCGCAGAAGAAGCTCAGGAAGAAACCATCCGTATGCTGAATGTGTATGCTGATTTCTGTGAAAAATACTTAGCAATCCCCGTGGTAAAAGGTCAGAAAACCGATAAAGAAAAGTTTGCAGGTGCAGTTGCAACCTACACCATCGAAAGCTTAATGCATGACGGTAAAGCTCTGCAGAGCGGTACCTCCCATAACTTTGGTGACGGTTTTGCAAAAGCATTCGGCATTGAATTTACCGGCAAAGACAACAAGTTAACGAATGTTCATCAGACCTCCTGGGGTGTTTCCACCCGTTTAATCGGTGCAATCATTATGGTACACGGTGACGATTCCGGTCTGGTTCTGCCTCCCAACATTGCACCCATTCAGGTTGCATTAATCCCCATTGCTCAGCATAAGGAAGGTGTTTTGGATAAATGCCGTGAAGTAAAAGAAATGCTCTCCGACTTCACCGTGAAAATTGATGATAGCGACAAGTCACCCGGATGGAAATTTGCGGAATACGAAATGAAAGGTGTACCCTTAAGAATTGAATTAGGTCCTAAGGATATTGAAAACAATCAGGCAGTTTTAGTTCGCCGTGACACCAGAGAAAAGAAAGTGGTATCTTTGGATAACATTGCCGCAGAAGTAAAAGAAATGCTTGCTACCATTCAGGATGCTCTTTTCCAGAAAGCATTAAAACACAGAGAAGAAACCACTTCTGTTGCAAGAGACTTTGACGAATTAAAAGACATTGCACAGAACAAACCCGGCTTTATCAAAGCAATGTGGTGCGGCGACGAAGAATGTGAATTAAAAATCAAAGAAGAAACCACCGTTACCAGCCGTTGTATCCCCTTTGAGCAGGAAGAAATTTCCGACAAATGTGTATGCTGCGGAAAACCTGCTAAGAAAATGCTCTACTGGGGTAAAGCATACTAAGATGAAAAAAGACATCACCTTATATAATGTATTTTTTCCGTTTTGGATGCTTCTGAAGCTGTCTCCTCTCGGATGGGGGTTAACTCTTGCCGGAAACTTTGTGATTGACAGCTTGGTATTACTACTTCTGCTGAAAATTTTTAAATTTGCAGAAAAAAAGAAGTTTTTTTGGAAAGGCATATGGAAAGTTTACGGTTTCGGGCTGCTCTCCGATTTGTTTGGAAGTGTGTTATTGTTCTTTTGTGTGATCAAAGAAATGCCGGGAGTCCGAATGGGAGACGAATGGTTTATCACCGTTCCCGCACTTTTGATTTCGGCAGTTTATATTTTTCTTTCCAATTATTTTATCACCTTTAAAAGCTGTGATAAAAAAGTACGGTTATGGTGTGCGCTTACTTTTGCCGTGGCCACTGCGCCATATACATTTTTGGTGCAATCTTCTTGGATTTATCACTATTAAACAAGTAAAAAAGAGTGTTGCCGCCGCAACACTCTTTTTTCAGTTTTTTGCGGTGTTTTTTGTGAAAAGTATTGACATTTCAAAATGATGGTGTTAAAATTAATGTATCAACTAAATAAGAAATGCGATGATCAGAAACCAGTAGGTTGGAAAGAGCCGCAAAGAGAGTTGCCGGTTGGTGCAAGGCAATGGTGTCTTCCTTCTCGAATTCCTTCTGTTAGCAGTGCACTGAACAAAAGAAATCTTTTAAGTAGGATGCAACGGGTGTTCCCGTTATAGAACTAAGGTATGATAGTACCTGATAAGGTCGCTACCGTGAGATAGCGACGAACTGAGGTGGTACCACGGAAATGATATTTTCGTCCTCTGTATCCGATAACGGATTGCGGAGGGCGTTTTTTTATGGAAAATGCGAGCCGGAATCCAAAATCACAAAAAAAGAAAGGATGATGACCAATGGCTCAGAACTACTACCAAAAAGAAATTGAAACCATGAATCCCGAGGACATGAAAAAACTGCAATCAGAAAAACTGGTAAAGCAGGTTAAACACGTTTACGAAAACGTTGCCTACTACCGTAATCTGATGGATGAAAAAGGTGTAAAACCTGAAGATATCAAAGGAATTGAAGACTTACATAAGCTCCCCTTCTTAACCAAAGCAGATTTAAGAGATGCTTATCCCTACGGACTGTTAGCAAAACCGCTGGATGAATGTGTTCGCATTCAATCCACCTCCGGTACTACCGGTCGCCGTGTGGTTGCGTTCTACACGCAGAAAGACGTTGATCTCTGGGAAGACTGTTGCGCCCGTGCAATTATGGCAGCAGGCGGCACGAACAAAGATGTTTGTCAGGTTGCATACGGTTACGGATTGTTTACCGGTGGCCCCGGTTTAAATGGCGGTTCCCACAGAGTTGGATGCTTAACCCTGCCCATGTCCTCCGGAAACACTGAACGTCAGATTCAGTTTATGAATGACCTTAGCGCAACTATTTTGTGCTGTACTCCCTCTTATGCAGCATACATTGGTGAAACCTTAAAAGAACAGGGCTACAAGCCGGAAGATATTTCGCTCAAAGCAGGTATTTTCGGTGCAGAACCCTGGACTGAAGAAATGCGTCACAACATTGAAGAAACCCTGGGCATTAAAGCTTATGATATTTACGGTCTCACTGAAACCTCCGGCCCCGGTGTGGCATTTGAATGTAGCGAACAGACCGGTATGCACATCAACGAAGACCATTTCTATGCTGAAATTATCGATCCTGATACCGGTGAAGTGCTTCCGGAAGGTGAAAAAGGTGAACTGGTATTCACCTCTTTAGACAAAGAAGCATTTCCCCTGCTCCGTTACAGAACCCGTGATATTTGTGTACTGTCCCGTAAAAAATGTTCCTGTGGCAGAACCCTTATCAAGATGGCTAAACCCATGGGCAGAACTGACGATATGCTGATTATCCGTGGCGTGAATGTGTTCCCCTCTCAGATTGAAACCGTTCTGTTGAACGAAGGATATCAGCCTAACTATCAAATCGTGGTAGACAGAAAGAACAATACAGACACCTTCGATGTTCACGTGGAAATGTCTCCCGAACAATTTACCGATAAAGTTGCTGAAGTTCTGAAAATGGAAAAAGCACTTGCCAACGCAATGAAGACCATGCTTGGAATCAATCCTGCTGTGCATCTGGTAGCCCCGAAAACTATCGTACGAAGTGAAGGCAAGGCCGTTCGTGTGGTAGACAAACGTAAATTAGTTTAATGAGAGAGGAGTTTTTCATATGGCAATCAAGCAGTTAACTGTATTTTTAGCGAATCAGAAAGGTAGCTTAGCATCTATCACCAATATTTTAGCAAAAAATGGAGTCAATCTCCGTGCACTTTCCATTGCAGAAACCGAAGCATTCGGGATTCTCCGTCTGATTGTGAACGATGTGAAAACTGCGGAAACTGTGTTACAAGAGCAGGAACACCTCTATAAAACCGTGGATGTTGTGGGTGTGAAAATCGGAGATGAACCCGGCAAGCTTACCTCCGCACTGGAAGTGTTGGACCAAGCAGATATCAATGTGGAATATCTGTATGCATTTATGGCAAGAACTGAAAAACACGCCTATGTGGTATTAAGAGTGGCCGACAACGAAAAAGCAGAAGTCGCTTTAACCAAAGCCGGCTTCCATTTAATCACGGAAGCAGATATTGACAAACTGTAAATCGCTATCATAAAAAAAGAGTGTTGCAGATGCAACACTCTTTTTTTATTTCAAGTCCAAAATTTGATTATACTCGCTTCCAAAATCCTCTACGGATTCTATGATTGCCGAAAAATCGTTGGAAAAGGTAATTGCAGAGTAGTGTTTGAAACGGTTATTGGTAACTTTTATCGTTCCGTCACGGTAAACAATCACAGAATCAAAGATCTTTGTATTCATATAATAGGGAGATGTGCCAAGATAATTGGTCAAAAGTTCAAACTCTACAATGTAGTCAATGCCTTCAAAAATGTCCTGGTGTTCTTTCCAATCAGTAGTATCCAATTCTTCTGTGATGTTGACAATTCTGGTATGAAGAATCTGAACATGCCAATCTTCTATGTGAGTTTCCTGAATCTCCTCCAGCTCTGCGTAGCATTCTTTCCACTTATTTTCTAACGATTCAATGGCAACCGACACCCGTTGGTCAGTCCCCTGCTTGATTGTGTTGTTCCGGCAGCCTACCACAGAAAGCAACAGGATAACACTCAATATCACAAACAAAATTTTCGGATATTGTTTCATAAAACTAACTTCCTTTCCGTGGCGAGCTTCGTCTCTTGCCATTTCATGAACAGCATCATGGATTAAATCAAGTGAAATTTCTTTAAAATCTTACCGATTTTTTCCCCTTTGGGCAGAAGCAGGATATCATCCTCCTGCAACCCTTTTACCGCAAATAAGCTGATTAGATAGAAAATTGCGCCCACAACAATGGATACTGCTACTAAAATCAAATTACTGCCGATATGTTGTGATAAGAACCCGTAACACAAAAGCGCACCCAAAGCTGTGGCAATCGCTGTTACTACAGGTTTTAAGATAAAGCTAGAAAATTCAAATTTCATGCCGGTAATCCGTTTTAAATCGACAATATTCAAAGACATTACCGTCATATAGCAAAGCAGCGTTCCGATGGGAGCGCCATTAATATTAATTTCCGGACGGGATACCAGAAGAAGATTTACAACCACCTTCACTACCCCACCGATACACATATTTTTAACTGGGAGCCATACACTGCCCCACGCCTGCAAAATGGCATTACAAACCTGCACCATCGTAACAAAAACAACAGCTATTCCCATAATGTTTAACAAGAAGTAGTAGTTGCCGTCACCGTGATAGAGAAGTTTCAGAATCGGTTCTGCCAATGCCGACATTCCCGCTGCACAGGGTACTGCAAATAAAATGGTGATACGAAGAGCAGATTTTGCATTGCGGATGGCTGTCTGATGATTTTTTAAGGCCAGAGCCGCTGCAATGGTAGGCACAATGGAAACTGCAATGGCTGCAATAATGGTGGGCGGTAAATTAAAGAGCGCAATCGCACGGTTTAAGTAACCGAACATGGACAACCGCTGTTCTTCAATATATCCCAAGCCACTCAACTGATTCATAACCATGGCGGTATCAATGATGGAAGTTAAGGTAAACACGGATACACCAATCGTAACCGGAATTGCAATCCGAATCAGTTTACCAAGTACTCTCTTAGAAGAAGGAAGTTCTTTCGAGGCGTTTTCTTTGGGAAACTTCCGGATATTGAATGCATTATAAAGGATCAGATATCCGCAGCTTAATGCTGTACCGATAGTAACGCCGGTAATTGCCCCTGCTGAACCAATGTAATATTCGGAATACATCTGCATAGCTGTGTATGCTAAGGTTAACCCTAATGCAAGCTTGGAAAAAGCTTCAATAACTTCAGAAATTGCGGTAGGAAGCATATTTTGCTGCCCCTGATAAAAACCGCGATAACTACTTGCTAAGGATACAAAGAACAAGCTGGGCGCCATACATTGCATGGTAAGATAAGAACTGGGAGCACTAATCATTCCCGAAAACAAATGCGCTCCAAAAAACATTGCGCCTGCTGCCACAATCCCTACACAAAAAAGAAGTCCTTTTGAAATACGGAAAATCTTTCTGGCTTCATTGTAATTCCCTTGGGCTGAAGCCTCTGCCACCATTTTAGAAATGGCAACAGGTAAGCCTGCAGTGGACACCACAAACAACCAGTTATAAATGGTATAAGAAGAGTTGTAAATACCCATCCCTTCAGTTTTTAAAATATAGCTATCCAAAGGAAGTTTATAAAGTGCTCCAATTACCTTTACCAAAATATGGGACACAGCAATAATAAAAGCACCAATAACAAAATTTTTATTCTTTTTATTCAAGATGGGTCATCCTTTCTCGAAACTATGGTTCTTACATATCTTTTTTCATTATACAATATTATAATGGTTCAGGTCAAGTTAAAATGCAATTTTTACAAAAATTTTCCATCAAAATTTTTCAGGCATTATTGTTTGCTGCTTGAATTTTAAGTAATCCAATTTTTTAATTTTTTTCATAAAAAGTATTGACAAATGAAAAAAAGTATGTTATCTTATTAGTAACAATTCCGAATAAGAAAAATTGAGGTGATCAAATGGCAACTGCTCCCAGACGAATGACAAAGCAAAAAGCTGCCATCTTGGATTACCTGAAACATTCCACTCATCATCCTGATGCAGAGAGTGTATATCAGGAATTAAAGAAGCAGCAACCTGAATTAAGTCGTAGCACCGTATATCGGAATCTTGCTCAGTTATCCCAAGATCATGTAATTGAAAAAATGGGATTGCAAATGGAATCCGATCATTATGATGGAAACCGCTCCCCCCACAATCATTTCATCTGTAAAAAATGTGGCAGAATCTTCGATTGTGGCAAAGAAGAAATCGCCACTGAACAAGTGGAACATTTCGGCACTATTGAAACCTTCACTGTTTATTTTTATGGTGTGTGCCATGAGTGCGAACAGGAAGCATAGCACTCCCCTACTAAAATTGTGTAAAAAAATTCTCAATAAAGAAAAAGCGCCACAAGGCGTACAGGAGGAAAAGAATATGAAAAAATTTGTATGTTCTGTTTGCGGTTATGTTCATGAAGGAGAAACTGCTCCCGCTAACTGCCCCGTTTGTAAAGTTCCCGCTGAAAAATTCAACATCATGGAAGAAGGCGCTGCATTAGCTGCTGAGCATGAATACGGCGTTTATGCAAAAACCGTGAAAAACAATCCCGACATTTCCGAAGAAGACAAAAAATTCATTTTTGAACAGTTAATGGCAAACTTCAACGGCGAATGTGCTGAAGTTGGTATGTATCTGTGCATGGCAAGAATTGCACACAGAGAAGGCTATCCCGAAGTTGGTCTGTATTGGGAAAAAGCAGCTTACGAAGAAGCTGAACACGCTGCTAAATTTGCAGAGCTCTTAGGTGAAGACTTAGAACCCAATATGAAGGCTACCACCAAAGACAACTTAAAATGGAGAGTTGACTGTGAATACGGCGCAACCAAAGGTAAATTTGATTTGGCAAGTTGTGCTAAGAAAAACGGTCTGGATGCAATCCACGATACTGTTCATGAAATGGCAAGAGATGAAGCTCGTCACGGGAAGGCATTTGAGGGTATGCTCCAACGTTTCTTCAAATAAGCATAAAATAAGGGTTTGGAAGTTCTCCAAACCCTTTATTTATGCAGTTTCCCAAGTTTTACATCACGAGACCATTTTCTTAATCTTTCTCAATGTTTCTCAATGTGTATTTATGTGTCTTACTGGGTAAAGTTGGGAAATGCTTGGGAAATTGCCTTTTTTTAAAAGGTTTTTCCCAATTAAAATAACACTTTCTTCCCAACTTGTACCCAGTAAAAATAACAAAAAGCATAGTAATATCAAGGGTTTTAACCTTGTTATACTATGCTCTTTTTTTACTAATTATTTATATATTACTGTTTATGAAACTTTTAACTTCTCCTTTTACTTTGGTGTTTTCCTTATCAGTCTTTAATTCTTTTAATACAGATATTTTCCCAATGAC
>JAZQKB010000026.1:0-70290 GCA_045541975.1 Clostridia bacterium | reverse complement strand
CCGTCCTTTGAAAAATCAATTTCATTTGCAAGGTTTCTTCTTACGCCGTTTAACTGAGTATCAATAAGATATCCTTGCCAGTCATTCCAATACGAAAACGTATGTGAGCCTGATACCGATACCCATGATCCATCAAAACCTATTCCAGAGTTCCAATTTGCCATTGTATCTCTATTCATACCGCTTTGGTTTGTTGTATATCCGCTTAAATAATTTGAAAATTTATCTGTTGCAATTACAACCTCTTTAGTATACTCTGATACATTAGCCGAAGCACATATATAACACGATGCCAAAACAATTGTGAGGCTTAATAATAAAGCTAAATATTTTTTCATAAAATCTCCTCTCCTACTCTGTCAGACTGTCATACTGTGCATCAACCAGAAATACTTCATCGCTCTTTAACGCAAAGCCTAAATGTGAGAAGTTGGTTGCACCTGAACGGAATTCAAATTTTAAGATGTATTCTTTGTTTGCATCAAGATAGATTTCGCCAAGATTATTTATAGCGATTTTGTTCCAGTTTCCTGACGGTTTAATCAAGCCTTCTTCCAGAACGACTTCGCCATCCAAGGAAAGTCGGCACGAGCCTTCATTCATTGTTGCACCACCTAAGAGAACATCGTAGTAGCCTGCTTTATCGGTTTTCAGCTTAAAGGTCATCCATTCAAGGTCTTCAGCTCCGTTATAGCCGATATTCCAGTTTTTACCACCAAAATCAGGTCCGTTTTCAAAGCCGTCTGAATCGTTGAAAGGATCGGAATCGTGGTATGTAACGCCTTCTTCACCTTTTATGAAATCACGACCCGGTTCTATCACTATGTATTCCTTCGGGTCATAATACACTCTCTGGCGATAACAGAACATATTTTCGGGAATATCACGGCTTTCAAATTTTGCAAGAAGCTCTTTATACTGACCTCTCAAGCCCGCATTTCTCATGATTATCTTTGCTTCTTCAGGCCACTCATTGCCCTCACCTACTTCAATAAAGCCTGCAAGCTGTTCTTGCGTTGGGTTGTCGCCTCTGTGACCCTCTTTTTTCAGTCTTGTTACATAGTTGTTTTTATATTTATTAGTAGCCTTTGCTGAAATTGTAGCAGGAGCATTCGGGAGATTTCCCCACTGTACATTCCATGTTCTTGCATTATCAAAAACATTGTTTACAACGGTATACTCCGCACTTCCTTCATCGTTATAATAACCGCCGCCACCAAATTCTGTTTCTGTTCTTAACATATAGTTTCCGCTGATAATCGTACCCTCGGATTTTGATAAGGTGTAAATTGAAGAACCGTCCCAGGCTGTGTGCATAACATTATTGACTTTATTATTGCAAATTCTGTTATCTCTGCATTCAGCTGTTGCGTTACCCCAGCCCCATCCGAATGAAATACCCGAATATGGCAAATATGCAAGATCGTTATTGGAAACAGAAGTATTATTTGCATAGAATACCTGTATTCCACAGGAACCGCTGTAAATCTGTCCGCATTCACGCACTAAATTGTTATCAATATTTACATATTTCGGAATAAGCTTTGCCTGCTTGGCAACATCGCAATGAAATCCGTTACCTAAAACGACAGCCGCAGCACCTACATCATAAAATGTATTCCCGATTATATCACAGTTTTCAACACCATGGTTAAAATGAACTGCAATCGCACTCAGGTTTTCAAAGCTACAATCTGTAATATTAACATTTTCTGCATAATTGGCAGTTACCGAAGATGCGTTGATATTTCCCCAGTGGTCATACCAGTTTTTTTCTTTTCCGGTAAAATACTGGTCGCCCTGACCTGCGTAATGACCTGTTATATAATCATCTTCCCAGACAGTATGTCTGAAGTTTAAGTTTCTAAATGTTAAGCCCTTTATTTTTTTCTCCATTCCCTCGCCTGCTATATCAACAAGCTGTTTTGTAGCGGGAACATAGCCTACTGCTTTACTCATATCCTCATTTTCTAAAGGATAGTAGTATATTTTCTTTGCTTCTTTATCGTAGTAAAACTCTCCCGGCTTATCAAGAAGAGAAATATGATTTTTAAATAAAATCTCATCGCAACCCGTCATTAAAGAAGATTGCAGGCTGAAATGCTCACCCTTCAATAAAAACGAGGTTGTCTCTTCATCACAAATCATCTGATCAACCTGATAAAAGCTTGGTTTCCACTCATTGCAAGCCCAAAGAATCATCCCGTCAGGATTTTCAAATTTGAGCGGCATTGTCGTATTATTGAATTTAAGGCCTCTTATTGCATTTGTTTCGGGATCTCTTGCACCTGAACGGGGCATATAATTATACTCAGACTGTGCAACTCTTGCTCTGTGGTCATTCACATAAAACTCATACATAAACCCGTCTTTGTCAAAATCAGCTTCCCACAAGGGCTTGCCAGGAACCTTTTTGAAATTTGTTACGGGTATTCCGCCGTCAATAAAAGTATCATCGTTTTCCGAACCTTCATAAATAATACTAAAACCGTTTGTTGCAGAATCCGCCATATCAAACACGATAGGCTCATAGGTGTAGTATCTTCCTGCACCAATGCTTACTTTTACATTTCCTGTCATATTCTGACTATATTTTCTGACTTCCTCTTTGGCTCTCTTTATTGTTTTAAACGGTTTGTTTTCGCTGCCGTCATTTCCGTCATTTCCGTTTTCTGAGACATAAATCACTGTCTGGTAAACTTCCTCTGTTTCATTACCGCCACGGAAGTTAATTTGAGGAAAGCCTAAATTACTGCCTTTTTTAATCATGGGAGGAACAGACAGCTTTACAACCTGCATATCCCAGGTCTTTACCCCCTTATTTCTCGTGTGCAGAAAATTTATACTATTAAGCTTAATGTCATAGCTTTTATTTTCAAGAGTGAGAGTATGCTCCCCTTCCTTTAAATATACAGCTCCAATATAAATATCTGTGAATGTGTCCTTTGTTGTTGCAGACAATTCCTTTTTCTCCAAAACAAGCATATCGTCAATATAAAGATTTGCTTTTGATTTAAGATTATCAATAATCGCATTCAGATAAATATCGAAACTTCCTGCTCTATCTGTATAAAATGTATATTTCAGCCATTCGTTTTGCTCCATAAGAACATAATGAAGCTTACCGCTGTTCGCTGAATAAATATCAACATCATCCTGTCTATATAATCCGCCCAAATTTGTCAGATCAACATCTCCGTAGCTTATCCCCTTGCCGTCTATATCATAGTTCTCAGCTTCAATACTTCCGGGAATATTCACATTGATATACGGCTCTGCCGATACTGTCATTATCTGAAAAGCAATCAAAACAGTCAGACAAAAGCAAATAAGTTTTTTGATTCTCATAATTTCCTCCTTAATTTCCCGTTAACTCATTTATAGTAAAGCTGTTAAAATAAGTCAAATTTGCAAAATTGATTCCTATGTATTCAACACTACCTTTTCCAAGTTCCTTTTTAAACACTGTATCCCAGGAATCAGGCTCAGTTTCGTTTATCTTAAATACTTTAATTCTTAAAGTATCCACATTATCGCTGTTTATTTCAAGCTCAATTATGTACTTATAAAAAGTATTGATTGCAAAGGATTTCTTTTGGCTCATTCTTTGACACTCACTTCTGCCGTTAATGTTCCATATTGTTAAATCATACCCGGCACCACTTGTTGTATCCTTATATGAACCGATTCCCAACAGCTTACTCTGATTTGAAGCTAAAAGCTCTAAACCGCTATAGACATCCGTGTTATCTCCGAATGCAGATATATATTCTATCCTTAAAATTTTATCTTCCTTAAAACTAACAGGAGTTGTCAGCTTTCGGTATATATTCTGACGGTACGACTTAACATTGCCTACATACACACCATTGTATCTTAAATAATAGAACTTAGGCTCTGTTGAGCTTACAATAGTCTGGTCTGAAAAATTGTCAAACCACGGAGTTGAAAATCCGGTGCCGCTATTTGGAACAATGCTTTTGAGTGTTTTATTAAATGGAAATGTATTGCTTGCGTTTCTGTAATCTGCAAAGTTTTCACTTGCTATCAGCGTTTCGGTATAGGTGTCGCTGTTTTCATATAAGTTGCTTTCACTGTAATCAAAAATAAGTGAATATAACTGCATAACGCCAAGCTGACATTCAACCTTAAAACAATATGTTTTCCCTGCTTCAAGATATAAATCAGGACAAACTATACCTGTTGAAGGTCTTTTTAAGCCGCCTGAAGCCGGAATTGATGTGAATTTGCCCTGTAATACACCGTCAACATACAATCCTACTATACATTCAACTGTTGAAGCGGATGAAAAATATATGTCGTAATATCCTGTTTTTTGGGGAGTAACATCATAAGTAACCCAGGTACCTGTATATCCACCTCTTTCGGATAATCCCACTGTCTGATAACGGCCGCCCAAATCAACATAATAATTACAGCCGTCAGAATTGTTATATTCAACATCACTGTAAAAATCGACATTGTTTCCGCCTTCAAGCTTACAACTTCCGGCAGGTACTTCAAAGAAATTCACAGAATCAAAATACTTACTCTTTTTTATTCCGTTATCTGTATTGTAAGCCTTACTAAAATCAGCTTCAAGATGCTGATATTCATCCGTAAGTCCTGCATTTTCTTTAATCACTTTTGCTTCAGGGATTTGAGAAAAATCGCTTGCTTCAATAAATCCTGCAAGTATCTCATCAGGTACTAATTCATAACCCGAATAAGACGGAGCTGTTGTCATAACCTGCTTAGTTACTCCTCCAACTGTCTTTTCTTCATAAACACCATCCACAAATTTTCTACGGTATTTATTAAGGAAATTAACATAATTTCCGCTGTAGGTCATACTTTTATCAAAAGCTTCATATATCGGCGTACCATCATCTGCAGTTGCCGCGTGCTGAATGAAGTAATCTTCTAAAATAAATTTCCATGACGCAGCATTTTCAACCATGTTATTTTTAAATGTGAGATTTCGGCTTCCCTCATCGGGATAGAAACCGCCACCGCCACATTTTTCGTCAGTTCTTCCAAGATAGTTACCCGAAATTTCAGTGCCGGGCATATTTCCCAATGTGTAAATATGGCTTCCGTCCCACATATCACTCATAATATTTACAATTTTATTATTCTTAATTTTGTTGTTTCTGCTTTCTGATACATCGTTTCCCCAGCCCCATCCGAGAGAAATTCCTGAATAGGAACTATCTGCAATATCATTATTTGAAATATCGCAGGAATCAGTATAAAAAGCTGTTATCGCACATGAACCATGAAGTATCTGTGCTGTTTTTCGGATAAAATTATTCTTAATCGAAATATTTCTTGTTATTTTGTCCATATTGCTGAACAATATGTCGTTATGCGTAGGCGAACCAATAGTTACAGCCGCACCGCCTATATTATAGAACAGATTTCCTTCAGCTTTGCAATCGGTGCACATATCGGAAAAATGCACTGCACCGCCACCCATGTTTTCAAAACGGTTATTTATAAACTGAATATTTTCTGCATAGGAAATTTCAATCTGTGCACGGTTTACTGCCCCCCATGCCTTCGCCCAGGAAGCCGGCTCTTTTTTGAAGTTTTTATAATATCCGTTCAAAACTTCACTGCTTGTTATAAACTGCTCTGCCTGACCTGTCTGGTGTCCTATATCATAAGGTAAGTTCCAGATTCCGTGTCGGAAGGTTAAGTTTTCAAAAGTAAGATCTTTTATCTTGTCATCTTCTGTACCTTCAACAGAAAGCAAACCTTCACTTTGCGGAATATACGCAACTATACTTTCAACTGTTTCGCCCAAAAACGGATAATAGTACAGCTTATTTTCCGATTTATCAAAATAGAATTCTCCCTCACTATCCAAAAAAGCCTTGCTGTTCATAAAGACAAAGGGATTATTTGTGTTTCTTAACAAATCATATCTTGAAAAATATTCGGGGCTTATTTTTACTGTCTGATTATCCGCATCATCTTTTGAAAATTCCAAAGCAGGACAAATAACATATTTCCATTCATCTACAACTGAAATATATAAATCCTCATCACCCGTTACATCAAAGGGCAACGAATATTCACCTGAAAATTTAATTGTGCTATTTGTATTATCAATTTTTGATGGATAAAAAACATTTTCGGTTTGTGCCATTTTTGCACCATGGTCGTTTATGTAAAGCTCGTGAATATCTCCGTCATAATCAATATCGCAAACATAAAACTCTTCGCCTTCAACCTCACTAAATCCCGTTACAGATTTTCCGCCGTCAATTATTGTATCGCCGTAATCTGAACCGCAAATTGAAACTGAATAATCATTTGATACGGTGAGTTTTATTGGCTCATTTACAGAGTATGTTCCCGCTTCCATTTTTACGGTAACATCACAATTCATTATAGCTGCTGTTTCATACGCATTTTCTAAGGACAAAAACGGATTGTTCTTTGTTCCGTTTCCCAAAACCGATGACTTTTGAGAAACATAAAGTATGTTTTCTCTTTCATAATTTCCGTCATACAAAGGAACAAAATTCTCATCCCACGCAAAAACCTTAATGTCGCTTTCATTTCCTACATTGTTAAGTGAAAGGGTTTTTGAGAAGTTTCCGCTTTCTCCCGTTTTGAATGAAATATCACTTAAACGGTGGTTATCGTAAGCTGCAATACAGTACAAAATATTATTCTCACTGTAGCCTGTGAGCTGTGCTGTAACTTTTTTAAAGCTATTATTTTCCCAACCCTCGCACAAAAGACTTACATAGCACTCAGGTAGGGTATATTCTTCCGCAGAAGAATATACCCCCATATTCAGTAATACTGTTAGTAGAAAAATAGAAATAATACGTTTCAATTCAGAAAACACTCCGTTTTATTTTAAATAACCCATATAATCCTTGTTTAGGACATTTTCATAGTAATCATTACATTTTTTCAAGGTTTCATCTGTAAGACCGTTTTCAACTGCATAATCAACCATTGTTTTATAATTTGTTTCAAAGGCTTTATCGTCTGTTGATGTAAATACTATCTGAAGTGCATCTTCAAAACCCTGTCTTGCAGCCCAGAAGTTCTTAACTTCTTCAATCTCTGTAGTAAATGTAGATTCATAAATATTAGCAGGTGTTCCCTCGATTTCAGGGCTCTTTGTTTCTTCAATGGCACCGGGATTCCAGAAAGTTCCCCATGTTAATTTATCAGTGTAAAATACCTTCGGTGCGAATTTAGAAGCAGGAACTCCCATTACAGGAGGCCATGTGCCAAATAATCCATATTTTCTTCTCAAATCAATTCCTGCGTTATTTAACATTTCCATCTCTAAAGCAGGATCATTATAACGAAGATTTCCGTTTTCATCCTCTGTATATAAGCCCAATGATTTTGGTCCCCAGTATGTAAGTTTTTGACCGGGATCACTCGCCATAAATTCTAAATATCTGAGTGCCTGAATAAGCTGCTGCTCGTTAATATTTTTATTAAAGAACGATATTCTCATAGTAAGTGCGTCGCTAGAGCTGAAGGTAACAAATTTATCGGTATCAAAACCGTAATTTACCCACACTCTTCTATACTTATACTTTCCGCCTGATGGAGGGTTTGACAGAAGTATTCCATATTTTCCTGAATTAACTTTTTCATTAAACTGCGTACTTGTATCAATAAGTGCTTCTTTTGAAGCAACACCATCTCTTATAAACTGATTGTAAATTTTAAGTACATCCTTAAACCAATCCTGTTTAAAGGTATATTCAATTTGTTTAGTTTCCTTATCCCAGTATGAGAAGTAGTTTGCATTATATCCCATAATCTTTGAAAAAGTTGTAAGAAGTGGCCAGTTGTCAGCACCTGTATGGGTATACATTGCATAGGATTCCTTTTCTCCCATTTCGGCTAAAACATCTTTAACCTTATAAGCAAACTCTATAAAATCCTCACGGCTGTTGATAGGAACATCAAAAACTTCCTCTTTTGTAAATTTGCCGTTCTTCTCATAAATTGCTTTAAGCTCTTCTGTTGTGTGAGATTCAGGATATATTTTTTCTAAAATATCTGCACGCACGTAGAAACCGCCCTTTTCGGTCGCAGGAACACCTGATACACTCAACAGCTGTTCATCGGTTAAATCGTAATTTCCGTCATCCTTTGTTATTTTTTTAACTGCCGTTGTATTTCCTGAAAGTGAAATCGAGTAAACTCCGCCGTATTTTTTCATCTGTCTGTTCCATTCAGCGCCATAGGTTTTTGAATCAGGTCCAAAAAGCTTATATACTGTCGGTGCATATTTTTCCACATATTCATCAAGTCTGTAAAGAACGCCTTTCTGAATCAGCCCTGATGGGTCAGGAATACCGGTTGCTATATCAGGATAACTGTCTGTAGCAATCATTTTTGCAATTCTTGCGTCGGCACTTGAGCCTGAATTATCAAACGAAAGATCGGAATCCATAGTTACACCTGTAATTCTGAGTGCTTCCTTGTTGATGCAATCGTATTCACTTGTTTTTCCGATATTACTGTCAGCCGGTTCACTCGCTCTTGACCAGAGAATGAGCTTAAGCTGTTCACCTTCCCATGAAGGAATATCCTCTGAATCCTTGTACTGATTGAAATCAAAAAACTTTGAAGTATCAATTTCAACCTCATTATTTTTTTCATTGTTACCACAAGAGCTTAAAGTAAGTATAAGCATAACTGTGATAAGCATTACTGCTATTACTCTTACTTTTTTCATTTTATTTCTTCCTTTCCGAAATTAAAATTTATTTATAAATATTTTTAATCATTTATAATGGGCTGTATTGCATAAACTCCCGCTTCTTTTCCATAGGTTTTCTTTATGGTAAGCTGAATTTTTTTAACACCCTTAAATTTGTCATTAAGCTTATACACTCGCTGAATATTGTCTTTCACGAAATACTCTCTTACTCCGTTTTTATCTTCAATCTCAACAATAAAATCCGAAGTCAGAACAGCAGGCATTTTCCAAAAACGGTCAAGATGAAGTTCATTGTCAAACACAAAATAAAAACCATCTGAATTTATTTCTTCGTTTAATGTAAGTATAAGCTTTTGCTCATTATTGTCAGACGCTTTCCACAAATTCTGTGTTCCGTAGGGGCGTCTGTAGCCATTTATTACATTCTTTGCTGCAAAAACTGTTTGTTTTGGTTTTATATCGCAAAAAAGAATATTTTTTCCTTTTTCATATCTGTGGTCAAAATAGCAATAGCCCGTTTTATCCTTATCAAGAGGGATACTGTCGTGGTCTCTGCCATCGTCAGTTATTTCCTTATGCATTCTGTGAGTGATTGCTCCCATTACTCTCGCTTTTCCGGTTGCAATGGATATATCTTCATTTTTTTCAAAAACAACACATATCTTGCTGTCTGCTCCAACATCGCAATCAATTTTAAGCTCTTTCCATCCTTCAAAACCTGCTTCTATATCTGTTTCAATCTTTTTAAGACGAATTTCAGGAAGATATGTTTCAGGATGTATTCCTGTAAATATTTTACAGCTTAATTTTGTCTTATTCTGAGCCTTTAGATGAATCTTAAAGCTATTCAGCTTTTTGCTGTCAAGCATAAGCGAAAGTGCATAATCGCGGTCTAATGCCATATATTCATTAAATGCCACATTTTCATATACCGCCTCGCTTGTTGCACTTACCTCTGCATTCATTCCCTGCTCTTTTATATGAAGTATCGGCTGGTCATCCGCAAGTAATGTATATTTCAGTTCTTCAATGTGATTTTTGTAAATTTCACGGGGTGTTGCTCCGTATTTTTTTGAGATATATGCCGCCGTTCCCACTGCCTGACCTGTTGTTGCACAAGTTGCTATAACTCGTGTTGAACCTAATGCTATATGTGTTACGCTTATATCTCTTCCTGCCATCATCAGATTTTCTATATTTTTTGAATAAAGGCATCTGAAAGGAATGTTATATGTACCTGTGACAGGAATGAAATTTGAAGCAGGTATGGAATCATACATCCCTTTGGGTGCGTGAACATCCATAGGCCATCCGCCATAAGCTACAGAATCCTCAAAATTCACTTTGTTTTCAATATCATTTTCGGTTAAAATATAATCTCCAACAATTCTTCTTGATTCTCTCGTTCCTGCTTTAACGCACATCTTACTCAAGCGTTTATTCTTCACATCAGAAAATTCTCCGCTGTTTTTAACATAATCCCACACGCCGTATGCAAAGCTTCTGAGCTCCTTTTCAATGTCGTTATGGTCGTTTAATATATCGACCTGACCACCGTATTCATACGACCAGTGTGCTCCGCCTGTGTTGATAGCACGGAAATTTTCTTTTATATGAAGATGCTTAAAAAAATCTGTTTTTGTAATATCCATCGCGAAATCGGGAGCCTTGTAAACAACCTCTCGGTCGGCTTCCTCGGCATCAAATAAAATAGTATTTCCCATAGTACATTTATCTGCCACTTCAGGTGCTTCTGATTCATTAAATTCACTTTTTGCTTCTCTTCCTATTCTGTATTCCGCACCTGCCTCAAAAGCAAGCATACCGTTACCTGTTGAATCAATATAGTTGTCAGCATAAATATGATAATCGTTTCCGTTCACGCTATGCTTCGCATAAGCACAAATAATTCTTCCGTTTTCCGTCAGACATCCTGTAACAACTGTGTTTAAAATAAGATTTATATTTTCTTCATTATAAACAGCATCCAGATATACAGCGTCTGTCGCTATAAAACCGTGTGAAGCGTAACCTCCTCCTGATTTCAGATCAATAGATCTCTGCCTTAATTCATCAACAATTCCTGTTTCTTTAACATAAATTGCTGCATTAAACTCATGATGACAAGCACCTGATATCGGCACCTGTATTTCACTTGATGCATTTCCTCCAAGAACTGATCTGTCATTTATAAGAACAACACTTACTCCTTTTCTTGCAGCGGCAACTGCGGCACAAATTCCTGCAATTCCCCCACCTGCAACAAGTAAGTCGCATTTCAATTCGATTAAGTTTCCCATTTTTGTCCTCCTCAAGAAACTTTCTTAGCCTTTAATACTTCCAAGTGTAACACCTTTAACAAAATATTTCTGCAGGAAAGGATAAACAGCTATAATCGGAACAGTAGTTATTATAACCTGTGCTGAAATAAGTGAGTCAGAAGTTATATTGACCTCCATATCCTCAACATTTGCTCCCTGTGCAAGAAGTGCCGCACGCATTTTTTCAATATATTCAGACTCCTTAACAACCTGCATCATTTTAAATTGGAGGGTATGTAGCTTTGGCGTTGTAATATAATAAAGCGTAGTTGTCCAGTCGTTCCATTGCCCAACCATTGTCCAAAGTGCAATTGTTGCCATGACAGGAAGTGTTAAAGGTAACACTATTTTGAAAAATATAGTTACATCCGTCGCCCCGTCAAGATATGCCGCTTCATATAAAGCGTCAGGTATATTGGACTGCATATATGTTCTTATGATTATCATATTATAAAAACTGAATAGTCCCGGTAAAACATATACCCAGAATGAATTTAAAAGTCCTAAATCAGAATAGAGCACATAAGTAGGAATCACTCCAACTGCAATATATCCTGGAATCATAAAGAAAAATGTCAGAGCTGTCTTTAACATAAGATTCTTCTTTGCCATAGTATATGCAGCGGCAAACTGTACCAGCAACGATCCAAGCGTTGCCAGAACAACTCTTGCTACTGTAACGCCCAATGCTCTGAAAAAACTATCTTCAGATAATATAGCCGTAAAGTTTTCAAGAGTCCATTCTCTTGGCCAGAATGTAATTCCTCCCAAGGCTGTATCCGCACCTTCATTGAACGCCTTAGCAAGAACATTCAAATAAGGATAAAGCATAGTAAAGGATACCAAAGCTAAAATGATATAATTGAATACTATAAATATTCTGTAGCCGATGCCATCATTATTTTTCATCTTTCTGCCTCCCTTCCAAGTTAGAACAAGCTTGTTTCAGAAACTTTTTTTGCAGTGAAATTAGCAATATAAAGAAGAATAAATCCAATAACACCTTGGAAAAGCCCCATGGCAGTAGAAATTCCGTACTGTCCGCCCTCAATACCACGCTTATAAATAATCGTACTTATATTTTCAAAATTAACAAAAGGATTCTGGAAACCATATACAATCTCAAATGTACTTCCGAACAATCCACCAAATTTATAGATAAGAAGTATGATTATGGTTGGTCTGATACAAGGAAGTGTAACATGCCATATCTGTCGCCATCTTCCGCCACCGTCAATAGCTACAGCTTCATATAAGGTCGGATCAACACCGGAAATAGCAGATAAATATATGATTGAATTCCAACCTGTATTTTTCCAAAGACAAACAATTGTAATGATAGGCAAAAACATATTCTGCTGTGCAAGAAACATTGTTCTTTCTCCGCCCAAAAAATCAATAATATCATTGATAGGGCCATACATTGAAAACATTGTAGTTGCCAATCCAACAACAGCCATTGTTGAAAGGAAGTGTGGTAGATATGATATTGTCTGAGTGACCTTTTTAAATCCAGTATTTCTTACTTCATTTAATGCAAGTGCAAACATAATCTCAAGTGGAAATCCTGTAACAAGACCAATAACGCTACACAACAGTGTATTTATTATTGCCTGCACCAATCCCGGGGTTTTAAATATTGTGATAAAATTATCCAATCCGCACCACGGACTTGTTTCAGGCGAATAAATATTATATTGCTGAAACGCAAGTTTTACTCCCCAAAGAGGAAAATAATGAAAAATAATTGTAAGCACAACTGCGGGAATTATTAAAAAATATGCAAATCTATTGAATGATAAATCCCTTCTTAACCTTTTCCAAAAAGGTTTTTTTCCTACTGTAAGTGATCCGCTGTTCATTTTGTTACCTCATTTCTTTTTCTTAATTCTCCGAGTTTTTTTAGTATTTCATACTGTCCCCAATCTATATGACCATCATCATATAAAAACGTGTCAATAGAAACAACTCCCCCAAGCTCATTACATTTTTTTACATAATGATACATATATTCAGCACTGTATTTACAACCCATGGAGTTCCAAGCACAATTTCCCCACAATTTATTATAGTTTTCATTTGCGCCTAAAAATGATAATATATGCCATTGTAAACCGTCAACAAATCTTCCTTTGGGATATTCTGTGAACTCATTAGTCTCTCCTGCTGTATAATTCTCATGTTTTGAATATCTCGTGTTTATCCCTGCAACTTTACCAAAAAAGTTTTTTGCAGTTTCATCGCCTTCCAGTGCATATTTCTCAAGCTTTCTTATCCTTGAGAGTGGATGCTTTTCGCCGTCATAGTATTTTTCGTACATTGGATTATTAAAGTCAAGCTTTAACACACCGTTATTGAATGCTATGAGTGCATCAGGATTTCCTGCCTTTATTGCATCCGCATATGGCTTCAGATAGTCATCATCATGATCAACATACCCAAGATAATCAAATGTTCCATCAAGCCACCAGCCATGAACTTTTTCTCCGTAACGCACTGCATATTCTTTTAAAACCGCTGTCCACTTTTCTATAAATTCAGGATTAACAAGTTCTTTTTCACGGTTATGATAATTAAATTTACGGCCTGCATATTCATCTATATAAGGGCCATCACCCGTGAAATATAAAAATAAAGGAATATTATATTTATCCAGTGCTTTTATAAGATCTGCTATAAGATCTCTTTCCGAACAAGCCTCACCAGGCTTATAACCCGTTATCTGATTAAAAGTATCATTCGGTGCACACATAAATCTGTCGCCCTGCATAATTGTAAAAAAAACATATCCTGCATTTACTTCATGAGCAATTTTTGCATATTGATCAACATCAAACCTATTTATTTTTTCATTATAATCCTTGTATTCTTTCCAACCTGCTCTTATGTCTCCCTTGGGGCTATACCCTATATAGTGATTAAACATACCCCATTTTCTATCGTAAAACCAATCTTGCTTATTCATTTTAAAATTCCCTTTCCCTAAATCAGATTGAATTAACGCAATTCATTAAAATTCAAATGGGCTTTCCCGATAAATTCTGATTTTCCTGTCATTTTTTCTATAACTGCATCAACAGAATATTTATTTATTCCGCAATTTGCATTTATCAGGCATAATTCATAAGGATAATAATCGTCAACCAAAAATGGCGAAGAAAAATTTAAATAGCACTTTTTATTTTGATCTACAATATGAGATGCCCAGGTTGTTGAAGCACAATTTGGAAATTCTCCAACAACATAAGGATGATTCAACACAAAAATAATTTTATCATAAGGCTCGCATATTTCATTTATCTCTTTTTGAAAACAGGTCAACAAATATTTCTGAAAATCGACATCAAAGCCTTTGTCAACCAATGACTCATAAAATTTCTTTGCAGCATCCATTCTATAACCGTCAGGTGCATTTCCTATAACAAGAATTTTATCTTCTTTCTTTAATGGAAGCACACTGTTTTCGTTTCTTATAAGCTCAACTCCGCCATCGTATGCTTTATGAACAGTTTCCATAACATATTTTTCTGCATCACACGGTATTGTTTTTTTGTTTTCAGCAACAAATTTTCTGACTCTTTTGATTCGTTCCAATGCATCATCAAGTCTTGACATCGGTATTTCGCCGCTTAATATTTTTTCTTCTATTATATCGGCTGTTTCAATAGGAGGCCAAAGCAGAAAGTCAGCGCCACACTTAAATGCCTGTGCTGCTTCCAGAGCCTGATTTCCACAAGCCATACCTCCCATTACAAGGGCATCTGTTATAACTGCTCCCTTAAATCCCAGCTTCTTTTTCAAAAGGTCAACTGTTATTTTTTTTGAAAAAGTTGCTATAGGAGGATACCCCTCTTCTGATTCGTTTGTGTAGGAAGGCAGTGTGAGATGCGAAGTCATAACACACATACAATCTTTCTCAAACATTTTTTTATAGCTGTAGCCGTATGTATCCATCCATTTATCAAAGCTGAATATATTTTTTCCCGGTCCTAAATGGAAATTAACATGATAAGTTCCCTGTCCCGGAAAGTGCTTTGCTGTTGCAGCGACACCACAGTCCTGAATACCTCTTACAACCTGGGAATACATTTTCCCGTTAAACACAGCATCATCGGTGGTACACATTGAATTAAAATCAGCGCATCTTTCCATTTTCATATCAATGCATGGACCTAAAATGCAGTCAACATCAAAGTAATTACATGATAATCCAACTGACTTTCCATAGGCATAATGCATATTTTCATCCTTACAGGCTGCTATGGCAGAAATTTCAATGTCAGGAGCATTTGGAAGTGTTATCATATCAACACATACAAAAAGCGGATACTTTGAAAAGCTTCTGCATTTCTCCAGAAAATCACTTTCGGAAACTGCACCATCAGCCATCAATGCACCTAAATCAGCAACATACGAATTGGAAAAATAAAGACCTCCAACAGGATATTTCCTAAAAAAAGCTTCAACACTTTTTTCTTGTTCTATTTCATGCTTATCTACAATAAAGGTTTGGTATATTTTTTCTTTTAAAGTCATTTTTTCAAAATCCATAATCATTCCTCACAACACAATTTTTCATAAAAATCATAACCAAATCCTACCTTATCAGCCGTATGTGCATCAGAGCCGTAAACATAACTCAATTCATACTGTCGGCTGATTTTAATAATATCTTTTTCGGGATAAACACCAAGATTATCAAAGCCTTTATATAACGGTGCTGTATTTATTTCAAGATTTAGCCTTCTTTTTTCAAGCTCTTCAAAAATCTTATTTATTATTTCTATATTTGACTGATAGGTATAGCTATCATCTTGAAGGGGATATTCAGAAAATACCCATCTATACACATCAAGATGCGATATTGTATCAAAATAACCTGATCTTGCGGCTAAAAGGTAATTTTTCAGAACCTGTTCTGCAAATTCTGTGCGTGTGGTGTTCTCCATTGGAATATTGAAACCTGCTATATTCAGATGTGATGAGCCGATGATATAATCAAAATCACCTTCTGACAAAACCTGTTCGATTTCTTTTATACAGCTTGGGTGATAATCAATTTCTATTCCTGTTCTTATGATAATTCTATCCTTGTATTCTTCTGCCTTTTCTCTTACTTTATCGCAGTATTTTCTTACTTTTCCGAAAGGAATACGGTCGTGCTCATCACCTGTTACGGTAAAGGGCATATGGTCAGTAAAGCATATTTCATGAAAGCCGAGTTCTATCGCACGCTGTATGAACAAATCCGCTTGTTCAGGCTTTTTTAATAAATTCGGGTGTAAATGATAATCTTTTTTCAACATCATGAACCCTGAATCAATTTTCTCATAAGTCTGCTTGAAGCGTTACCATCTTTTAACGCAAGAACAGAGGCAATCTCATCCATATCTGCCCTATCAATAAGACTTTCAAGATAATCAAACCACAATGCACTTTCATTTACTGCTTCTTTTGATTCCTCTCTGTATGGGAACTGGTCAAAGGTGATATATCCATTATAGCCTGTTTTTCTAAGCCAATAAATAAACTCAAGGTACGGAAGTGTATTCACGCTTCCTGCAATCATATCGTCGTCCCATGAGCCGTTATTGTCATTCATATGTATGGCAAACAGCTTTCCGCCGTACATATTTAAAATCGCAACTGCTTCCGCAGGATTTTCGCCACCGAAGTATGAATGACCGTAATCCATTGCTATTCCCACGTTGGAAAGTTTTGCTTTTTCAATCATAAGCAGAGTTCCTTCCATCGTATTCACATAGCTGTGAATACGAGGCTCTTTGGGTTTATACTCCAAAGCAATATTCATATTCGGTTTATATTCGGATATTTCTTTTAAGCATTCTGCAAAAAGCATTCTCTCTTTTATGTAGTCCGCCTGAAACATATAATCGTATCCATCCTGTCCAGGCCATATCGCAAATGTAGGACATCCTAATTCCTCTGCAAAATCCATTGCTTTTTTTGCATCATCTACAGCTCTTTTTCTGATATCCTTATCCAGACTTGAAAAAGTTCCCTGCTTAAAAATTCTGTCTGCTGTGGAATCCATCATAACTGAATTAACTTTAAGACCTGTTCTTTTTAAGCTTGCTTTAATTTCATCCTTTGCCATATTATAATCTGCTGTCATATTAAGATCAACCGCAGATAAAAGAGGGATACTTGCAACTCGGTCAAATTTTTCTGATATTGTAAAAGGTTTTTCTGAGTACGCATTGCAATATCTATCGCAAAAAGTCCCAACATGATCAATAAAAACTGAATATTTTCTGTTCATTTTCTTTGCCTCCTATGCCTTATTACAAGAACCGCACATCTTTATTTTTTCTTTGCAAAGCTTAATAACCTCCTGCCTTGCTTCTGCCATATATTTTTTCGGGTCTATAACGCTTTCGTCCTGAAGAATCTTACGCACACCTTTTGTTGCAGCTGCACGAAGCTCTGTTGCAAAATTAACCTTTGCCATACCCAGCGAAATAGCCTTTTTCACACTTTCCTCGGGAACTCCCGAACCGCCGTGAAGAACGAGCGGAATATCTGTTAATTTACTAATCTTTTCTATTCTGTCAAAATCAAGTTTCGGTTCACCTTTATAAAATCCGTGAGCTGTTCCGATTGCAACTGCAAGCATATCAACGCCTGTTTTTTCAACAAATTCCTTTGCCTCAGACGGATCAGTGTATATAACCTCTTTTGCAATCACATTGTCTTCTTTACCACCGACTGTTCCAAGCTCTGCTTCCACTGTTATTCCCATAGGGCGAGCAACCTCAACAACCTTGCGTGTAATCGCTATATTTTCCTCAAATGGAAGCTTTGACCCGTCAAACATTACTGATGAATAACCTGCTTTTATAACCGCCATTACACCGTTAAAGTCGGCACAATGGTCTAAATGAAGTGCAACAGGAACAGTTGATTTTTTTGCCATTGTATAAACCATAGCATACGCTTCATCAGCAGTCAGATACTTTACAGTAGGGGGTGTTGTCTGAATTATAACAGGTGAATGCTCTTCTTCTGCAGCCTCTATAATCGCCTGTACCATTTCAAGGTTTTCGGCATTAAATGCAGGAACTGCATATTTTTCTTTATAAGCCTTTACTATTATTTCCTTACTTGAAAGATACATTTCTTACATCTCACCTTTCATTATCATTTCATTTACACATTCAGGTGTTATTTTACCCTCCATAGGACCGAATGCTGCTGTATTGATAGCTGCGGCAGCTGATGCCTGTTTAGCACAGTCTGATATAGATTTCCCATCACACAATCCGCATATAAATGCAGCATCAAAGCAGTCTCCTGCACCAGTGGCATCCTTAGCATCAATTTTATATACACCTATTTCACAGCTTTCATTTCTTGTGAAAATTTTGCAGCCGGAGGAACCGTTTTTTAGTGCAATAATTTCAAGATTTTCATTTTCAAAGCATTCCTCTACCGCTTCTTCTATTGTGTTTTTTCCCGTTACTGACAAAAGCTCCGATACGCCGGGAAGAAAAACAGAGGTTTCTGCTAAAATCTCTTTAATAAGCTCTGCATTCCCCAAAAGTTCAGGCCTTATATTAGGGTCAAAGGATATTTTTGCACCTTTTTCCTTAAAGGCGTGCATTGTTTTCACTATCTCTTTGCCGAATTTTTCTTCTGCCATTACAGAACAGCCCATAATATGGAAAAAACCTGCATTTGGGATTTTGGCATAGTCAGGCATAACAGCTTTTGCGGCAGGAGTGTTTCCTATATGAAAGATAAATTTTCGTGAGCCATCAGAAAAATATGTAACAAACGCACAGCCTGTTGAAGTTGTTTCATCTATCAACACATTACTGCAATCAACGCCATCTTCCTTAAGCCTTTTTAAAATGCAATTCCCAAAATCATCGTTGCCTACTCCGCTGATAATTCCCGCTTTGTGTTTCATTTTGGCAACTGTATCAATGAAAATACCGGGTGCTCCGCTTGGAAAAGGTCCGATAAATCTTTCCGCTTTGTCAAGTGGCAAATCTTCCTTTTCACGCATAATTTCTACAATCAGTTCTCCCATTGTCCAAATCATGGATTTTACCCCCTGAACGCATCTTTTAAGAAGATAAGCGATTTCTTTATCTGTTCATCCATTTGCTGTTCATTAGCTCCGCAAGATAAATCTCTCCACACCTTTATATCAGAGCCGATCTGTCCTCCCATAGTTACAAACGGCTCCATAACAACGCCTTTTTTATAGCCTATTTTGTTAAGTGCCTTTCCGATTTCGTTCCATGGAAGGGATCCCTGACCGGGAAGCTTTCTGTTACCTTCACCTACATGAAGATGACCGAGATAATCACCTGCTGTAATTATCGCATCATATAAATTATCTTCTTCTATATTCATATGGAATGTATCAAGCAAAAGCTTCACGCTTTTACAGTCAACATCCTTACAGTACTGCACACCTTCTTCAGCAGTATTAAGAATGTGTGTTTCAAATCTGTTTACAACCTCCAGACAAAATTCAATACCAAGATTTTCTGCTACATTCCCAAGACGCTTTACACTCTCTACGCCTCTTGCCCATATAGCTTCTTTATCCAAATCAGAAAAGTCGTTTGGCCAGTATGTATACATAACACCAGCTATCGACCTTGAATCAAGTCTGTCCATTTTCTTCATAATGTCGCTTAAAAATTTGATTCCTGCTTCCCTTGTGTTTTTATCAGCTGAAGCAACATCATATTTTTTCGCAGGTCCGATATTTGATGTTATTTCTATCCCTAAATCTTTCGTTAAGCTTTTCAATTCATCAATTTCATTATCAGTCATATCAAGCAGATTTCCTGCCGATATTTCCAGAATGTCAAAACCGATGTCAGAAACTTTTTTCGCGAATTTCTTATAGTCGCCTTTCCATTCATGTGTCCAATAAGCGTATAATGTACCAAATTTCATTTTTATCCCCTTTTCTGTAAGTATTTTAATATTCAACTGTAATATTGCTGTCGTTTGTTTTTGTCGTTTTTCCGTCAAGAAGCACTATGTGCTTTGTTATTTCCTTTGGCGATATTACCCTTATTGTATATTTTCCATTTTCTTTTTTCCACGAAATATCAACTTTGCCGTGTTTTGTGTATATACTGCCTTTTGCATAATCAAGCTTTAGAAATTCAGGCTTAATCAGAATATCATAAAATCCGTCTGAAATCGGCTGTATACCAAGTATTCTTGTAGTAAATTCATAAATAGGAACACTGCTCCAGCCATGACAGTCGCTTCTTGCGTGTCCGGGGTTTTCAAACCATGTTGTCGCTCCTTGCGACAGCATTTCCTTCCAGCCTGACATTGCTTCATCCATATCCATACAAATTCCGCATTTTTCGTAGGCACGGAATCTGAAAAAGCGGTAGGAAAAGGAACATTTCAAAACATAATCCTTTTTGGCATTCTCTAAACACTTAACAGCATCATCGCCCTCTATCGCACCTGATAAAACCGCCCATATCTGACTATGCTCGCAAAAATTGCCTTTTGTTGTGTCAGTATACATGAACTCTTCTTTTGAGAAAAACACTTTATTTATATTTTTCTTTAATACTTCATACTGATGCGAAAGCTCCTCGGCAATGTGTTTTTTACCTGCTTTTAAAAACATTTGTGCAACTGCCTTGATTGAGTAAAGATACATTAAACTTACAATACACATCGGATTTTTTTCGGCATTATCAGGATAAAATCCACTCTTCCAGCCTGCTACCCAATCAATAAAACGCCCGTAATCCGTTGCACCTACTACTCCGTCTTCGTTTATGTAGCTTTCAAACCACGAAAGAATGCTGTATGCAGACGGTAAAAGCCTTTTCACAAAATCAATATCTCCGCTATATAGCAGATATTTTTCTACCATCATTATCCAGAAGAAATTGAAGGTCGGTGTTATCTGTTTATAATACATTGGTGCACTAGCAAGCATCATTCCTTCGTAATTCTGGGATTGCCATGTATCAGTAATTGCTTTTTTAATGATTCTGTAATCATCGCTTATCATAAGCGTGTACATCATTTCAAGATATGTATCTTCCGTATATTGCTCCATTTCATAATACGGGCAGTCAACATATGTATCAAACATACAGTTTCTTAAAGTGCGCACGCTGTTTTCCCATATTTTGTTATAAACCTCATCGGAGCACTCAAAATTATTTACTATATTAAGCGGATATCTGTATTCTAAAAAGTTAGCTTCTTTGATTTTCACACCGCTGTCAAATTTAACCTTTATGTACCTTGCAGTTTTTGTAAGAAATGGTCTGTATCGGTAAGCTTCACTATTTATATTCAAAATATCGGTTGAGCCAACAATTTCTCCCGAACTGTCATCTCTTTTTTGTTTGATGTACCAGTTTTTTTCCTCGACATAAAACATATATGCTTCGCTGTATGTTATTTCTGCCTTGCCTGTTCCGCTAAACACAAATTCGGGATAACCAACGCTGTGGTTTTTCAGGTCATACAAAACATAGTTTTCTCCGCTGTCCGTAATTTCCATTTTTTTAGGAGAATCGGGATATAAAACGGGAATTTCTCTCTCTTTTACAAAATAATTTCCGAAAGCTCCCCAAGTATTCATTTTATATGTAACCCATGTGTGTTCAACGCTGTTTTTCCATTCTAAAGGAGTATCACCTATATACTTTTCACAAAAAAATCCGTTCGGATGAACATAACTTGAATAGAATTCAACATTTTCATCCAACGCTACCTGCCACGACTGATCTGTTCCGAATTTTCTTCCGTCAGAAAGCGTTCCGTCAAGCATAAAAGCTACCTTGTTCTTGCGACTTATGCAGGACATACCGGAATTCCCACCAAGATATAAAACAACAGCTTCAAATTCATTTTCTCCAGCTCTCAGAAACTCGCTGATATCAACTGCATCATAATATTGTTCTGTACCAATGCATGGTCCCTCAGCAACATATTTCCCGTTGATATAAAGCTTATATCGGCTATCAGCAGATATTTTAACTGTCATACCAACATTTTTTTCAAAATTCACTGTCTTTTTAAAATGGTAAATCTGATGTTTATTGGTTCCCGTTTCCGAGCCAATCCAAAAAATCCCTTTTTGCATATTTTCACCCCGCTGTCAGTGTTTCTAAATTTGGCTATTTTTTAGAACACAAAATGACATAATACCACAATAGTAGTATACCATCTGTGAAAGGTGTTTTCAATCCCGAAAACACAAACAAAATCATCCTATTTTCCTACAATGATTTGCTTATCTTAAAACACTCATTTTTTCTTTATTACTTATAAATAAGTAAAAAAGGGGTAATTTGTTGGTATTTTCGGGATTGACAATGATTTTTAGCAATGTTATAATTTTCCAAAAGACAGTAATTAGTGTGGAGGAATCGTAACTTATGAACAATTTTGAAAAACTAAAAAATAATCCTGTTTTCGGAGACAAATCAACCGGAACAGTATTTGATGCGTATGTATGGATTGATAACGGAAAATACCGTATGGATTTTTCCTGGCGAGAAAAAAAGGCTTGTGCAGTAACATTCAGCGATGATGGCATAAACTGGGAAAAACCTGTAATAACTCTTGAAAATAATCCCAAAAGCGGTTGGGAAGACCTTGTAAACAGAAACTGCGTTTTAAAAGCAGACGGAATATATAAAATGTGGTACACAGGTCAGGCAAGAGATCATAGTTACATCGGTTATGCGGAAAGTAAAGACGGAATAAACTTTGAGCGTGTATCAGATGAACCAATTATGATTCCCGAATTTCCCTGGGAAAATGCTTCCGTAATGAATCCGTGTGTACTATACGAGAATAACGAATATAAAATGTGGTATTCAGCAGGTGAAACCTATGAGCCGAATGTTCTTTGCTATGCTCATAGTAAAGACGGAACAAACTGGACAAAATCCAAAATCAATCCCATGTTTGTATGTGATGTCAATAACGAATATGAACAGCAGCGTATCGGAGGCTGTCAGGTTTTAAAAACTGATGATATGGGCTATCTTATGTTTTATATAGGCTATAGAGATATTGATACAGCCTCAATATGTGTTGCAAAATCTGAAAACGGTCTGACACAGTGGACAAAATCACCTCTTAACCCCATAATTTCACCCGAAAAAGGAAGTTGGGATGCAGATGCTTGCTATAAGCCTACTGTTATATGGAATGAAAAAGATGAAAAATGGATGCTCTGGTATAACGGAAGAACAGGGATAAATGAATATATAGGCCATGCATTTTACGACAAAAGAAATCTGTTTGAAGGATAAAGCTATGGATATTTTAAAAAAGTATGTTGATTTATTCAACGATAATGATGAAGAAATATACAGAAATTTAATTGATAATAATCATGCTTATGAGTGGCTTAAAGAAGAAATTCCCATTTTGGAATGTCCCGATAAAGATATTGAAAAGGCATATTATTTCCGCTGGTGGACTTTCAGAAAACATCTTAAAAAAACAGAAGACGGCTATGTTTTCACTGAATTTTTGCCGAAAGTTTCATGGAGCGGAAAGCATAACACAATAAACGCACCTTTAGGTCATCACATTTATGAGGGAAGATGGCTGAAAAACTCAAAAAAATATTTTACAGACTACATAAATTTTTTTCTTGATAATTGCGAGGGTTCACATCAATACAGCACATGGTTTATCTATGCAATATATCAGTATTGCCTTGTTACAGGTGATTTTGATTTAGGTGAAAATTTTATAGAAAAAATATGCAAATACTATGAAGAATGGGAAAATACTCATCTGCTTGAAAATGGTATGTTCTGGTCGTATGACAACTATGACGCTATGGAATATTCCATAAGCGGAACAAGCGAAGATTTGCGTGTTTTAAAAGGAATACGACCAACCTTAAATTCATATATGTGTGCAGATGCATGGGCGATTTCTGAATTTGCAAAAATCTACGGCGATAATGAAACTTTTGAAAAATATAAAGGAAAATATGAGAAGTTAAAAAAGCATGTAAATGAAAAATTATGGAAAGACGGTTTTTTTCGTGCCTTCCATTTTGAAGAAAATGAACCCCTTTCCGAAATTTTTAAAAAAGACTCACCGAGAGAAGAAATCGGATATATTCCCTGGATGTTTAACATTCCCGAAAACAAAAACGAAAATGTTTTTCGTTACCTTATAGATAAAAATATTTTTTACACTGATTTCGGAATTTCAACAGCAGAAAAAACCCACAACCGTTATTTATACAAAGTTGACCACGAATGTCTGTGGAACGGATATGTGTGGCCCTATGCAACCTCACAGACATTGACTGCACTTCGCAATGTTTGTATGAAGTACCCCAAATACAAGGAATTGTTCTTTGAACTCACAAAGCAATACGCCCGAAGCCATAAAAGAGTGCGTGAAGACGGAAAAGAAATCCCCTGGGTTGATGAGGTAAGACATTCTGAAAAAGATGAATGGTCAAGCCGTGAAATACTTAAAAACCAAGGTTGGAAGCAGGAATATGGCGGTTATGAACGTGGAAAAGACTACAACCATTCCACATTCTGCGACCTTATAATTTCAGGAATTGTGGGCGTGCTATATGAAAACAATGACCTTTCAGTTTCTCCGTCAATCCCGGACAACTGGGAATGGTTTAAGCTTGAAAACCTTAATTTCAGAGGAAAGACCTACACAATCATCTACGATAAAACGGGAGAGAAATATAACAAGGGTAAAGGGGTAATTTATTATGAAAATCAAAATAATGACTTTTAACATCAGGCACGCAATGGACTACGGTTTATATTTAAAAGACGGCACAGATTTAATTGACTATAATGTACCTACAAGCATCATAAATGAGATTAATCCCGATATTCTTGGACTGAACGAAGTTTATGGTTATGGTTTAAAAGAAGACTATTGGAATCAGACTGAAAAAATAGGTGCACTTACTAAAATGAAAGGTTTTTTTGCACCTGCCGTAAATGTTCCAGAAATTGGCTATTTCGGAAATTCTATTCTTTCAAAACACATAATAAAGGAATTAAAAGTAATCCCAATTCCCGAACCACTCATAAAGGATGAACCGGTGATATACAAATCACGCTGTTTGCTTAAAGCAGTTATAGAATGTGGTGAAAAAGATATAACAGTTTTTGTAACTCATTTTGGAATTGCCAACGGACAGAAAAAGAACGCTGTTGAAACATTGCTTCCAGAGATAAAAAAGGTTGATACTCCTATGATTCTTATGGGAGATTTCAACCTGCACCCCCAAAGCGAATTATTAAAGCCATTCTATGAAATATTTAATGAGGTTGATGAAAAAAATAACGAATTAACCTTCCGCAGTGAAAATCCTTATTATAAAGTAGACTACATTTTCTTATCAAAGGATATAAAGATTCTAAAAACAAGGGTTATTAAGAAAATTGCTTCAGACCATTTTGCACTGACAGCAGAGGTTGAAATATAAAATGGTAATATTGTAAATGAAGGTCAGGGGTTTTTGATTCATCCGAAGTGAATCGTCTATGATGACGATGCTATAACGACTGTTAAATGGAGTCAAAAAAGTATTTACCTATAATAAAATTGGTATTTTATACGGAGGAAAGAAAAAATGATATTTGAAAATTATGACAGAATTGTTTTTGCCGGAGACTCAGTAACTGATATGGAAAGTGTAAATCCAGTAGGTGAAGGATTGTTTGACAATGTTGGAAGAGGGTATGTCCGAGTGCTTGAAAATATGTTTGCTACATACTATCCTGAAACATTGTTAAGAATAACCAATTCTGGTATTTCAGGCAATACCAGCAGAGATTTGCTGACAAGATTTGACAGGGATGTTGTAGAATTAAATCCTGATTGGGTTTCGATTTGTATTGGTATAAATGACGTTTGGAGACAATTTGATTCTCCTGCAATTGTAAGTTCACATGTATTGCCCGATGAATACGAATCAAATCTTGAGGAAATGATTACGAGGGTAAAGGATAAAGTAAAAGGTGTGTTTATATTATCTCCTTACATCATAGAACCTAACAAAGAAGATATGATGCGAAAAAGAATGGATGAATATGTTGCTATAAGCAAAAGGCTTGCCGAAAAACATAACTGCATTTTTGTGGATTTCCAAAAAATGTATGAGGATTATTGTAAAATAAGATATTCAGGTTATATCGCCTGGGACAGAATTCATCCAAATCAAGTCGGTGCTACATTAATGGCGAAGGAGTTTTTGAAATATTGTGATTTTGATTATAGCCACTGTATATAGTTAGACTACATTTTCTTATCAAAAGATATACTTATTTTTTAGAAATCATTGCATTTCTTTCCAAGCATCACCAAATCACAACCTCGAATCACGATGCCATTGACAATGCCCGGTTATATCTTGACTCACATCTGACAGATAACATCACCTTAGAAGATCTTGCAAAAATTTCAAATTTATCAGTGCAGCATTTTACCCGTCTTTTTAAGCAAAGATATAACATAACGCCACATCAGTATATTTTGAAAAACAAATTGCGTTTAGCAAAAACACTATTACGGTCAACCAATAAATCCATCGAAGAAATCAGCGAACTACTCAGTCTTTCCAACGCTACACATTTGAATTTGATATTCAAAAAAATGTAGGGATGTCACCATTACAATATCGTAAGGAAAACTTTAATGATTAACACAAAGATTCATAATGTACTTCTAAAGTGCTTCTTCGCCTTGGATACCAATGCAGCAACGGTATGTGCTGTTTTGCCGTAACGAACACCTATTTCTTTGGCGGTGTAGCCGTCATTCATAAGCAATAATGCATCAATACCAAACGAAACGGAGGGAGAAACATCTCCCTTCGCTTTTTGTATCACATCATACAGCTCAATTCTTAAATCCCGGTTGACTTCAAAATCATCCTCAGGATCAGTCAATTGAATTGTATCTAAAGATTCTTCTTTGGATTTTTTTCGTGTAGCGTAAGCTAATGCATCGCAAATCTCATTCCAGATGAGTCTGTAGGCATAAGTAGAAAAGGTACCGCCTTTATCCAGTTGTAGCAGCTTTCATAAGTCCGATACAACCAATCCGGAAAAGGTCATCATATGTATAAAAAGGAAGCTTATCAATATCATAGACCTTTTGGAAAATTACTTTGCCTACCAGACCCAGATTATCTTCAACCAGTTTCTGCTGCTGAGCTGTTAATTTCATGAAATCAGCTCCCCTCTTCTCTTTTTAGACTGCAAGTTTTTCTGCTTATTCTTATAACGTCTTAAGTATTCTTTACTCTGTTCAATCACCTGTTTGCAATAGTATTCACTCAAGAGCCCTATATGTGCGTAAGACTTTGGTTCATCAATCACATTGGCTAACCAGTCGTAAGCACCGTCTTTGGTCATCAGACCGGATTTATGTAACTGATCAAAATAATGGTGTGCAGTTTTTCTGAGAATTCTCAGTTCGTGATTTGCCATACTACCAACAGGAATCCTTGTTCCGTCATGGGTTCTGACATAAGCATCACATTCAGGATAACGGGAACATACATAAAGCATCCTACCATTGTGGTTTTCCTGGTAAATGCCATCGGCACTCCGGAAAACAACACGTCCGCCGCAGTAAGGACAACGGGTAGGAGCTGCATTAATTCCCTTTCGTTTTTTGTTCTTTTTATTCACGTAAATTACCTCCAATTGCAATAAAAAAAAGCCGGAAGGTCTGCAAAAATGACAATACAGAGCCAAGTGTCGGGAAATTTGGGTGTCTCATCCCCACGATTGACTCTGTAAAGTATTAGCAGCCCTCCGGCTTCATATTCAGTTTTGCTTGCATCATTATGGATCGCTCAGTGCGCTAAATCCGTAACGGTTCCCTACTACATCCTCGAGCAAGTCTAACACCGGGAATTCTTCCGATGTACCGAAAGCCTGGATGCAAGCCCCTGTCACGGTTATAGTATACCAAAAATCAAGCCATAAGTCAAGCCGGATATGTTAAGTTTGTGAGGTTTCAACAAAGATTTTCTTACTGCCAAGCGTTTTTCGGTCCCAAGTCAGTATGACAGAAAATTTTGGTTAATAATCGCCCTCTTCCCCGTCATTTTGCACAATTCATCTTTTTTTAAACAGCAACACTCCTTATCTCAATCCAAGTCCTTTTTCTATCAAATTCATATCAATCACCTTGACAGTTACAAGATCTTCCAAATATTTTTTAACATAATACACCTGGAAGTCAAAACAAATCACTTCACCTTTGTAATAATTGAACAGTAACCCTTCTTTGAATCGAATGAGTCGAGCGATATCACCGTCTAAATGGGAAAAAATATATTTTTGATTCACATATGCATCATACTCAAATAACCCAAGTCCGTTTGTAAGGCTGTGAGGTTCAAACAACAAATCAAGTAGCCTTTGCTGTATTTCAGGTAAACATAAAATTTTTAATAATCTGATGCCTGCTTCGGACAACGGCACAAAATGAATATATCGGTAAATTCCGTCAAATCGAAATTCTAATCGGTGATTCTTTTCTTGAAATTGAAGAGTATCCAATATGACTTTATCAGATCGGCCAAACAAAATTGCAGAATCCACATTGGGAATATTGGAATTGAGTCTGGTGATATTGATTAAATTCTGGAGAGCTTTAAATTCTCCTCTGTCGTTCCACTTCATCAGGGAATCACGGGTGTTATATACAGCAAAACATTTCCGGTGGGAGTAAATTGCTCCGACCAGTCTGGTGAACATCGTTTTGTTCATCTCGCTGGAACCAATAGATTTCAATGACCTCGACTGATAGAATACCGTCTGATTCGGTATGATGGAAAGACGCGCTTGATTCTGCAGTTCGGGTAAATGATACGGTCGGTACTCTATCTCCGCCCGCATACACATTGCCACTGCCTCAGCAATTCTATGATTCCGTTCAATGTGATTTCGATCACCGTGAAAGTGGCAATTTCGAAATGCATTCAAATAATAATCCAAAGCATCCGGTGAAATCCAATTCAGTATGGGGAGAGCACCCTTGCACAGACGAATCGTTTTTAGAGAACTCTTTCCGGATAACATAAAAAGTTTACAAATATGCTTCTCACCAGACTGAGTATGATGCAAGGTATTTTTCTCCAGAAGCTGATGGACTGTATTGCGGAAATATCGCTCATTACCGAGTAGATGAAGTGAAGAATAGGGATACTCACCAACCGTTGAAAGAATGGTGCAAAGACTGCCTGCCGGACTGCCCGGGCAAATGTGTTTCATACATAATCACGCTCCTTTTGCAAGTTTTTTTCGCCATATTATTTGCTCTCTCTGGCGAATTTCAGATACCTCTGCTGCTCAAATCATCTGAAATCCCAGGGTTTTGTCTTTTTATAAAGTACTGTATCAATTTTTTGAAGAATTTCGGCAGATTTTACACCATTTTTTCCTTGTGAAAGTAGAATATCAGAACATAAATTCTTAATTGACCCACATATCTTTTACCGCCGTCCTATTATTTGACACCACCAATGCTGTGATCGACACCAACAACAATTTGTTTGAAATTACTTGTGATTCAACAGTTCATTCTGTCTGACAGGAAACAAGATTTTTGCATATTATATGACTCTATAGTTCTCCTATCACTATAATCAATATTCCCGCAGTCATATTCACAATGATTACAATACTCACAATGATTACAAGGAGAAATATACGCGCATATTATAGGGTCAAAAAGTGCAACGCGATTTTCGGATACATTTTCACAATTTTTTTCAGTGATTTTTTTGCTGTACCAATAGACTAACCGATTGATATGCTCGTGATCGCTGACATGTTTATGTGTATGAGTTCCAAGGGTTCGCACTTCATCCAATATACCCACAATTTTTTCATCTGTAGGTAGTGAAACCTCTTTATTGATAGGATAAAGTTTATTATAAATAAGACAACCGTAAGAGCCGGGTAAACGATACTTAGCAAAGATATCCCCGTGCTTTTTCAAAAATCTCCATACCTTTGTTTTTTCCCAACCCCAGCGATTTCCCAAGGTTTCCAAAGTTAAAACAACTCCAAATTTTCCATACTGAACTATCGGTGCTAAAAAAGAAAACGCATTGTTTGGATCTTCGGATACTGTGTGACACCATAAATCCAACCATGCGTCTGATTCTTCAAATATGTAATTTTGTTCTACAAGTCGTTCTGTTATATTCCGTGGAAGGCACAGGAACCCGTATCCCTGAGAAGTATATACGTTCCCATCCATACACTCTTCACTGGAACAGTTTACCACCCAGTCGCTAATTCGATAGGTAAGCCGTTTTGTCTTTGCATCAAGGGTATAACCCAAGTATCCAAGTTCCGATAATTTATCCAGTGTTGTCAGCGCTGCAGAACGCTTTTTTATTTCAAGAATACTCTGTACCCCAACAATACCGCCAGACCACTCTCCTGCGTTCACAGGATTGATATGACCGCAATATTCTGCTTGGCCTTTTCGAAATGCTGCACGAGATGCAAGTCTTGTCCAGGAACGCATCAGTCCTTTCCCATCAGGTAGATGAGTACGGGGTAATTTAACCCATTCATACTTCATCAAACATTTCATACAGGTTCCCTCCTTTCTTTATTTTTCAATAATTTTATTTAATATTTGTAAGAAATTTTTGACACATATATAACAGATGTCTTAGTTTCAGATTGCAAATCTCGCAAAAACCGCTGCATTTTGGAGATTTCTATCATTTTATTCATTTTTTCGTGAAAAGAATTGCGGATAACAGTAAAAGTTCTTCATCAAATCAAACAATTTGCAATACCTCCGTACTATCTGATGCCATCAACTTTTTAATCAGAATCATTGTCTCTTTTTTGAATGTAAGACAACTGCCAAAACAGTGTTTTATTGTCCACCCCCACCTTTTGACACTACCAATATAACACATTTGTATTTGTTTGTCATCGGCAAAACTGTGCCATTTTTGTGCCAATTTATTGCCATCAGAAATGATTGGTTATTCAGTACTGTTATGTAGTTCAACAGTTCATTCAGTCCGACGGGAAACAAGGTCCCCTAATATTATCTGACTCTATTGTTCTACTGTAACTATAATCAATACTCCTGCAGTCATATTTACAATGCTTACAATACTCACAATAATTACAAGGAGAAATATACGCGCGTATTATAGCGTCAAAAAGTGCAACGCGATTTTCGGACTCATTTGCATAGGATTTCTGTGTAATTTTTTTACTGTACCAATAGACTAATCTATTGACATGTTCACAGTATTTCCACGGACCTGTGCGAAAGGCTGCACAAACTGCAATTCTCACCCAGAAGCGCATAATCCCCTTGCCTTCAGACAGACTGTTCCGGGGTAATTTTACCCGGTCATATTTCATAAGCAATTCACCCATGTTTCCTCCTTTCCTGGTTATTATTTTTCAGGTTTTTTATTATTATTTTGTCGAAAAGTAAAATAATCCTCAATTTATGCTTAAATCTTTCTAATCAACATAAAGAAAAAACTCTATTTCACACTTTTCAATATATTTCATAGAACATTTTATACACTTTTCAATAATAATATATTTTTACGTTTTGTGTTTTACAAGTTCTTTCCGTTCTTTATTTTTCAAGAATTTTATTTAATATTTGTAAGAAATTATTGACATAGTATATAACATTTGATATAATAATCAATGTAAACAATGTTATATTGAGGTGGGAATATGAATACTATAATAAAAAGAATCAGAAACATTATAAATATGAGTCAAAATGAATTTGCAGCTTGGCTCGGCGTATCTTTTGCAACAGTCAACCGTTGGGAAAACGGGCATGCTATCCCAAATAAACTTGCTCAAACAAAACTGTACGATATATGCAAGGACAAAAGCATACCTGTTTACGATATGATTCTGGAAAAAATCCAACAAGCTTCCCAAGATATCAAACTGGAAAAAAACAGAATTCTGCTTTATCACGGTTCTAAATCTGGTATCATTGGGGATATTGCACCAAAAAGCCGTAAACAATGTGACTTTGGCGAAGGCTTTTATATGGGAACCGATCCAAATCAACCTCTTACCCTTGTCTGCGATTATGAGGAGTCGAAATTTTATATTGTATCAATTTGTACTGATAAGTTAAAATGTTTAGAAGTGAATCCGGATATTGACTGGGCTATGCTCGTGGCATATAACCGGGGCAAGATGGAAACCATAAAAGATACTCCCCTTTACAATCAATATTGCAATATGATGGCTGACAAGGATTTAATCATCGGCAGTATTGCAAATGATAGAATGTTTTATGTCATCGATAACTTTTTCGTTGGAAATATTACGGATATTGCTCTCGTCAACAGTCTTTCCGCATTGCAGTTAGGTAAACAATATGTAACCATTTCCCAAAAAGGCTGTAACGCTGTTCGTATAGAAGCCGAAATACCTCTTTCTTATCTTGAAAGACTTGTTATGAAAAATATTGCAGAAGAAAACAGGGCGAAAGGTGTATCTCTGGCAAACGATATCTGCAAAAGTCATCGCCGTGATGGCAAGTTTTTTGATGAAATCCTTGACGAAGCGAAAGGAGAATAATCATGATTGATGAATTACAATTAAAACTGTGTGATATTCAAGGCAGACTTTTTGAATTAGCTACTCAAAAAGGTTATAGCAGTGCACCCTTTATCAAAGCGTTTATGACTTCTAAAATTGCTAAAGATTTAGATTCAAAATATAACCGTATGCAGTGGGCTGGAGAAGAATACCTGCTTGAAGAATTGATATCCCAAAATACAGGTATCTCATCTTCAGAGGGAGAAGTCTTTTCTGTTGATGTAATCTATTGGATTGGATATCTTTATCGCTACTGGCATTTTTACACCGGTGAAGATAGTTCCAAAATATATAAGCAGGCTCCTGTTGATACAATGAAACGAAATTATATGGTGTTTCACACAATGGATCCCGTACTTGCTATTGAAAATTTAAAAGAAATTTATAGGCAAAATCAAGGTTAAATAATAAACTCACGTATACATTATAGTCTAAACTTTGTACACTTACTAAGCATAAAAAAATGGAACAGTAAGTCTGTTCCATTTTTTTATTAAATTAAAATAATAAATCTAAATATTTTTTTGCGTATATGCAGACTAGTGCTTGCACCAACTTTGCACCAACTTTTTGGTCAAAATTTTAAAATTTCGTAATTATTTGAATTTTGCGGGTTTTCCGCCACTACATTTGAAAAAGCCTGTAACCCCAATGCTTTTCGAGGTGTAGGATAACACAATTTAATTCGTCTTGCACCAACTTAAATCCTATGTGCCCCTGTTCAAATCCTACTGCCCCTGCCACCCAAAAGTCTGTAACCGCAAGGGTTACAGATTTTTTTTGTGCGAAACGAAGATAGTTTGGAAATTTGCTCCTATTGGCTTTGCGATAACTCTCTTATAGTTGTTGGAAAATGCTATGCTAAAATTCCCAGATTTAAAATATCGGAAAATGAGATTTCGGTTTTGTCAGAAAGAAGTAAAATTTGTTCAGCAGCGCGAATTTTTAAGACAGTTTCCTGTTTCGTATCATAAGCACCACCCTGCTTTTTTTGGTCGGCTACAAAATAGGTAACTAAAACCATCGGGTGTTCCCCGATATGCTCTAAAAGAAACTGCAGGCTGCGGTTGATTTCTTCCTGTCGTGTTTCGGACAAAATAATTTTTCCGTCAGTTAACCGGGCAGTTTCCTCGATTGCTTCATCGTGGCCTGTTAAGGCTGCAAAAGGTGCAAACTGAGCGCCCCGCAATACCGGATCGGGAAAGTCTTTTTCAATTTCGGGATTGGGATAGGAATAATGTATGATATCACGATAAAAGTTTTCTAAGTTGTCCAAAAAAATTCACCTACGCTTTATGACCGCCAATCTGACGGTTTCTATCCATAGTGGTGGCACCTTCCTGCAGGTTGGTGCCTTTTAATACGGCATTTTTGCCAAATTTATTACGAAGACGGACGGTCGTTTCCTGAAGACTGCGTTCTTTTTCTAACTGTTTTTCTTTTGCCTGTTTTTCATCTTGGCTGGTAAATAAATCCAGTTGTTCGTACACCGGTTCTTTTTGATAGCTTTTTTCCAATACCAACCGATTTGCCGAAATCGTTATCCGGCGAACAGTCAGGCGGGAATCTACAATTCGTTCAAACAGTTCCATCATTCCCTCCATCATCAGCATGGTGGAGGAAGTCATTTGGGAAAGATTCACGGTGCCGTGAGCAGATTTCGGAGTTTTTCTGCCGTAACGGTCAGTTTCCACGGTTCCTTTGAAGTTTTTGGTCACGTTTTCGGTATCGTAACCAATCGTTAAGGTCAACTGGTCAGTCAAAATCCGTTTTTCCACCAAATCCAACGCCATCAGCTCCGTCATCTCCCGAACGATGATTCGTGTTTTTTCATAATCATAGGGAGAAGATAACACCTGTCCTGAGCTTAGACTGCGATTTTCGGGAATATAGGCCTTAGCCTCTGCAATATCACAAGGTTCATACCCCCAGGCATGATCAATGAGAAGTTTGGCATTGATGCCGAACAATTTTTTTAAAACCTTTCTGCCATCTGCCGACAAGGATGCACGGGCAATATCTCCCATGGTATACATCCGACGGCTTTCCAACCGTTTGGCAGAACCCTGCCCCACTCTCCAAAAATCAGTCAACGGCTGATGGTTCCATAGCTCCTGACGATAGCTTTTTTCGTCTAAAAACGCAATTCGCACACCGTCGCGATCGGCAGGCATTTTTTTGGCTTTGATGTCCATCGCAATTTTGGCAAGATACAAATTGGTGCCAATGCCCGCTGTGGCAGTTATCCCTGTAGTTGCAAGCACATCACGGATAATGAGCAATGCCAATTCCCGTGCTGTTTTTTTATAAAACGGCAAATATGCCGTTAAATCAATAAAAACTTCATCAATGGAATATACTAAAATATCTTCGTGAGAAACATATTTTAAATAAACATCATAAATTTTGGTACTGTATTCCATATAGTGTGCCATACGAGGTGGTGCAATCAGGTAAGACAATTTTAAGGACGGATCGGTTTTCAAACAATCCGCCTGATGGGATTCTCCCGAAAAGGTGCGATTTGGTGCATGACGGAGCCGTTCCTCATTCACCTCACGAACCCGTTTTACTACTTCAAACAAACGGGAACGGCCCGAAAGACCGTACTGTTTTAAACTGGGTGTTACCGCTAAGCAGATGGTTTTTTCCGTACGGGAGCTATCGGCAACCACCAGATTGGTTTTTAGCGGGTCCAATCCTCGTTCCATACATTCCACGGAGGCATAAAAAGACTTTAAATCAATGCAAAGATATGTTTTTTCCACAGGGTATTCTTCCTCCTCCGTTTTTTCTATTGTTTTCTATAATTGTATCATAATATTACGCAATTTGCAATAAAGGATACCAATTTGACCAAAATCTGAACTTTTTATGAATTGTTTGGATTTTTTTCTTGCATTTTTCACAAAAATAAGATAGAATAGATTTATAAGTATTTTTTTCCATATCATATAGACAAAGAAGAGGTGAACCCCGTGAAAAAAATTGATGCAACCGTGTTAAAAGAAACACGCTATATTGCCGTGATAACAATCGTGTTAAGTGTGATTATGGAAGCGGTGTTTTTCTTTTGCAAAGCCTGGGATATTTCGGTGCTTTTAGGAAATATCTGGGGAGTTTTAGGTGCTGTTTGTAATTTTCTTCTAATGGGTATTACCGTGCAGAACGCTCTTACAAAAGAAGAAAAAGATGCCAAAACCTTAATAAAATTCTCACAAACGGCACGAATGTTTTTCTTATTGGCGTTTGCGATAGTGGGATACTTTGTTCCACAGTTTCATCTTGTGGCGGTGGTGATTCCCTTCTTATTCCCAAGAATTGCCGTGTCACTGCGACCGCTTTTTCTGAAAGACTAATCCCAAAGGGGTGATAGATTTTGCAAAAAAATAAAACAGACAAAATACAAACGAGCCGTCATTTTAAAATTGTGGATGCCCTCTACATTGTGATGATGATTCTGCCTCTGGTTGTGGGCATGATTCTTCAGATCTTAACCAAACCCCAAAGTGACGGTATTTCCTTAACAGGTGCCAGAATCTTTTTTACGATTCCCATGCCCATCCAGGATTTCCCCGTAACAGAATCACAAATTAATTCCCTGTTGGTTACCGTGACTATTTTCTTTTTCTGCTTATACATGGCACACGGCATTGGGGAACGGATACACTTAAAACGTCAGCACTTTGCAGAGTTGATTGTGGAAAAGGTAGATGGACTGGTGCAGGAAAATATGGGCGAAGTGTTTATGGGATATGCTCCCTTTATTATCGCCATGCTGGCTTTGTCTGCAGTGTCCAGTTTGAGTTCGCTAATCGGACTGTTTCCTCCCACATCAGACATTAACGTGGTTGGCGGTTGGGCGCTTTTGGTATTTATTTTAATCACCTACTACAAACTAAAGTGCGGACCTCTTTATTATTTAAAGAGCTTTACCGAACCGGTGGCACTCTTAGCACCCATCAACTTTTTAAGTGAATTTGCAACTCCCATCTCCATGAGCTTCCGTCATTACGGAAATATTTTATCGGGAACGGTAATTTCCACATTACTTGCAGTAGCGCTGTCTGGACTTTCCGCTTTGGTGTTTGGCTGGTTACCCGGATTACTCGGAGATTTGCCATGGTTCAGATTGGGGATTCCCGCAGTGTTATCCATTTATTTTGACGTGTTCTCAGGATGCTTGCAGGCGTTTATCTTCGCAATGCTTACCATGATGAATGTGGCAGGTGCATATCCTCAGGAGGAACACGAAGCAAGAAAACAGAAAAGGCTTTTGAAAAAGCAAGCAAAAAAATCAGTGGCATAAAATATTAAAATAACTAAAAATGTGAAAAAAGTTTAAAAATTTAATTTCTATACACGGAGGAACTATTTATGGAACTCGCAATTGGTTTAATTTTAGGCGCATGTGCATTAGGTGCAGGTCTGGCAATGATTGCTGGCATCGGCCCCGGTATCGGGGAAGGTAACGCTGTGGCAAAAGCCTGTGAAGCAATTGGCCGCCAGCCCGAATGCAAAGGTAGTGTAACCACCACCATGCTGATGGGTTGTGCAATCGCAGAAACCACCGGTCTTTATGCATTGGTTATCGCTATCATTTTAATCTTTGTTGCCCCCAATCTTTTGGTAGACATTCTGGTAAACACCATGTCTCAGTTACCCAAATAAACGAACGAAACGAAATTAATCCATACAGATAGGGAGCATGCAACATGCAAACATTACCGATTATTTCCATTAATCTTTGGGAAATGCTCTTTGCTCTGCTGAATCTCTTGATTCTTTTCTTACTGGTGAAAAAATTCCTGTATAAGCCCGTGAAAAAGATGTTGGCACAACGTCAGGAAACCATTGATAACGAATACAAGCAGGCAGAAGATGCCAAAGAGCAGGCACTTTCCGACAAGAAAACATACGAAGAAAAGCTATCCCATGCCGAATCCGAGGCAGATAGCTTGATTCAATCTGCCGTTGTCACTGCAAATCAAAGAGAGCAGGAAATCTTAGCCGATGCCAAAGAAAAGGCAGACAGTATTATCCGTCAGGCGGAAGAAGATGCCAAGCTTGAGTTGAGAAAAGCAGAAGAAACCATCAAGGAAGAAATCGTTAACGTGGGTACCTTACTTGCAGGTAAAATTCTGGAACGTGAAGTAAAGGAAGAAGACCACAAAAAACTGATTGATTCCTTTATCAATGAATTAGGTGAAGCAAATGAAGGACACAAGTAAAGCGTATGCAGAAGCCTTGTTTGCCATAGCCATGGAAAAAAGCAAGGTAACTGAATTTGCCGAAAATTTAGAAACGATTCAAACGGTACTTTTAGAAAACCCCGAATATCCTATGTATCTTGCCACACCTGCCCTTCCCTTGTCCGAACGGCTTTTAGCCATCGAGGAGGCCTTTGGTGCCAAGATGCCGGAGGATGTGGTATCTTTTTTAAAGCTACTCTGCGAAAACGGTTATATCACAAAGCTTTCTGAAATTATTGAAGAGTTTTTTAAGCTGGAAATGGTGGTTTCCAACACTGTGACCGTAACAGTGACCTCCAAAATTCCCCTAGCAGATAACCAGAAAGAAGCTCTTATCAAAAAATTGGAAGAAAAGTATCGCAAGCACATTGTCCCCCACTATCTGGTGGACGAAACCCTCATAGGCGGATTAAAAATCACCTTAGAGGATCAGATTATCGATGCCAGTGTGCAAAAACGCCTGCAACGAATCAAGGAAGTGATTAAATTATGAACAATCCCGCTGGAATCAGCCATATCATAAAAACACAGATTGAACATTATAAATCCCGTGTTCAGATGGAAGAAACGGGAAAAGTTATCTTAGTGGGTGACGGAATCGCTCAGGTATACGGTCTAAAGAACTGTATGGCAAATGAGTTGTTGGAATTTGAAGGCGGAAGCTTCGGCATGGCACAGAACTTAGAAGAAGAAACTGTGTCTGTTGCAGTTTTATCCAACAATAACGATATCCGTGAAGGTGCCAACGTGTCCCGTACCGGAAAGGTACTGTCTGTACCGGTTGGCAATAACCTGTTAGGTCGTGTAGTAAATGCCTTGGGCGAACCCATCGACGGAAAAGGTCCCATCCAATATGACGCTACCCGTCCTATTGAGTCGGAAGCACCCGGCATTATTGAACGTGAAAGCGTAAATGTGCCGTTGCAGACCGGTATTAAAGCAATTGACAGTATGATTCCCATCGGTCGGGGACAGCGTGAGCTGATTATCGGGGACCGTCAAACCGGGAAAACCGAAATCGCTATTGACACGATTATCAATCAGAAAAACACGGGAGTTATCTGTATTTATGTTGCCATTGGCCAAAAGAGTACCTCTGTGGCGAAATTGGCAAGTGAACTGCAAAGAAACGGCGCTATGGAATACACCATCATCGTTTCCGCAACTGCAGCAGAAAGCGCACCGCTTCAGTATATTGCTCCTTATAGCGGTTGCGCTATGGCAGAGCATTTCAGAGAACAAGGAAAAGACGTGTTAATTATTTATGATGATTTAAGTAAACACGCAGTGGCATACCGTGCTCTTTCTCTGTTAATCCGCCGTCCGCCCGGACGTGAAGCATACCCCGGAGACGTATTCTATCTCCATTCCAGACTGTTGGAAAGAGCTGCTTGTGTGGCAAAAGAATACGGAGGTGGATCCATTACTGCCCTTCCCATTATTGAAACCCAGGCAGGTGACGTGTCTGCCTATATTCCCACCAACGTAATTTCCATTACCGACGGTCAGATATTCTTAGAAACTGAGTTATTTCATTCCGGTATTATGCCGGCAATCAACCCCGGTATTTCCGTAAGCCGTGTGGGCGGTTCCGCTCAGCTAAAGGGAATGAAAAAAGTTTCCGGTGAACTGAAGCTTTTATATTCTCAGTACCGTGAATTGCAATCCTTTGCCCAGTTTGGAAGCGACTTAGATGCTGATACCAAAGCTCGTCTGGCGTTAGGGGAACGTATTGTGGAAGTGTTAAAGCAAGGCAGAAATGCACCCGTCCGTGTGGGTTGTCAGGTTGCTATTGTGTATGCAGTTATCAAAGGTTATCTGGATTCGGTTGCCGTTTCTGATGTAAAAAAATACGAACAGAAGCTGTTTGGCAAACTGGAAAATGAGTTTGGCGGTTGGTTAACCCGTATTGAAAACGGCGAATATGATGAACAGTTAGAAAACGAATTAAAAGACATTCTTGCGAAAGTGCAGGTGTAGAAAATGGCAGGTAACACAAAAGAGTTAAGAATCCGAATCAAAAGCGTTACCTCCACTCTCCAGCTGACCAAAGCAATGGGCTTGGTTGCCTCCTCCAAAATCCGCCGTGCCAACGAAGGAATGTTAAAGGCAAGGGAATATACTGCGTCCTTAGAAAAGGCGATTGCCTCTCTGACAGCATCTTCAGAATGCTTAAAAAGTCCCTTTATGCGAAACGATGGCGGAGAGAAAACCCGTCTGATCGTGATTGCAGGGGATCGAGGCTTGGCAGGAGGCTATAATGCCAATGTGTTTAAATTGGCTGCCCAGTATCCCGATGCCGAAATCATTCCTTTGGGAAAACGTGCCTGTGAGCGTTACCAAAAAGAGGTAAAATCTTCGGAAAAATACTATTTTGCCGATGCCTATCCTTTGGCAGAAGAGCTTTGCCGTGACTTTTCGGAAGGTAAGTTTGACCGATTGGGTATTTTATATACTGAGTATATTTCCGTGATGGCAAACGAAGCGAAAATCAAGTGGATTCTTCCCTTCCAGAAAAGTGAATCTGCTGATGCTTCCGTGGTATTTGAACCCGACCATCTGACGGTGTTAAATCAGGTGGCAAAAGAATATGTGGCGGGACTTTTAATTTCTGCCTTACGGGAAAGCTTTGCTTCGGAAGTTGCCGCCCGGAGAATGGCGATGGACAGCGCAGGCAAAAACGCAAAACAGATGATTGAAGATCTGAAACTGGAATATAACCGTGCAAGACAGGGTGCCATCACCCAGGAAATCACGGAAATTGTTGCCGGAAGCGGCAATTCGTAAAGAGGTGAGTTTTTTGGAAAAGAAATATACCGAAGAGACCGAAAGAACCAAAGAAATCAAAAACATTGGGAAGGTGCTACAGGTTATGGGGCCTGTGGTAGACATCCGTTTTAAGGAAAATGGGCTTCCCGAAATCTATCATGCGCTGCAGATTCCTATGGATGGCAGAACCCTGACGGTTGAAGTGGCTCAGCATATCGGAGGAAACACCGCAAGATGTATTGCGATGGCATCAACTGACGGTTTACAGAGAGGTGTGGATGCTGTTGATACAGGCGCTCCCATCAGCGTACCAGTTGGAAAAGAAACCTTAGGTCGAATCTTTAACGTATTGGGGAACGCTGTTGACAATCTGCCTGAAGCAAAAACCGAGGAACGCTGGAATATTCACCGTCCCTCCCCCAAATATGAAGACCTGGCAACTTCTGATGAAATGTTTGAAACCGGTATCAAGGTTATCGACTTGATTTGCCCCTATTCTAAGGGCGGTAAAATTGGTCTGTTTGGCGGTGCCGGAGTTGGTAAAACCGTTCTGATTATGGAATTAATCAACAATATCGCCAAAGAACACGGCGGTATTTCCGTGTTCTCCGGTGTTGGAGAACGTACCCGTGAAGGGAACGATTTGTATAACGAAATGAAGCAATCCGGCGTTATTTCCAACACAGCTTTAGTATACGGACAGATGAACGAACCCCCGGGAGCACGTATGCGTGTTGCACTGTCCGGTCTTACCATGGCTGAATACTTCCGTGACCAGGAAGGTCAGGACGTGTTGCTATTTATTGATAACATTTTCCGTTTCACCCAGGCAGGTAGTGAAGTATCGGCGTTGTTAGGTCGTATGCCCTCTGCAGTTGGTTATCAGCCTACTCTGGCGACCGAAATGGGTGCTCTGCAGGAACGAATTACTTCCACCAAAAAAGGGTCTATCACTTCCATTCAGGCAGTTTACGTGCCTGCGGATGACTTAACTGACCCGGCTCCCGCAACCACCTTTGCCCATCTGGATGCAACTACCGTATTAGCAAGAAATATTGCTTCTCAGGGGATTTACCCTGCTGTTGACCCGCTGGAATCCACCAGCCGTATCCTGTCGGCAGAAATTGTGGGTGAAGAGCATTACAAAGTGGCAAAAGAAGTGCAAAGAATCCTTCAGCGTTACAACGAGCTGATGGACATCATTGCCATTATGGGGATGGATGAACTGTCTGACGAAGACAAACTGCTGGTAGGCCGTGCAAGAAAAATTCAGCGTTTCTTATCGCAGCCCTTTGATGTATCTGAAAAATTCACCGGTATCAAAGGAACCTATGTGCCCGTAAAAGAAACGGTACGTGGCTTCAAAGAAATCATTGAAGGCAAGCACGACGATTTGCCCGAATCTGCTTTCTTATTTGTGGGAACCATTGAAGAAGCCATCGAAAAAGCGAAGAAGGTGCAAAAATAATGAATACCTTTCATTTGATTGTTTCCTCTCCTGACGGCAATCTGTTTGAAGGAGACGTTGTGAAATTGGATGTTCGCGGTACCGAAGGTGATTTAGCCATTATGGCAGGACATATCCCTTTTGTCACTTCCATTGTGGAGGCTCCCGTGGTGATTCATTTAGAAAATGAGACCAAAAAGAAGGCAACCGCAAAAGGAGGTCTTTTAACCGTTGGCAAAGACATTGTCACCTTAATTTCCGGCTCTTTTCAATTTGAATAATTGATTTCAAAAAGAACCTTTCTCCCTATGGGAAAAGGTTCTTTTTTCGTTGACAGTTTTTCTAAAACATGATATAATACCATATATAATTTTAAAGAGGGCTTTCTTATGGACTATAATTATCATACCCACACCAAATACTGTCATCATGCAACCGATGAAATGGAAGACTATGTGAAAAACGCCATCGCAGGCGGTATGCACTACTTAGGCTTTTCCGAGCATTCTCCGTTTCGTTTCCCCGACGGTTATGAAACCACCTATCACCGTATTTTCATCAAAGATGTGCCGGAATACTTCAAAGAAGCTAACCGTTTAAGAGAGGTATATCAAAACAAACTTGATATCAAAATCGGTTACGAAATGGAATATTATCCGCTGTATTTTCCCAAAATGCTGAAAATGGTTTTGGATTTTGGGGCTGAATATCTGATTTTAGGGCAACACTATCTTCAGAATGAATATCCCAACGGTTACCCCTCAGGTGTCCCAACCGAAGATGAAAATGTGCTGATAGAGTATGTGGAATGTGTTTTAGCAGGAATCAAAACCGGTGTATTTACCTATGTGGCACATCCGGATTTTGTGAATTACCGTGGCAAAAATGATGTACTCTATTACGCAGAAATGAAAAAAATCTGCGAAGCCTCTAAGGAATACAACATTCCCTTAGAAATCAATTTTAACGGTGCCAGAAGCAACGAAAACTACCCTTCCGACCGTTTCTTTCAGATTGCAGGCGAAGTGGGATGCCCCATTACCTTTGGTTCCGATGCCCACAGCTCTCAGGTGGTGTTTGATCAAACGAATATTGCTTTAGCAAAAGAACTGGTAAAACGACACGACTTAAATTATATCGGAAAACCCAGCTTAGTGTTACTCCAAGAGAAAAAAGAAGAACTTCTTCAAAAGTTTTCTCTTGCATAGAATAGATAAAAAGGAGTGAAAAAAATGTATCAGAAACAAATTCATGACTATATTTGGTCTCACAAAGACGAAATGATTGCAGAATTATCCCGTTTGGTAGCATTTCCGTCTGTTCAGCAGAATGTGAGTGAAGAATATCCCTTTGGCAAGGAATGTGCCGAAGTGTTAGACTATGTGAAAGATTTATATGAAAAAAACGGTTTTGCCACCGACATTGACCACCAGGACGGTTATCTGCTTTCCTATTTAGGAGACGGCGAAAAAAGTCTGGGTCTGTTTGCCCATGCCGATGTGGTAGCAGCAGGTGATGATTGGGTAGCAGGCTCCCCCTTTTCTGCCACGGTGAAAGACGGTTTTTTAATTGGTCGTGGTGTGGCAGACGATAAATGTGCTGTGGTATCGGCACTCTATATCATGAAAATGATTCAGGATCTTCAATTACCCATCCAAAGCAGAATTGTTTCCTTCACAGGAATCAGCGAAGAAACAGGTATGCAAGATATTGAAAACTATGCAAAAAACCACAAAGCACCCGATTTTTCTTTGATTTGCGATTCTGAGTTTCCCTTATACCGTGGGAATAAAGGAATGTTTCAGGCAACAGCGGTATCCAAAATCCCTCTGGATGATGTGACCGATTTTCACGGTGGTGTTTCCTTTAATATTATCTTAGGAAAAGCAACCATGAAACTAAAGGCAAAAGAAGACCTCTACGATGCCTTAAAATCAAAGGAAACTGATTCGGTGAAGATTTCTATGGATCAGAGTGAAATTACGGTTTACGCAGAAGGTGTGTCCACTCACGGCGCATTCCCCGAAGGTTCTTTGAATGCCGGCTTCCTGATTACTGATTTCTTATCTGATTGCGAACTTCTGACAGAAAATGACAAAAAACAACTGTCCTTTGTGAAAAACTTACTTGCAACCCCCTATGGGGAAGCTTTGGGCATCGAAGCTATGGATCCCGACTTTGGAAAACTCACTTGCACCAACGGAATCGTACGCTTGGAAAACGGCTGTGTTTCCTTAGTATTTGATATCCGTTTCGGAAAAACTACCGATCCGGATGCATTGCAAAAAGATTTAATCGAAAAATTCAGCCAAAAGGATTGGTCGGTTTCCTTCTCGCATGTGATGTCTACCCACGTGCTTCCCGAAGATTTGCCCACCGTTCAGGCTTGTTTGCAAGTATACAAGGATTACACCGGAGATACCGAGGCAAAAAGCCTGGTCAATGCCGGCGGTACCTACGGACGGCACTTACCCTGCGCAGTGGAAATCGGCACTATGGTGAGAAAGGAAATTCCTTTCGACCTACCAAAAGGACACGGAAATCTCCATCAGCCTGACGAAGTATTATCCATTGAAGGCTTTTTAGAAGCTACCGAAATGGCAATATTGATGTTATTGGAATGTGATAAACTGATATAATTGAAAAAAATCGGCTCATTTTGAGCCGATTTTTTTCTGTTGTTTTTCTTCTTTCAGCAATTTTTTTAAATAGGTAAACGTTACGTCTTCTCCTTCGTTCTTTAACATGGTGAGCAATTTCATCAAAAGTGCATCCACCTCGGGATGGATAATAATTTTGTCACGGTCTTTCACATAATATGCCAAAGGATGTTCGGGCGTGTATTTGTCGCCCTGATAGTTTTTAGAGGCAGCAAGACGGTCGCAAAACATTTCCGCCACATATTTTAAGGGCATTTTCATCCCAACGATTCCCTCTTCGGGGTTGGGACTATAGTCAATCCAGTACTCAAAATGGTGCTTGTTTCTGCCCTTATGACGAAGCCATGCGGTGGAAACCCCTGTGGCTTTTCTTTCCTCCGCATTGGGACTTTCGGTACCGATATAATATTTCACCCCAATTCCAAATTCCCTGGGATGATATTTTGACAGATCGTGAGCCAATCCCTGACGGTAAAGTCCAATCCGAAAGCAATGCTTCATCACCAGAAGCTTATGCTTGGTGATGGTTTTAAAATGTCCGAAAAATTTCATATTTGTTGCTCCTTATTGCCCTAAAAGAATAACTGCTCAATCAGTGCCAGCACTGCAAAATGAACGGGATAGAAGATATAGAAAAACCATTTCAGCTTAAACTCTCCCCGTTTTCTAGAATAAAGAAACAGCAAAGGAAGTGCCAGCAAAGAATACCTTTGGATTTCACCGTATTCCAGGCAAAGAAAATATAACCCGATTCCAAAAAGAATCACATGGATGAAATTCTGATCCAGTTTTTGCAGGTAGGTTTTCCCGTTAGCTTTCACACTACGGCACAAGCAGGCAAAAACGGGTAAAACACATCCCCAAAATCCATAATCCACATAGACTTTCTGATTGATGAGATGTGTGATGCCGATTGCTAGGGCAAAACAAATGCACAACAACACTTTTTGTATCATGCTTTTCTCTTGCGAAATCAGTGTTTCTTTCAATGCTTGCAAAAGATAGCAAAGTAAAATAGAGATGGAAAAGGTAATTAGAATGCCTAAATCCGTACTGCCTTCCGCAATGTAAAATATGAGTTGGCAGAAAATTCCCAACAAAAAAATACCCAAAAAATAGTTTTTCTTATTGCTGGTATGGATACAGCCTTCTGCAATCAAATACGCAAAAACAGGAAAAGATAACCGCCCTATCATACGAAGTTCTACGATATTTGGATACAGCATCACACCAATATGGTCCGTAAGCATCAATAGTGCCGCTATGATTTTTAATTGATTTCCTGTTAAGAAATTCCGTTTGGTAAGGTTCATACCGTTCTCCCGTTTTTATAGCAGTTTATAGATCAAAAAACTCGTCCGTTTTCTTTAACACTTCCAAAATATTTTCTTCTGTGTTGGTATAGCCAAATAAGATAAAGGCATGTTCCGCATTTGGAACTTCCATCGTAGTGATTTCGTTCCCTGATCCCTTCATTTTTTCGGTAAATACACGGCTGTCATCAATCGCTACCACAGAATTGCTTGTGCCGTGCATCACTAAAATTTTGGCATCAAGTTTTTTGATGTGATGCACAGGAGAATACGGCATAGGCTCTTTGGCACAGTAACTCCAGATGCCGCCAACGCCGTCGGGACAAATTGCAAAATCACGATACGAAAACACAATCCCAACGTATCCTTTTTCCCGATAATATTTCACATTATTCGCCATCCAGCCACCGTCCCAGTCAGCGGGTGTTTCCTTTAGGGCGTTCCAACCGCCGCCATGAATGGCGATGACCGTAGGATAGGTACAGGTTTTATCAAAAAAATCAGGCAAAAAGACCTGTATTGGCAATCGCAAGCCATCAACTGTTTTATAGAATTGAAAGATGTCAGCTTTTTGTTGATTCAGTTTTTCTATGTACGACATTTTTTTGCTTCTTGTTTTTTGATAACTCTATTGTAACACACTCCACCTAAAAACACAAGAAAAATTATAATTTCAAATCGTCAACTGTAAAAAGTCCCGTGGCATAAAGCAAACAGATATATAAAAACACAGTCACCAAAATTGCACTCCAAAGACTGTGCGGAATCAACACGGAAGCACACCAGACCGACAAAGAAATCATCACAGCCGGACATAAAACATTGCGAAACAGTCCAAAGGAACAGTCAGTATGCCGAATTAAGGTGATGATGCTTAAGGTCCCGTTTAAAATTTCTCCCACAGCGATTACGGTAAAATATCCGCGGATTCCACAAACGGGAAGCAAACACCAAAGCAGTCCGATTCCCAAAGCGGAATCTAAAATGTTAATTTTAACCACCGTGACCTGACAGTTAATTCCTTTTAAAACTGCATCCACGATATCATCCAAGTACATAATCACAACAAGCGGCGCTAATAATTTTAAATAAACTGATACTTCCAAATTTCCATAAAAAAACAGACTGAGTTTTTCTGCAAAGCGAACTAAAATACCTGCAACCGCCACAGAAAACAGCAGAGTAATCCGAAAGATGCGGGATAGGATTCGACGTAGTGCTTTGTTCTGCCCCAAGGTATGTTTTTCGGTGATTTCAGGTATAATCAGCGATGCAAACGACGAGAGCAAAACTTGCGGAAACATCAGTATGGGAAACACCATACCGTTCACTTTCCCATATTGGGCAACGCCATTGGAAATTCCTGCGGACTGTAACCTTTTTGGAATTAACAGCTGTTTTACAGAAGATAATCCTGACCGAAGATAAGAACTTAAGGCGATTGGCACAGAAAAGCTCAAAATCCGTCTCCACTGCCCTCTTTTCTTTTCCGGTTTGTAAGGTTTCTCCTGCAATCGGTATATCATATAATAATACCCGCAGGATATTATTTCAGAAACTGTTCCACCAAAGACTAAGGCACAGGAAAGTTTCGTCAGATTAGTAGCATCTGCTAAAGAAAGCAACCATACCGTTACTCCCATTTTTACAAACTGTTCTGTCAGTTGACCAAATGAAGTTTTCCCCGATTTCCGAAGTGCAATCAGATAGCCTGATAATGCCGAGGAAACAGAAATAAAAGGCAATCCCATCGCCAATATGTAAAAAGGCATTTCCGAAATGGTTCCGCTAAAAACAGTGTGCACCAGAAATGGCGCTAAAGCAACCAAAAAGCATCCTGCAAGACTACTAAAAATCAGACAGTATCGCAAAGATTTTTGAACCAATGCCGAAAGGGTTGCACGATTCCCTTTCGCAAGTTCCTCTGCTGCCAATTTTGTAACCGTCAGTCCGATACCCGAAGTAGCAAAAGTGACTGAAAAGAAATATACCGACAAAACCAAATGGTAGGTTCCCATTGCTTCGGCACCGATTCGATTGGAAAGATAAACTGAAAAAGACAGTCCAAGACTCCTTAGAAAAAACGAACATCCTGTCATCAGCAGAACATTCCTCACAAACTGCATACCTTTTCTCAAAAAAAGAAGCCTCCCTTCCCTTATCATCGTATGAAAGCGAGACTTCTTTTTATGAAATTAATTAATATATTTGCGCATAGAAATCAGTGCGTTCTTTTCCAGTCGGGAGACCTGAGCCTGAGAAATGTGAATTTCCTCGGCAATTTCCATTTGAGTTTTATCTTCAAAAAACCGCATCGACAAAATTTTTTGTTCTTTTTCCGAAAGTTTACTCATTGCCTGCGAAACACAAATACCACCCAGCCATTTTTCTTCTCTGCTTTTGGTATCTGATAACTGATCCATCACCAGAATCACATCACCGCCGTCGTTATAAATAGGCTCATATAACGAAACGGGATCGCAAATAGCATCTAACGCCGTTACCACTTCTTTGGGCGTTACGCCAATTTCTTCTGCAATTTCATACGGGGTCGGCTCATGCCCCAACGATGCCGTGAGTTTCTCTTTTGCAGTAAGAGCACGATAAGCAATATCCTTTAAAGAGCGACTTACCTTCACCGCCCCGGAATCTCGCAGATATCGCTTAATTTCTCCCAAAATCATCGGGACTGCGTAAGTGGAAAACCGAACTTCGTGAGATAAGTCAAAATTATCAATGGCTTTCATCAGTCCCACGCATCCGATTTGAAATAAGTCGTCCGGGTTTTCGCCACGGTTGGCAAACTTTTTGATCACACTCAGTACCAAACGTAAATTCCCGTTGATAAATTCTTCTCGGGCTTCCTTATCTCCTTTTGCAATCCGTTCCAACAGCGCTGTTTTTTTATCCTGATTCAATCGGGGTAAATCCTGGGTGTTGACACCGCAGATGACCACTTTATTCATAGAATCCTCCGTCTTTTCCCATAATACTTGTCCATAGTATTTCCGAAAAATCGGGAGGCTATTACACAAAAAAACATCCCCGGCAAAATGCCGGGGACATTTTTTAAAATTTGCTGATTCTTAGAAATCTTGGCCCATCATGCTGATTAAAGCCTGACAATCGGTACACAGGTTTGCAGATTCACCCATAATGGTGATTTTCTTAACAGTTCCCTGTTTTCCGCAAGCGTCACATTTACCCTGACAACCGGATAAAGCAAACAGCATGCATAATGCACATAACACTGCACAGATTCTTTTCATAACAAATTCCTCCTTAATAAAATCCTGTACCCACATTTTACCATATATTGTTACAAATTGCAAGTATTTTTTTATAAATTGTCTAGGATTCACTGTTTCAAATAAAAAATCCCTCTGCATAAGAGGGATTCAAACAAACAACGTTTCCAAGGATTAAGCGGAAAAACTATTCGGTGCTGTAGTAACTACTACGGAATACAACACAACAAGAACAATCAGCAATACAATAAATGCTATGCATCCCAACCCTGAAACGGTATTCTCCAGATGAAAGCTTGAAAACGCCGCCTCATTTGCCAAATTCCACGCCTCTTCTCCATAGGAAGAAATCAGATCAGAAAATGCAGCTTCCGTTTCCATTTTAGAAAGAAGTTTTTCAAGCACTGCTACATCCTGGTCGGCAAGGAGTGCATCCGTTCTGCCATAAGCTGCACAACTTTTCGCAACTTCACGGGCAATCTGCAACTGCTTGACAGCTTCCTCTCTATGATGGAGCCAAAATGCTTCCACCTTTGCAACACAAAAAACCGCCGCATAAAGAGGTGGTTCATAGGTATCCTGATCAATCGTAGCAAGCCGTTCCATACCGTAGGCCACGTCACGATACAGTGCTGATGCCTTACTGTAATCCTTGTTCTGAATGGCATACAATGCATCATCCCGCAAGGATACAATATATTCCACACACTGGCTTTCGTTACGCTTCATAAAACCGTATGTCCAACCTTTGATGTCTTGTATGTTCATGCAGTCTCCTTTAGTCAAATTTGTTTCAGTATAACACAGACCAGCATCGGATGTCAAGCCTTTCAGTTGGATAAAATTAGCAGAAAAAACGCATTATTTTTTCAGATTGCAAATGTTTACAAAAGAAAATGTAATCGCTGTTATGAAATCACCAAAAATCCACCTTTTTCCTTACATAAAAATTCCACAGATGTGCAAAATATGAACGTAATTTTGAAAAAAGGAGCATAAAATATGAAGGCAACTGGAATTGTAAGACGAATTGACGATCTCGGAAGAGTTGTCATTCCTAAAGAAATTCGCAGAACCATGCGCATCCGAGAAGGCGATCCACTGGAAATCTTTACGAATAAAGAAGGCGAAGTAATTTTCAAAAAATACTCTGCGGTGGGTGAGCTTGGCAATTTCGCCACACAATATGCGGATGCACTATACAAAATCAGCGGACATAATACAGCAATTACTGATAATGATGCCATTATTTGCGTGGCAGGAACGGGCAAAAAAGAGCTGACTGATCAGAAAATTTCCAACGAAATTGAAACAGTATTAAAAAATCGGGAACCGTATTTTGTAAATCGTTCCGGTGACTCCAGAGTTCACTTATTAGATCACAACAACACCTATTTGTGCGGCACAGTCATTCCCATTGTGTCAGAAGGTGATGTCATCGGCTCCGTGATTTTATATGCTACTGAAACCAACGTTACGTTAGACGATACCGAAAAAAAACTGGCAACCACCGCCGCAACGGTGCTTGGCAAACTGTTTGAAAGCTAATCTGCAAACAAAAAAAGCTGTGATACCATGTTTTGGTATCACAGCTTTTTTTATGCTAAATGAAACGGTTCTTCCGGAATGGTTAAACGTCTGTAATAAGCGTAATGTGCACTCAGCAGATAAAGCATTGCCCATAAAACGCCGATATAAAATGCCAACGCTCCCAAAATGATCCAACCTACAAAGCTTATCGTCATCATCAAAAGATAAATACGGTTTCCTTTTGTGATCAAAAAGCTTTCCTTCATCAGACGGAAACCGCCATATTCCGGATGTTCCACCGTTATGGCAGGAACTAACAACAACGAAAACTGCAAATAAACCGATAAAATTTGCAACAGATAAAAAAGAATTACAATCAAAACTTTATAGACGTGAATATCCATCACGCTGAACATCAGATAATCATAAAAACGAAGCATTTCATCCGACGATAGCAAATATGCCAATCCATAAGGAAGCACGATACCAACCAGAAGTGTGGGTAGCATTTTCCAGATTTTTTTCACTGCTACACGGTAAACCAGAAAAAAGCTGGCCTTTTCCCGGGCAGGTTTCAAATTTTCGTAAATACCAACTGTAATCAACTGCACAATCACGGAAAACGCCAATGTCACAAGCTCTGACAAAAACACGTACTGCCGCTGCAAAGGAGTAGGCGGCATACTCTCAAGCTGCATCGTCACCTTCACCTGAAATGCCACAAACAGCAAAAACGGGATAAACAACGCCAAAACCAACGGGTTCCATTTCCCCCGCAATAACCGTTTGGCATCATTTTTGATAACCCAGAAGGGATATTTTTTCATCTTTTTGCACCTCTGTTAAATCAAACGGATCTGATAAGAAAACTCTTTGGATTCTCCCTGTGGCAAAGCAGTGATATTCGGTTTTTCCGCAAAGATACCGGTGGTGTCTTCCTTATCAGGAATAATGGTCCAAGGCTCAATACAGAGAAAGGGTGCCTGAAGACCGATCGGAGTCCAGATACCAAGACAGGAGAACCCGTTTACGGTTACTTCCACGCCGTAGCCTTTTTCTTTATGCACCAAACTGATTTTATCAGAATTTAATTTGGAAAACATCAGGGCATCCAGATCAAAAATAGAATACTGAAGCGGAATATTTGTCACATTTTGATATTCGGTACGGATCCCTCTTTCGTACAACAATCCTCCCAAATCGTCTGCCACACACTGATACACCGGATTGGTTTCCGCTTGATTGAAACGGATTTCATAATCGGTGAACACGTCCCCTTCCGCCATCGGACAGTTATATGCAGTATGTCCGCCCAAGCCAAACAGCATGGTTTTTTCGTTTCTGTTTTCCACACGGTAAGTGGTGATAAACCCGTCATCCGTTAAGGTATGGGTTACATAAAAGCCAAAAGCATAAGGGTAGCATTCTCTTGTTTTTTCGTTATCTGTCAAAAGAAATGTAATGCTGTTGTCGGATTTTTCAAAAACCTCAAATTCCATCCGTCTTGCAAAACCGTGCTTGGGGATTGTGTATTCCACGCCGTCAATCACAGTTTTGGAGTTTTTCAAGCTACAAACAATGGGAAACAAATTGGGATTCACACCGCCCCAATAAGTTTTGTCTCCCTGCCAGATCACTTCTCTACCGTTTGCTTTGGTAAGAGAAATCAGTTCAGCACCATAGGTAGTACAAACCGCTTTCATATCCTTGTATTGTAATTCATAATTCATAGTAAAGTTCACCTTTCCTGGATGATATTACCCTTATTATACTACCCTTTTGTGAAAAGTGCAAGTATTTTTTCGTACTTATCACCAACCGCATTTTTTTTCATAGGATAAAGATAGGAACTTACGAAAACAAAATTCCGCGGAGGAATCAACTATGCCACAAAAATGTTTTTTATCCGAATTGCTGCCGGGAGAATACGCAACAGTGCTTCAGAATGTATCCCGGGGAGAACATAAAAGAAGACTGGAAGACCTTGGTTTAACAAAAGGGTGTTCTGTTAGCTGTGTATTTTCTGCATCTGCAGGAGATCCGGTTGCCTACCGTGTGCGAGGAACGCTTCTTGCATTACGAAAAAAAGATGCCGGAAAAATCTGGGTGAAAAAAGGAGGTGACATCTATGCAAACAAAGAATAACCCCCCATTGACAGTGGGATTAATGGGAAATCCAAATGTAGGAAAAAGCACGGTATTCAATGCATTGACAGGACTTCGGCAACATACCGGAAACTGGCCAGGGAAAACTGTCAGCACCGCTCAGGGAACCTTTCGTTTTGAAGGCACACAATACTTATTGACCGATATTCCGGGAACTTATTCCTTGCATGCTCATTCCGAGGAGGAAGAGGTGGCAAAAGAATTTCTGTTTGCAGGGCAGTATGATGCGCTAATTGTGGTTTGCGATGCCACTTCATTGGAGCGGAATCTGAATCTGTTACTTCAGATTCTTACCGTCACCCGTCGGGTGGTGGTATGCGTCAATCTAATGGACGAAGCCTCCAGAAAAGGCATCATGGTAGATGAGAAAAAGCTCTCAGAACTATTGGGAGTTGCAGTGGTAACCACTTCAGCGAATCGGAAAAACGGTTTATCTGAACTGATGCAACAGGTTTCAAAAGTTGCAAACACAAAAACGGAGCCGGAAGTATTTTCCCATCAGATAAAAATTTCTGACTTAATCACAAAAGCAGAAGAAATTGCCAAACAAACGGTTACCTACCGCAACAAAAACTATCGTCAAAAAGAAGAACGAATAGATAAACTTTTAACGGGAAAATGGACAGGATTTCCCATTATGATGGGACTTTTAGCAATCGTTTTCTGGATTACCATGGTGGGTGCAAACTATCCGTCTGAACTGCTTTCCCAACTTTTTCAGCATTTAGAAAAGTGGCTGATGGCAGGAGCAAATTTTCTAAGGATTCCGCCTCTACTTTCCGATTTTCTCTTTCACGGTGTGTTTTCCACGGTGGGACGAATTGTTTCCGTGATGCTGCCACCAATGGCAATCTTTTTTCCGTTATTTACTCTGCTGGAGGATCTTGGCTATTTGCCAAGGGTTGCCTTTAATCTTGACCATACGCTGCAAAAATGTAATGCCTGCGGAAAGCAAGCACTCACAATGTGTATGGGATTCGGCTGTAATGCTGTTGGGGTAACGGGAACCAGGATTATTGATTCCAAACGGGAACGGTTGCTTGCAGTATTAACCAACAGTCTGGTTCCCTGTAACGGAAAATTTCCGACCTTACTTGCTATTATTACAGTGTTTTTTTCCCAGTCGCAATCTTCCTGGGTTGGAGCATTGATTCTGACCGGTTTGATTCTTTTGGGCATTCTGATGACTTTTTTGGTATCTTTTGTGTTGTCGAAAACAATACTTCGTGGCGAACCATCTTTCTTTGCATTAGAACTTCCACCCTTTCGGAAACCGCAGGTGGGAAAGGTACTTTTAAGATCGTTATTAGACCGCAGTCTGTTTGTTCTTGGAAGAGCTGTAACGGTTGCAGTACCCGCAGGAGCAGTTCTGTGGCTGGTATCACACATATGGATTGGAAACAACACCCTTCTGATGTTTTTAGGCAATCTTTTAAATCCCGTCGGGACTGCTTTAGGGATGGACGGTGTGATTCTTCTTGCCTTTCTGCTGGGACTTCCCGCCAACGAAATTGTGCTTCCAATCATCCTGATGGCATACACGGGAGCATCTCTACTGACAGAAGCTAAAAGTATTCTTGGCTTACAAGAAATCCTTCTGGCAAACGGATGGACATTGATAACTGCCATCTGCACCTTGGTGTTTTCTTTATTTCACTGGCCCTGCTCCACCACCCTGATGACCGTCAAAAAAGAAACCGGAAGTATGAAATGGACTGTTTTAGCTGCTAGCATCCCCACAATCATTGGGATTGTGCTTTGTATGATGATTCGTTTGGTAGCATTTCTGCTATAAAAAATGGGAAGATGATGTCATCTTCCCATTTTCTGATTACCGAACAATACCGGTGTTATTTTAATACTCAATACCCTTTCTGGAGTGTATTCCTTTTTCATAAGGATGTTTTTTTGAGGAAACCTCAGAAATATAGTCACAAATTTCTGCTATGTCTGGGGATAGGCTGTGTCCTGTCAAAACAACTTCCGCAGTTTTGTTCCAACGCTTTAAAGAATCCATCAAAATTTCTTCCGAAAGGTATCCGAAAGAAACAACGTCTAAGATTTCGTCTAAAACAATCATATCGTATGAAGTGGAAATTCCGTTGATTTTCTCGTTAAAAAAATCGGTATATGCTCGGGAAAGTTCCTCTGTTTTTTCAGGGTTTTGATTATCGTATAACCGATAGGAAACTGACGGAATCAAAAGGTCCAAACCGGAAAGATTTCTTAAGATTGCCAATTCCGAGGAAGTGCCGTCTTTTAAAAAAGATACATAGAGCACTCTCTTTTTACATCCCAGATATCGGATGGCAGCACCTACCGAAGCTGTGGTTTTCCCTTTTCCGTTGCCAAAATAACACTGTATCATCGCAAAAAATCTCCTGTCTTATTTCCCATAAAAAAACTGCAGTAACTTCCCTTTTTGGAAATTACCGCAGCTGAATGTTCCTGCAGAATATCACAAATGCTTCCCATAAAGAAACAAAATACTCTCCCACTCCACAAATGGACACAAGAAAATACCAAAGCAGGTTTTGTGGCTCACACCATATAGATTTTTCAATGAAAAATCCGCATTACTATGCCCTGCCTTCTCAGTTTCCCAATGACCGGTTTTCACCGACGGACACAGCAACTTCGATGCACACACCGACAGTTGATCGCAGAGGATTTGCACCTCTTTCCCTTTCAAGCGGTTACTCCTGTTTTTGCAGAGTAACTGCCACTTTGTGTGATAGCTATTAGATTTTCTATTATTATAACACACCTGTTTTAAAAAAGCAATAGGTATCTGATGTTTTATCAAAAACACCGTTTTAGATCATCCGTTTTTTATATTTTTATTGACAAGAAACATACAATGTAATATACTAGAGGTAATTAAAAAGCAATACTTTGCGGTTGCTTTTTTCTGAAAGGAGATATCAGTATGTTTTGTGAAAATTGCGGCAGAAAACTGGAAGACGGGCAGACGAGCTGTCCCATCTGTGTTGCACAGGAAGTAAATACCAATACAGAAATTCCTGCAACCGAAGAAGTTGTAATAGAATCCGCTCCGGTAGAAGAACCGGTTACTTTTGCAGAAGCTCCCAAAGGAACAGTTTGTTCCAAATGCGGAAAAGCAAACGAAAGCGGAAGCCGTTTCTGCGAAGTGTGCGGAAATCCCCTCGTAACTGAGGAAACTTCCAATCAGCCTCAGGAACCCGAGACTCCTGTTTTTGCTCCCCAAAAAGCTCCGAAAAAGCCAATGAAAAAATCCACCAAAATAATTATCTGTGCAGTGCTGGCACTGATTATTGCCGGTGTGGGTGTGATTTGCTTTGCCCATTGGGACTATGTGAAAAATGCAGTGACCAAATTATTCACCTCTCCCGAACAGTACTTAGCAACCGTGGTGGACAACAACATTGACGATGCGACCGGTGATATTGCAGAGGCACTTGCGAAATTCGGCAAACAATGGACTGACGGTTATTCCGAATCCGGTGAGTTGGAAATTACTGTTGGAGACCAGTTAGCTCCCATGCTGGAAGACTTTACCGGAGAAGATATTGCTCCGTATATTGATTGGCTGGATACCATTTCTGTAACCATGAAAGCAGATATGAAAGACAGCACAATCGCTCTGGACCAGCAATACAAAATTAACGGTGTGGATCTTTTAAAGCTGGATTACCTGATGAACTATGACAACTTGACTTACTATTTCGGTTTCCCCGATTATAACCCCACCTACCTGAAACTGGTTGCTGCTATGGATGATTACAGCATACAGCAAATGCAGGATACATATGCAATAATGACAGAAATTCTGGAATGTATCCCCGACGAAGAAACCACACAGAGAATCCTGTCCCGCTATGTGAAATGCGTGATGAAAAATTTAGGTTCTGTTTCTGAAACCGAAACCACTCTTACCGTGGAAGATGTTTCTCAGAAAGTAACAGTTTTAACTGCAGAAATCAGCGAACAGGATTTCCTGCAGCTTTGCAAAGCCTTAGTATCTACTTTAAAGGATGACAGCGACTTAGAACAAGTCATTGAAGACATAGAATCTCTGACCGGTATGTCCTACAGTGATTTTAAAGAAGCAATGGATGGTGCCTTAGAAGAACTGAATCAAGTAGGTTCCACCTCTGATGAAACCGTTATGACTTACCGGTTGTATGTGGATGCCAAAGGAAAACCCGCCGGCGGTGCTTTGGAAATTCAAGGTGTAGACTTTGAATGGTACAATGTATTCTCCAGTAATAACGCCGGTGCTATGATTTCTGCAAAATTCCCCGGCGGCAATGCAGAATGGTCCGGCACCACTCATAACGGTTCCGGTAAATATGCGTTAAAAGTGATGAATATGACTGTTTTGGAATGTTTAACAGAAGGCATTACCAAAGACTATAAACAAGGCACCGTTACCCTGTTTGTAAACGAAGAATTTGCCTCTATGGCAGGAATCGAAGAACTTTCTGACTTCCAATTCAAACTGTCCTGGAATATGATTTCTGAAACGGAAGGCACTTCTTCTATCGGCGTATATTACAAAGACGGTCTGTGCTTAGATATTACCGCAGCTGAAAAGATAAACGAAACCGTGGATCTTGCAATTCCCGAAAATACGCTGACACTTGATATGATGTATCCGGATGAAACAGCTATGGCAGAATGGCTGGCAGCATTTGATATGGAACCGTTATTCTCCAATCTGCGAAAGATTGGTTTACCCGAAGAATTGGTTGCTACACTGGAAGCAGAATTTGACAATGCAACCAAACAGGAAGAAGTTTTAGATTACGAAGCATGGCTCTTAACCTTACCGGAAGAAGATCTGGAACTTTTCACCGAAGAAGAACTAATGGAGCTTTACCTCACCTACCTGGAAGGCTTTGAAACAGAAATGGCCGTGGCAAAGGAACCGGCTATTGAGTTACCCTAACAATATCATAAAACCTATTAAGAACTGAGAACAGCTTTGTTCTCAGTTCTCTTATCAAAAAGGATTTTATTATGAAGATTGTATCCATCAAAAAAAATTATCAGAAAAACTGCATCTTAAAAAATATTACCTTTTCTGCCAAAGAAGGTCAGTGTATTGGCATTTTAGGTGGAAACGGAAGTGGAAAATCCACTTTGCTGGGCATTCTTGCCGGCATTTTAAAACCTGATGGCGGAAGCTTTACCTATCAGGGAGATGATCTGCTAAAAGATGCCAAAAAACGCTCCCGTCTAGTGGGCTATGTGCCCCAAAACACTCCCCTTTTGGAAGAACTGTCTGCAAAAGATAATCTGTCTCTTTGGTATGATTCGCTGGAACTTACAAAGGAATTGTCCCAAGGGGTTCTGGGAATACTTGGAATCGGTGACTTTTTAAAAACACCGGTATACAAGATGTCCGGCGGTATGAAAAAAAGATTGGCGATTGGCTGTGCAGTTTCCAACAAGCCGAAAATTCTGTTACTGGACGAACCCTCTGCCGCCTTGGATTTAATCTGCAAAACCAGGATTTTCAATTATCTGGAGCAGTTTAAAAAGCAAGGTGGAATCATCATTCTTGCCACTCATGACGTGCAGGAATTACCTCTTTGTGACCAACTGTTTATTTTAAAAAACGGTGTATTGAACCCCTTTGAATACGACGGAAATATCAACCGATTGGTAGGTCAGTTATAACGATGCTAAAAAAATATTTTCGGTTACACTTAAAACGGGCTTTCAAAATTTTTCCTGTCATTTTACTGGTTACCGTACTTGTGTTGGGATGTCTTGCCACGGCAGGAGGCATTTTGCTCAAATCCACTTTAACCGGTGAAAAACAGCAAAAAATATCCATTGGTGTGGTGGGGGATTTAGAAAGCTCCTATCTTGATATCGGCTTATATGCTCTACAGAATATGGATAGCTCCCGTTTTTATGTGGAACTGGTGAATCTAACGGAAGAAGAAGCCAAAAATGCTCTGGATGAGAGACAAATTCAGGGTTATATTTTGGTGCCGGAAAACTATATCAACAATTTATACCTTGGCATCAACACACCTGCCAAATACATCACTCTAAACGGCCCGAAAACCTTGGGTGCAATGTTCTCGGAAGAAATCGTGACAATTGTTTCTGAGCTGGTTATTGAATCCCAGAACGGCATGTATTCTATGCAGGATTTATCGTTGATGTATGATAATGCAGATTATCACGATAACACCAACAGTTTAATGCTGTCTTATATGAATTTCATCTTAAACCGTACCGAGATGTATGAGATGAACGATCTTGGTATTGCGGATTCGCTGTCTTTAGGTGGCTATTATGTGTGCGGAATTACAACATTATTTTTGCTGCTTTGGGGTGTTTCCTGCAATCGGCTGTTTTCCTCCCGAAATCTTTCATACAACCGTCTCTTAAAAATCTCAGGTATTCCCCCCACATCGCAGGTGCTTTGTGAATACGGTGCCTATGCTACCATCACCACCTTGATGCTGTTGATTTTTGCAGGTATTTTCGGAATTGTGCTTTCTTTTGTAAAGTTGCCGGTTCCGGAGCTGCTATCAGTTGGTGTGCTTGACTGTCTTTTGTTTGTGATTCGCCTGATTCCTGTATTTGTAATGATTACTCTGATGCAATATACCTTCTACGAATTGATTCCCAATTTTATTGGTGCACTGCTGGCACAGTTTCTCTGCTTTTTGATTCTGGGATATCTGTCCGGATGTTTGTATCCAAATTTCTTCTTCCCGGATTTCCTACGGAATCTGATGGAATCTCTACCGGTAGGACTGGCCTTTTCGTTTATCCGAAAAACGATGTCAAACGAGCTTGCACTTGCCGATTTTGTGTGGATATTAGCCTACATTGGCGGTTTCTTTACCATATCTGCCCTCTGGCGAAAATATCGGATAGCAGGTGATTTTCAATGAATAAACTAAAATACTGTATGAACTGGTTTTATATGCTTGGGAAACGTCTGCTAAAGCAATGGAGCTTTGTGGTGCTTTTGTGTCTGATTCCCGTGATGATTCCCATGGGAAATATGGCAATGCAACAAGACAGCGGTCTGATGCGAGTGACACTTTGTCACGAAGGTGACGATCTCACCGCAAAAAACATCATAACTTCTCTTATGGAAAACGATTCTATGGTGTACTTTACCGTGGCAGATTCCGTAAACGAAGCAACCAAGCTGGTCGCCAACCACAAAACGGATGTTGCCTGGATTTTTCCGAACGATTTTTCCAAACGTTTAGATCAGTATGCAGCTAATACCTCCCGAAAACCGGTGGTGACTGTGATTCGCAGAGAATCCAATATGGCAAATCAGATTGTTAACGAAATGCTTTTTTCTGCAATATTTCATGATTTTTCCTATGATATTTACCGCAATTTCTCAGAAGAACATATTGTGAACGGAAAAAACGTACCGGAACAAACAATCGAAGAATTTTATCTGAAATTACCTCAACAGGATGAAGTGGTGACCGTGGAAACGGTGGGTGAAAGCCAAAACAATGCTCAAATCAATTATCTGAATGCTCCCATCAGAGGATTACTTGCAGTGATGGTTCTCTTATGCACTTTGACTGCTGCAATGTACTCCGTAAAAGACCGTTCGGAAGGACGATTTGACTGGTTAGCTCCGCAAAAACGAATCATTCCGGCAATGGGGACCTGTCTGGCAGCTGCGATTCTTTCCGCAAGTGTCATGCTGGTATCGTTAGCGCTTTCCAATCTGACAGAATCCTTTGCCAATGAACTGATTGCAACACTTCTCTTAACGGTTACTGCAACCGGATTTTCACTGCTGGTTTCCCTCCCCTTTTCCTCATACGGAAAATTTGGTGCAATAATTCCGGGAATTTTGATTCTATCTCTGGTATTATCCCCTATTTTCTTTAACTTTGTGGAATTGGAAGGGTATTTTCGTCTGTTACCTATTTACTACTATTTAAACGGTGTTTATGGAGCAAAATACCATCTATGGGCATTGGGTTATATTAGTGTGATATACGCCTTGGTATTTGCGGGAAATCTTTTGCTCTCCAAACGAACGAAACGAAATACCATCATTTAACTAAAACAACAAAAAAGGAGTTGTCGCTGACAACTCCTTTTTTTAATTTTCCAGTAAGGTTAAAAGTGCTTCGGTGTTTTCCTCGCTATATTCGATTTCAGAAGAATATAGTCTGGAAAGTTCAAAAAAAGATTCCAAGGTGAGTGGTTGATTGGTTTGTATGGATGCCAAGAAAGAAATCATGGTAACAGCCAATTGAGCGAATAAAATCCGCTCGCCATAGCGACCGTCCTCCAAGCCGCCTGCTAAATGACGGTAAATAAAATAGCTAAATAACTGTTCTAAGGGAGGATCCCACTCGGTAGACAGGGAACCCACAGAATCTGCTTGCTTTAATTGTTGTAAGAATGTGATCCATGTTTCATCCAAATACTCCAAAGAAAGAAAAATCTCTGCCCACTCTTGATGAGTTTTTTTGGGGAGAGAAATTCCGTATCCCTGACACAGGGATGAAATTCGCTGAAATAATGGCAAACTTCTGTCCCCTATTTTTCTAAAAATATCACTACGGAAACGAAAAAAAGATACTTCCTCCTCCGTTAAAATTTCCAACGGTTTTTCAGGTATGGTAAAAGGTTTTATCTGAGATAACATTAATCGTGCCGCTTCCTCGCAGCAAAGCCCTAATCCCACCTCAACGCAACCGGAAAAAAAGTTACGGAATCTGGGGTGATCTGTGCAAATCTGACAGAGAAAATCTTCTCCTTTTTCCAATATAATATCGCAAAGATTTTGCTCATTTAAAAAAGGACATCTTTCCGATTCTTGCAAGATGAAATGCGGAGTATCTTCCGTGGAAATATTCTTCGCTAAGCGATCTCCTAAAACACCTGAACTCCCTTGGTATTTCTCGAAAGTCTTCCGGTCAATGTCAATTTCCCAACCGATGCAACAGTTATGCTGACACGCTCCGCCAATGCATTGAAAGTCCCCATAATAAAAAGGATAAAAACTCTTCATTTTCCTCTCCTTTTTTTATTTGAAATAACCGGTTACTTCGTAGAATTTTTTGCCTGCCAACATTGCCTGCTTAACTCCTTCGGAAAAAGCATTGTAAGAGGATGCATGTTTCACACTGAACCGGTTGGTATTCCAGCGGAAAACAAAACGTAAAATGGCGTCGGACTCTTCTCGTTTTACCGTTTCAAATAAGGATTGGAATGTTAAAATATTGCTATCCTCCGGCAACAATTCTTTCAAAGAATCATCCAGTAACCAGGAGGTTACCACGATGATGTACTCTCCAAAAAATTCTTTCGCCTGTTGAATGGAAGAAGCTACTGTTTCTCTGCTTAATTTTTCCCCTCCGGGGATGTAGCACCGTAACACAGTGTCCCCTTTTTTGATGCCCTTTTCAAAAATATCCACCATGGATGGTTCCAAAGCAAACTGCAATCTTCCCAACTTTAGAATTTCGCCCTTTAAAATTCGTAAAATCCAGTCCATTCTACCAAGAGCAAGTTCGTTTTTCAGATCGCTGAAAATATGAGTATAATTGACCAACTCCGAAAGAGAATCCAACAGAATTTCTTCAGAAATTCCTTGCTTCTGACAGTTTTTTGCATATTCTTCTGCCATAAAAAGTGTCGACAGCAGATTCCGTTTTCCGTCCTGACAGGTGGCGTCATAGGTGGATGCAGTAAGGATATCAGAAACGGGGATTTCACGGAGTGCACGGTAAAATTCTTCGTCAAAATAGTTTGGGAATGACAGTTTTTGATACCACTTTTCAATGATTTTCGGCACTTCAGGATTGGTAGCTTTCCAACCACCTGCATTATCGGGAACGGGAATATCATGAGAAACTTGCGGTCCTTTTCCTAAAAAACGCATCACATTGCGGTAATAATAGTTTTCAAAAATTTCACGGCTGACACCAAATTCCCGCATCAGCTCTCCATCAGTTTTCAGCCATTTTCCTGTCCACTCCGGCTTATAATCATAAGCAAAGCAATCCGACCCGAACATCACGTTGTGGCCGGTATCGTAACCACCCACAAACAGCTTATATAACAGGTCTTTTCGGTAAATCAGGGGTGTTCCCGGGGTAGTATCAAAAAACATTTCCGCAGGATTTCCGTGGCTTTGGGCATTTAAAAACTGTCCGTATACTGCAAAGCATTCGTCAATCCACGGCCAGGAGCAATGTCCCAAGGAAAACCGAAGTCCGGGAATTTGAGATAGAGCTTCCCAGTGAACAGGACGGTTATGTTTGGAGGAATCAGTTCCGTCCCACAAAATTCCTGAATGAAACAGTACCGGAACATTCAATTCTGCAATGGTACGAAGAATTGCCATAGTTTCCTCGGAATACACATCAAAATCCTTGCAAATCATTTTAAATCCGCAGATGCCACGTTTTACAGCATCCTTGACCTTTTGGGCAAGGTTTTCTTCTTTGGGATGAATCCAGATGATGGGGAAAATTCTGTCTTCATATCCTTTTTGCCAGGCAAAGACCTCCTGGATTCTTTCTTCAAAAGAAAGACCGATTCTGGGGTTGGATTCCAAAGGCTGGGAAGACATCACACAACCGCCCCAGACTCCCGCTTCTTCCATTTTTTGAATCAGCAGATCCGGATCCGGTTTGGTGCCCCAGGCGTGGATATGCATGTCTATAATTTTCATAACTGTTCCTCGCTTTTTGGTTAAATTTTTAAAAAAATCTTATCACAAGCGACTATTTTTGTCAATGGATTCTGCCAGAACTCTTGTAAAATTCGTGATACCGTGATATAATAAACACACCTTACAGTTCATTGGGAGGATTTTATGATAAAAATTATGTTTGTTTGCCACGGAAATATCTGCAGAAGTCCCATGGCAGAATTTGTGTTAAAAGATATGGTCAGAAAACTTGGGATAGCAGAAGAATTTCAGATTGCATCCTCTGCTACCAGCCGGGAAGAAATCGGAAATCCCGTCCACCCCGGCACCAGAAAAAAACTTCAGGAATACGGCATTTCCACTGCCGGAAAACATGCCGTTCAATTAACCAAAAAAGACTACGAAATCTACGATTATATCATCCCTATGGATTCCTGGAATGTTAAAAACTTAAACCGCATCATCGGAACAGATTCTCTGGGAAAAGTGAAGAAGCTGTTGGACTTTTCAGAAGGTGGCGACATTGCAGATCCCTGGTACACCGGAAACTTTGATGAGACCTATCGGGATGTGGTGGCAGGTTGCCATGGATTGTTGAAACATTTAGGCATAAAAAAAGAGGCATAACGCCTCTTTTTTTTATTTTTGCTATGGGTACAATAGCGTTTTGGGAATCGGAAAAAAGCTTTTAATCAGCAAACTGAACCGAAGCATCAGCTTCGGGTTACCCCAAGACGTACCGGATGTACGTCAAGTGGTGAGGTTTGTTGATAGCAAGAATATTTCTTGCGTTCAGAAGTTTTTTCACATTCCCGACTATTTGCAGCCGCAATTTCTCTGATTGGTTTCTCTGGGGGTGGATAAGGTGTTATTGTCAAAACTGCAAGCGTTAGGAGGGAAAAATTCGTCCACAGGGAAAGTGATGTTATCAAACAGGTCACAAGGATTATCTTCGGTAGCACCTACACATTCTTTATCCGGAACACAGAAATCGTAAACAGGCACCAACAGCTGAACATTTCGTTCCAGACGGATAATGGAGAACAGACCTAAGGTGACATACACGTTTTTATCCCGTTCTTCCCCGATGATTTCATCATCAAAGCAGGAACAAATTTCACTGGGCAGACTGGTGCAGTCAATTTCGCAGCAGCAGTGGTGCTGGTGGCGTTCCACTACCTTGGCAGACAATGCGATGGGTTCCACTACTTCCACAATAGCTTCCGGCAGATTATTTTTCACAGAAAGCTGAATATCCTTTTCATTAGGACGGAATTTGGAGGTAAAGCTTTTTGCCTTGCCTTCCGAACCAAACAGAATCACCTTTTTATCAAAGGTGGCTAATCCTTCCACGGTTACCGGACGTCCCACCCCGGTGAACACGTCTAAGTAAACCTTGAAGAAGTATTTTAAGTCCACAGTGTAAAATCCACGGTTAAAGGGTACTTCCTCCACATCGGTGTATACCCAAATAATTTCCGCTTTTCTCACTTTGATGTTGATGGAGCGGTCAATTAATTCCTGACCGCAAGGAGTCACATATACTCTGGCGTCCACAATGCAATCCTTATCTTTGCAGGCATCGTATACCTTATCGGTATGAATGCAAACCGCATCACGGATGCTTCCGGTTGCACAATCTTTCGACATATTAAATCCTCCTGTCGTGTTTTAAACCGTCAGGAAACATACAGAATCCCCGGTTCACTTTCATTGTATGACGAACCAGCAGTTTGGTGCCAAAATGGAAATTTTTTCACAAAGAAGTTTTCCAAAAATTGCATACAAATCTATTTTGATAATTTTTTAACAAAAAAATGGAGGGTTTTTGCCGTTTTTTTAGGGTTTTTTGCTGAATTTTTCATATTACTGTGCCTGTCTGTTGGTGTATAATGTAATAGGATTGTAATATTATATATATAAAATAGTATGGCATTTTCTAAAAAAGTTAGGAAACTGTGCGAATAAAAAAAATTTATATAAAAAAACAAAAGAAAGGAGACCCAACATATGAGACTTAGAAAACTTTTATCTCTGCTTCTGACCCTGATGATGGTTGTGTCTATGATGACTATCACCGCATCTCCCGTGTCAGCAGCAAACACCGGTAAGATTAAAAACGTCATCTATATTATTGGTGACGGTGCAGGCTATGTACCCTTTACTCTTGCCGATGCAGTAAAACAGGCTGGCGGTATTAACTCTGTATACCCCAACACTGTTACACAAACAACCAACGAACTCTTCATCAAGGATTACCTGGTTGGTGGTGTAACCACTTACCCGGCAGGCGCTGATGTTACCGACTCTGCGGCAGCAGGTACTGCTCTGGCGGTTGGTCACAAAGCAGGTCTGTATTCCATTGGTGTTGACGCTTACTTAAATCCGAAAGCAAACCTTTTGGAAGCTGCAGAACTTGCAGGCAAACGAGTAGGTGTTGTATCCAAATACGAATTTGCTCATGCAACTCCGGCTGCATTCTCCGCACACTATTTTAACCGTGGTGTGTATCTCCCCCTGTCTGAACAGGCAATTTACCAGGATTATGATGTAAACTTATGTCCCGGTATTGAAATTGCTGAATATGACGCTGCAAGAAACTTAATTCCCCAGCGCGGATATACTTATGTAAGCAGCAAAGCCGATTTGGCAAACGTAAAAAGCGGTGATAAAATCTGGAGTAACTTAAACGGTTACACTCACCCCTTTGACATTGAAAAATCTTCTACCGATGCAAGCTTACTGGATATGACCAAAGCTGCTGTTACCGCTTTAGACGGTAGCGACGAAGGCTTCGCTGTTATGATTGAAGCTGCTATGATCGATACCGGCGGACACAACAACAATGCATTACAGAACATCGGTGACTACATCGAATGGGACGAAACCTGTAAATGGGCAATCGAATGGGCACAGGCAAAAGGCGACACCATCGTTGTTATGACCGCTGACCATGATACCGGTGGTATGAACGTGAAAAATCAGTCTACCGCAGTATCTAACATCAGAAGCGGTGTAGATCCCACTTCTACCGGTGCTGTTACCTGGGATTCCAAAGACCATACCGGCAGAAACGTTCCCTTATGTATTTATGCTCCCTCCGGCATCACCATGCCCTCCGGCGCATCCTCTACTCCCGGTAACGCTTCCAGCTTTACTAACAATGTTATTGATAACGATGAAATCGCTCCCTGGATTGCAGACTGCTTAGGCTTAGACTTAGCAGAAGCTACTGACGAGCTGTTCGTAAATGTTACCTCTCAGGGTAGCATCACCCCCATCACCGATGAAAACGGCGCTACCAACACCAGCGCTACCTTCAAATTCAGCGGTGTGGATGTTTCCATCAAAGCAAACCAGTCTGTTGCTAACATCAACGGCGATAATGTTGACTTAGGCGGTCAGGTTGCTGTTTGGGAACCCTATAACAACAGATTCTACGTTCCCCAGAGATTATTAGACTACATGTCTACCGGTGACTATCCGTTAGTTCCCTTAACCTGGGTTGGTAACGTAAAATATCAGGAAGGCTTCAACGGTTACTACGGTGACTTTGCTGCAAACGATGCAGCTTCCTTAACCTTAGCACCCGGTGCATCCGTATCCTACACCTGGAACGCACCTTACACCGGTGTATACGGTATGCAGATTAAATGTGCTTCCATCAGCTCTCCCACTACCCTGCGTGCAACCTCCGGTGACTACTACGGTGATTTCTACTTCACCACCACCGGTTGGTCCAACATTGATGCAATGCGTCAGGACCAGGCAATGTATTTCACTGCAGGCAACAATACCATTACTGTTGAAAACGTAGGCGATGCTTCCATCACCATTTCTGAATTTGACTTTGGTCGTCTGGATGCATCCGGCTATGATTCCATGGATTACATCGACTTCTGTAAGAGAGTTGATGGCTTAGAACCTGCAAACACTCTGATCACCAGCACTGCAATTACCAAAATGGGTACTGCAGGTACCTTCTGGGGCAACGTTTCCTCTTACGAAGGCGTTACCAACGTGAATGACTCTGCAATCACCATTGCTGCAGGCGGTTGGGCACTCTTTAACGTACCCGTTGCTACCGAAGGCTTATACTATTTAAATGTGAAAGCTTCCGGCGGTAACACCACCTTAAATGTTCTGACCAACGACGAATACTACGGCGATCTGGCTGTTGGTACCACCGAACAGTACTACACTGCAGGTACCGACGGAGATTACGAAATCATGTATCTGCCTGTTGGCAAAGCTACTGTGAAAGTAACCAACACCGGCAGCGCTGCTACTACCATTTCTGACATTCAGTTTGGTGCTACTCAGGATTTAGTGGATGCAGGCATTACCCCCACTAAGAATGATGCGAAAAAACTGGCTGTTTGGGTAGGTGCTGCTCAGGATCAGGACGGTTACTTCAACGGTTACACTTCTGACGGTGAACTTAACACCACTATCGCTCCCGGCGAATATGTTAAAATTGACGTTACCGGTATCCCCTACGACGGCGTTTATGCTCTGCAGTTAAGACTGTCCAGCTTAAGCGGTGTTGCAAATATCAGAGCAACTACCGGTGCAGGTTACTACGGTGACTACGCAATTACTGAAGTAGATACCTGGACCAACAGAATGACCCCCGGTCAGGACCAGCCCATTTACTTCGCTACCGGTACTAATACATTATATATTGAAAATACCGGTACCACTTCCTTCTACATTAAAGACTACGATATCGGTAGAATGGATGCCGGCAACTCCATGGATTTTGCATATCTGTTAAAACAGACTGACAGAATCCCCGGTGACGGATCTGCAACTCCGGTTGTAACTCCGACTCCTGTTCCGACTACCACTCCTACTGCTACTCCCGCTCCGACTTCCGCTCCTACCCCGACTCCTACCATCAGTGCTGATGCATCCCCCTGGACCGGTAGATTCAGTGATGTTACCTCTCATAAGAACGGTTATGTTGGCGAAATCTACACCATGACCACCTTCACCAACGGAGATTCCGCTGTGGAAGGCGTTGACTATCAGGCAACCTCCAGCTCTCCCTTCAACAATGGTCAGTTTACCATGGTTGCTGGTGACTGGGGTAAATATGAAATCACCGTTCCCTACACCGGCGTGTATGCAATGCAGTTACAAGCCCTGTGGATTGGCGGAGATTCTACTACCACCTTTAAAGTATCCACTGAAGACGGTTACTATACCGAACAGACCGTTAATCAGACTGGTTGGACCAGTGGTTCTTACGCTGACCAGCCCATCTACTTAAAAGAAGGTACCAACGTAATCACCGTGGAACTGGTTGGTCCTAACAACTGTGTATTCACCGGTATTGACTTAGGTAGATTAGACTTAAATGGAGCAGACGCTTCCTTAGACTACTTACCCTTAGTTAAAACCGAAACCGTTGTGGAACCCACTCCCACACCTACCACTGCACCTACTCCGACTCCGGATACTACCATCACTTATACTGCACCTTACACCGGCGCTTACAAAGTAACTTCTGACAAAGCTGTTACCATTACTAACGAAACCGGTCACACTGCAACCTTAACTGCAGGTGCAGAAAAATACTTCTACTTAATCAAAGGTGCAAACACCATTGATACTACCGATACTACTGCAACCTTAACCTTCACCGAACTGGCTCGTCAGGGTGTTGATTATATTGCAGAAGCAGAAGTTGGTACTCTGCCCTTACCGGCAAACCACATCTACTTAGGTAGAAATGACGGTTCTTCCAACATCAACAGCTTCATCACCGCTTATGAAGGTGGTGCAGTTGCAGGTAGCGGCTATGTTACCATGCCTGTAGGAAGCTCTGTTGTAATTACTGCAGATGTAGATGAAAACGGTTTCCGTTACTTACAGATGCAGATTGATGACTACAACACCAACCACTTTGTAGTTGAATCTGATTTAGGTTACTACGGTGACATTTACCAGACTCAGTACGGCTGGAACAACAACGGTGCAAACGACGGTACTATCGACGTAGAATACATCTACGCAAGAAAAGGTACCAATACCTTTACCATTACCAATAACGGTACCGAAACTGCAACTGTTTACTCCTTACGTTTATCCAAAACCGCACCGATTCCGGAAGATACCACCAACGCTGATTTTGAACCCGAATACCTGGCTCAGTTAAACTACGAAAACTGTGATCTGGTTCTGCCCGAACCGGCAACCTACACCGTTACCTGGATTGTTGACGGCGTAACCACTACCGAATCCTATGTAGAAGGCACTACTCCTTCTTACAAAGGCACCACCGACAAAGCAGCTGATGCTCAGTACACCTACACCTTTGCTGGTTGGGATAAAGCAATTGCTGCAGTAACCGGTGATGTTACCTATACTGCACAATATACCACAACTGTAAACGAATACACCGTTACCTGGATCGTTGATGGCGTAACCACCACCGAAACCTATGCTTACGGTGCTACTCCTTCCTTCAAAGGAACTACCGATAAAGCAGCTGATGCTCAGTACACCTACACCTTCGCTGGTTGGGATACCGAAATCGCTACCGTAACCGGTAATGCTACCTAT
>JAZQKB010000025.1:0-14484 GCA_045541975.1 Clostridia bacterium | reverse complement strand
TTTCATCACTTGATTCCTCCTTTGATTGATTAGGCGGTTGGCTAGACCTGCCTTTATTATATCAAAGGAGGATTCTTTTTTCTATGCATAGCTAAAGCTTTTTTATTCCACCAGCATTGCTGGTGGTTTTCGTTATACAATGAAAAAAGAATTGCATGAGAAATCTTGCAATTCTTTTTTTCTAAAAAGTGGTCAAAATCACCGATTATCTATTGACAAAAAACGGTAATAGGTGTATGATAGTTGCATCGAGGATGATGTCCCCGAAAAAAGCAGAGTAGGAAATAATGCGTTAAGTGAAAAGAGAACGGGAAGTTGTCTCTTTTACGAAAGATTGAAAAGGTGTAGGGTATCAAAAGATGCCAAATGATACCAAAAGATACCAAAAGATACCAAAAGAATCTGCGATGTTATTTCCGCATTCCGTTGCTACAAAAGAATACACAGGCCGTATCATTTTTTGTGTGATTCGGCGATTTGCGTCCTTTTTGTAGTGTGGTACAAGAAAGGATTTTTTTATGTCTGAAAAAAGAAAATTAAAAAAATTGGTTTATCTGGCATTTTTGATTGCTCTAAACATTGTGTTGGTACGGTTGCTTTCGCTTCAGCTAACTCCGGTGTTCCGGCTGGATTTTGGTTTCGTTCCGATTTCTTTGGCAGGTGCAATGTTTGGCCCTGTATGGGGTGGTGTAGCCGGCGGACTTTCGGATATTGCCGGAATGCTGTTTAACAGTAAGGGGATGGCGTTTTTCTTTGGATGGACATTGAACGCCATTTTGCACGGTGTTTTTTACGGCTTATTCCTCCATAAAAAAGAGAAAACACTATTGAGAATTTCACTTTGTGTCTTGATTAAGGGAATCGTTATTGACTTGATTTTAGGCAGTATTTGGGGTGCAATGTTCCGTGGGGGAATGCACCTGGTTGGTTTTGTCATCTGGGAGCGGATGCTGCAATGCCTGATTAAAATTCCGGTGGAAATTGTAATGGGGTACTTTTTGCTTCGGGCACTTTCTGGTCATTTAAAGGAGTTACAACAACCTTCTAAGCAGGAATTTGTTCGGTATGCCAATAGTTTTCAAACTGTAATAAATTTAGGATTGGAACGGATTTCAAAGCTTTTGGAATGCGTGGGAAACCCTCAGGATAAACTTTCGGTCATTCATGTGGCAGGGACCAACGGAAAAGGCTCTGTCTGTGCATTTTTACAGACAATGCTCACAAAATCCGGCAAGAAGACCGGCAAATTTATTTCTCCTAATATGCTTCGTGTCAATGAAAGAATCTCCATTGACGGCGTTGAAATTTCCGATGCGGATTTAGAACGGCTTCTTTTGAAAATAGAAAGTCATCTGCCGAAAGTCAAGGAAGCGACGGGTGAAATTCCATCTCAATTTGAGGTGTGGACTGCGGTTGCATTTTGCTATTTTCTGGAGCGAAATTGTGACGTTGTCGTTTTGGAAACAGGACTTGGCGGTCGTTTTGATGCTACCAATGTAGTGAAAAAACCGCTTGCTACCGTAATCACCAGAATTGCTATCGACCACGTTGCTTACTTAGGTAATACTGTTGATAAAATTGCTTACGAAAAAGCCGGAATTATTAAAGAAGGTGTTCCGTTGATTACACTTGCCCAGGATGCTGCTGCAATGGCTGTTTTAACTTCGGTTGCCAAAGAGAAGAATGCACCATTGTATGTGACTAAAACACCCTCTATTAGTGAGCCTGAAAACTGTTTTGAAGTTTTTTCTTATGGACAATTAACAGACCTTGTTTGCGGTATTTCGGGGTATCATCAAATTGAAAATGCATCTTTGGCGGTGGAGACGGCTCTTTATTTGAATCTTACAGAAAATAATATCCGGGCAGGACTGAAAGAAGCCAGACATATCGGTAGATTAGAAATGGTGGCAGAAGGGATTCTGTTTGACGGTGCCCATAATTTAAATGGAATGCTGGCACTGAAAAAAAGTTTGAACAGATATTATCCCGATACCGAAAAAATATTTGTATCTGCATTTATGAAAGATAAAGATATTGCGGAAAGCTTATCTGTATTTTCGGGCGAAACCTTTTATTTTACCTCAGTTGCAAATAATGAGCGAAGTGAAACGCCTGAAAACCTCTGTCAAATTGGGGAAGAAAGCGGTGTTTTTGGAACTGCTTTTTCAAAGTTAGAGACTGCAATTTCAGCTGCAAAAGATACTCAAAAACTCATTGTGGTATGCGGTTCGTTGTATCTCTATCAGGATTTGCATCAAATTATCGAAAAAAACCGAAAAAAATAACAGGAAATTCGTGGAAAACACTTGCTTTTTCCACGAATTTTTGTTATAATAAAATGATTCAATTTATCTATCGTTTGTCAGAAATTATCAGAAAAGGAAAACATTAGTATGTACTTAAAAACCATTGAACTAAATGGCTTCAAATCTTTTCCCGATAAAACTGTATTAGACTTTACTGGAGGCGTCACCACCATTGTTGGTCCCAACGGCAGCGGCAAGAGTAATATTTCCGATGCAATCCGTTGGGTTTTAGGGGAGTCCCGTGCAAAGTCTCTTCGTGGTGGAAATATGCAGGATGTTATTTTTTCAGGCACCGCCAGAAGAAAGCCAATGAACTATGCTGAAGTTTCTGTCACCATAGATAATTCTGATCATGCTTTGCAAATTGATTTTGACGAAGTTATGGTAACCCGCCGTGTTTACCGTTCCGGCGAAGGGGAGTATTTTATCAATAAATCTCCTTGCCGTATGAAGGATATCAACGAACTCTTCATGGACACAGGTCTCGGGCGTGACGGTTACTCCATCGTTGGACAGGGGAAAATTGATGAAATTATTTCCGGTAAACCGCAGGACCGCAGAAATTTCTTTGAAGAAGCAGCAGGTATTTCCAAATACCGCCATAAAAAGGACGAAGCGGAACGAAAACTGAATCAGACCAATGATAACTTGCTTCGTTTAAATGATATTTTGGCTGAATTGGAACAGCGTCTTCCCGGATTGGAAAAGTCTTCTAGAAAAGCAGCAGCCTACTTGGAATTAAAAGATGAACTCCGGATATTGGAAATTCGGTACTGGTGCCGTCATCTGAAAAAATACAGAGAATTACTTTCGGAACTAAATTCCAAACAAGAAAAGCTGACTGCTGATATAGATACGGCAAACAAACGGATTGAAGAACTGGATCAGGAAGCCCTAAAACTAAGTCAAAAGCGTCGGGAAGCTGATTTGCTGACCGAAGAATTTCACAAAAAAGAAAAAGACTACGAATATAACATTGCAGCGTTTGAAAATCAGATTAATTTATATCAGGTGGAAATTGAACGCAATATCCGTGATATTGAGCGTTTAAATAACGAAACCGAAACCGATAAGATGCGTCTGAACCGTTATGAAGCATTAATTTCTGACCGTGAAGAGAAAATCAATCAGTTAAAAGAAAACCGAAAAAATATCGAAACAGAAATGGAAGCGTTTTCTCATCTTCAGAACGAAATTGACGGATTGTACCGGGAAGTAGAAGAGTTGCAAAAGAACTTAGAAGAAAGCCGTTTCAAACGTTCTGAACTGACTGTGGAACGAAATACCAAGCAAGGGAAGGTGATGTACCTTTCCGAAATGGAGAAGAACTACGAAGGATATCAGAAAAGCGTTAAGGAAATTTTTTCTGCCTCAAAAAACGGGTTGCTGGGGGATGTTACGCTTTATGGGACCTTAGCAGATATTATCAAAGCAGATAAAAAAACAGCATTGGCTTTCGATGCTGTGCTGGGCAATTCTCTTCAAAATATTGTTGTGGAAGATGAAGAGGATGCTAAAGAAGCAATCAGTTACTTAAAAAAACACGAGCTTGGCCGTGTTACATTTCTTCCTGTGAAAACCGTGAAAGAGCGAGCATATGACTTTGGCGAAGCCTTAAATGAAAACGGAGTGGTTGGCAAAGCAACCGATCTGGTTTCTTATCGGGATAAATTCAGCGGAATTGTGTCCGGCCTTTTAGGTAAAACTCTGGTGGTAGACAGCTATCAGGCAGCCGCTTTCATTGCCAGAAAATATCATCACAGTTTTCGTATTGTAACCTTGACCGGAGAAGTCTTTAATGCAGGTGGCTCCATTGTGGGTGGCCAGATATTAAAATCTGCCGGATTTTTATCCAAAAGTGCCAACATTGAGGAACTAAAAAATGACATCAAGCAAATAGACAAAACGCTTCTCGCTATGGTGCAGAAAGAAACTGATCTGAATTATGCAATTGATTCCAAAAAACTTCAGGCAGAAACTCTCTCAGAAGGTCTTTCGGAATTAAATCAGAAGAAAGCATATCTTTCCTTTATTGAACAGGGAATCCGTGATGAAATTGAGCATCAGAAAACCGTGTTATCGGAAAAGGAAGAATATGAGGTTCAGCTTTCTAACAAAAACAAGGAATCTAACGGATTACTTCTGCGTAACGAAGCTCTGACGGAAGATATTGAATTTAAGCAGGAGCAAATTAAGCAGGAAAAACAGCATCTGAAGGATACCATGGCGGAACTGGAAGCAGTTCGGGTGCAAAAAGAATCCATTGATGAAACCTTCATTGCGCAACAGGATGCTCAGAAGCAAGCGCGGGATGCTCTTTTGCTGTTGGAGCAGGAGCTTTCTAAATTAACGGTAAAAGCTGAAAAACTTCAAACAGATATTGAAGCATACACCGAAGATCTGTGGGAACACTACGAGTTAACTTATTCCCAGGGACTGGAACTTGTCTCTACCGAAGAGGGAGAACCGGAAAATGACCGCAAGCGAATCAGTGAGTTGAAGTCAAAAATCAAATCTTTGGGAGATGTCAATTTGTCTTCCGTGGAAGAATACCGGGAAGTTCATGAACGGTACACCTTTATGAAAAAGCAGGAAGATGACTTAAAAGGAGCCAAAGAAGAACTGGAAACTTTAATTTCTGATATGCTTTCCATTATGAAAACAGATTTTATTACGCAATTTGATCTGATTCACGAAAACTTTAAAGAAACATTTCGGGCACTCTTTAACGGTGGTAACGCTTCGTTAAACTTAACCGAACCGGACAATGTGCTGGAAAGTGGCATTGAAATTATTGTGCAGCCTCCCGGCAAAAAACTGGAAAGTATTTCGCTACTCTCGGGTGGTGAAAAAGCTTTTACTGCAATTGCACTGTTGTTTTCTGTTTTAAGTTTAAAACCATTGCCGTTTTGTGTATTTGATGAAATTGAAGCAGCATTGGACGAAGTCAATGTATACCGTTTCGCAGAGTATATTAAAAGCTATAAGCATAAAACGCAGTTTATATTAGTGTCTCACCGACGTGGTACTATGGAAAACGCAGACACATTATACGGTGTAACCATGCAGGAAAAAGGGGTTACCAAACTGGTTTCCTTGAAAATGAAAGATGTTATTACCGAAGATTAAAGGAGTATGGCAATGTTTTTTATTGATAAATTTAAACGCGGCATTGCAAAAACAAAAAAAGCAATGTCGGAGGGGATCAACAACGCCTTCAAAATTTTTAAACGAATTGACGAAGAATTGTATGATGAGCTGGAAGAAATTCTGATTTTATCTGATATCAGTGCAGAAAGTTCTGCTTTTATTATCGAAGAATTAAGACAGCGGGTAAAACAGAAACGACTGACGGAAGCAGAAGAAGTCAAAAAAGAAATTAAATTGATTATTTCTGAGATTCTCTCTCCCGATCATTCGTTAAAAAAAGAAAACAAACCTTACATCATGATTTTAGTTGGTGTAAACGGAGCCGGAAAGACCACCACCGCAGGAAAACTGGCGCATCAGTTTTCCAAAGAAGGAAAATCTGTGATTTTAGCTGCTGCAGATACCTTCCGTGCTGCGGCCACTGAGCAGTTGCAGGTATGGGCGGAACGTAGCGGTGCCGATTTCTTCTGTGGCGAAGCGGAACAGGATCCCGCTTCTGTGGTTTATCAGGCTGCAGAACATTTGAAAAAAACCGGAAAAGATGTTCTGATTTGTGACACTGCGGGAAGGCTGCAAACCAAAAAAGGGTTAATGGATGAATTATCCAAAATGCACCGTATTTTAAAACAGCAGACCGGTGCAGAATTTATTGAATCCTTGTTGGTAGTGGAAGCAGCAACCGGACAAAATGCCTTACTGCAGGCACAAAGCTTTTCCGAAGCTGCAGGGTTAACCGGTTTGATTTTAACCAAACTGGATGGCACAGCAAAAGGCGGCGTGATTATTCCGTTGGTTCAGAAAACCGGCTTACCTGTGAAATTGATAGGTGTTGGAGAGCAGTTGGCAGATTTAATGGATTTTGATCCAGTTTCCTATGCAGAAGAATTGTTTGATTAGGAATTGTCTCATTTCATGAGGAGTGAATAATTGTGAGCAACGGCTTTAAAAAAACAGTGATAGGATTATCTATCGGAATCGGTATTGTTTTGTTGATGATCATTCTGATTACTGGCTATCATTTTTATATGCAATACGTTCAGATTCAGGAAGTTGGGCAGAACTTTGCTTCTGTTTTTCTGAAAAATGTTGTGGTGCAGCAGCTCATTCATCTGGTGAGTTTTTTGGTAGTGTTTGCCGCCATTTTTTTCAGTTTACTTCATGTGCGAAAAACAATGATGGATGTGGATGAAACGTTTGGATTCTTAAAACCGATGTTTCCAATCTGGCTGTTATCTTTAACGCTGGCAGTTTTTGCAGGAATGTTTATCAAGGATGCAGTAAGCTCAAAGTTTTTGATGCTGATTAATACAACAGAGTGGGGACTGACTGACCCGATTTTTGGACAGGATGTTTCTTACTATGTATTTATTCGACCGTTTGCAATGACTGTGTTAGATAGCTGTATGGGAATTGCCATATTTGTTTCCATTTTGGTTTCCGTTTTATATGTGCTCTTATACGGACGTTTGGGTGTTACCAACTTAAAAGAATTTGTTCACAATAAAAAAATTATCACACACATTGTTTTTCAGCTTTTAATTATCGTGTTGATTCACCTTTGTTCCTATAAATTCAAAGCAGAAGATATTTTGTATTCTGAATTTGCCGGAATATCCGGTGCTGGATTTACGGATGTTCATATTTGGTTAAAATACTATAGAATCATGCCGTATATCTGTGCAGTTGTGATTATTGGTGTACTTATTTTCTTAAATAAGGCGAAGTTTAAATATGCAATTTTTACAGTGCTGATCATTCCTGTTGTGCTAATTGGTTTTACAGCAAGTGCTTTGATCACACAGTATTTTCATGTAAAACCTGCAGAAGTACAAATGGAAGCACCTTATATTGGATACCATATTGATGCCACCAGAACGGCATATGGCGTACATGATATGTTGGAGCAGGAATTTCCGGCGGAAAATAGCTGGACTATAGAAAACGTAGCAGAAAATGAACATGCCATTGAACAGATCTGTTTACTTGACCTGGATGCAACACATACTATCCTCGGTCAACTTCAGGGAATCCGTGATTATTACGAGTTCATTGATATTGATACCGTGAGCTATGAAATCAACGGTAATAAACAAGCTGTTATGGTTTCTCCCCGAGAACTTAAAAAATTGGAAGAATCACCCACTTCACAAAGCTATACCAATGACAAAATGCGCTTTACCCACGGTTTTGGAGCGGTGATGTTGCCGGCAGATTCTGTTACTTCAGACGGTCATCCTGTTCTTTATGTGAAGGATACTCCTGTAACTTCTACAATACCTCAAATCAAAGTTACTGAGCCACGGATTTATTATGGAGAATATGACGACGATTATTCTGTGGTAAACACTTTGGTAAAAGAGTTTGACTATCTATCCAACGGAAAAGCCGTTGAAAATTCATATCAGGGGCAATCGGGGATTCCTTTGAACGGATTGAACCGGTTGTTGTTTGCGATCCGTTACGGAGATTATCAGTTACTTACTTCCAGTTTTATTACAGCGGAAAGTAAATTGCTGATTAATACCAATGTGTTGGACCGTGTTAAAATAGCAGCACCGTTTTTAACATTTGATGAAGATCCGTATTTATTGGTGGATGCAGATGGACACTTAAAATGGATTGTGGATGCCTACACTACCACAAAACATTTCCCGTATGCAGAAAAATACGAAGACGAATTTAATTATATCCGAAATTCCGCAAAAGCAGTGGTAGACTCTTACGACGGCACTGTAGAGATTTACATTACCGATCCTACCGATAAAATGATCAATGTGTATCAGAAAATTTATCCGGATGTCTTTATGAAGGAAGAATTTCCTGAGGATTTAAAACATAGCGTCAGATATCCAGAAACTTACTTCAGTATTCAAACTGAAATTTTAAAGCGATATCATATTGACGATGCTGCAACCTTCTATAACCGCTCAGATGATTGGGAGGTTGCTCATGAGATTTTCGCAGAAAGTTCCTCCTGGAAAGAAAGTACTTCAGAGGATCAGGCAAAAACCAGAATGAAGCCGTCTTATCAGATGCTAACGAGAGATGGACAGCAGGAATTGACCCTATTGATTCCCTTTACCGAAAAAGGAAAGGATACAATGGTAGCATGGTTTATGGCAGGTTCCGATGGAGACTGCTACGGAAAATTAACACTGGCGCAATTTCCACAGGAAAAAACTGTCTACGGACCGCTTCAAATCGAAAAACGTATTAATTCCGACCCGAAAATTGCTCAGGTAATGTCTGCCTGGGGTTCCGGAGAATCTACCATTATTCGTGGAAATCTTATCACGATTCCTGTTGCAGATTCTGTTTTATATGCAGAGCCGATTTATGTAACCGCCGGAAAAAATACATTTCCGGAATTAAAAATGGTAATTGCTGCATATGACAGTAAAATTGCCATTCATTCCACATTACGGCAAGCAGTGGATGCTTTGTTTGCGCCTATTGATCCTTCGGGTGAACCAATCAATGGAGCAGACCTTCTTTTACCGGAACCTGAGATTCCACTACCACCAGCTGATATCAGCGTTGAAAATATCGAAAAAATCACGAAAGCGTATCACCGGGTCCGGGAAGCTACTCAGAACGGTAACTGGGAGGAATTTGGCAAAGCTATGGCTGAACTGGAAACCATTATTAACGAATTAAACGGGATTTCCGGCGAAACCGAGAAGATAGAGGAATAAATTATGAGACAACTAAAATCAAATACCGTTGTGGTAAAAATCGGTACAAGTTCTTTAACTTACGATAACGGTAAAATGAATTATAGACGAATTGAAAAACTGGTAATGGTATTATCAGACCTTCAGAATCAAGGCAAAAAAGTGGTTTTGGTATCTTCGGGTGCAATTGGGGTAGGGGTAGCAAAACTGAATCTTCCAAAAAAGCCTACCGAAGTGAGAGAAAAACAGGCAACTGCCGCAGTTGGTCAGTGTCAGCTGATGGCAATTTATGATAAGTTTTTTGCCCAGTACGGCAAAGATGTTGCTCAGATTCTGATTACCAAATACATTATTGATAATGAACATTCCCGCCACAATGCAGTGAATACGTTTTCTGTTTTGCTGGACATGGGCGTGATTCCGATTGTTAATGAAAATGACGTTATTTCTACCGAAGAAATCGAATTTGGTGACAACGATACCTTATCTGCTTATGTGGCAAGATTAGTTGGTGCAGATTTGCTGATTATCTTAACCGATATCGACGGCTACTATAACGATAATCCGAAAGAACATCCGGATGCGAAACTGATTTCAGATATCTATGAAATTACTGATGAAATCAAAGCGAAAGCAGGTGGTGCCGGTTCTAAATTAGGCACCGGCGGCATGTATACTAAGATATTAGCCGCAGAAATTGCTAAAAAAGATAGCATTACAACTGTCATCGCTCAGGGCGATGATCCTGAAATTATTTATCAGATTGTTGACGGGGAAGCTGTTGGCACTGCATTTCATGGTGGAAAGGAGAACGTGTAGAATGAAATTACGAGAACAAGCTTTATTGGCAAAAGAAGCAAGCTACACATTATCTCTGGCAGGAATTTCTCAGAAAAATGATGCACTTTTGAAAATTGCTGATCATCTGCTGAAAAACACGGACTATATTTTAGCAGAAAATGAAAAAGATATTGCTAACGCCGAAATAAACGGTGTGCGTCCCACGATGATTGACCGCCTTCGTTTGACCAAAGAGAGAATCTCTGATATGGCAGAAGGTGTTCGTCAGGTTGCAGCTTTAAAGGATCCGGTTGGGGAAGTGATCAATATGACCGAACGTCCCAACGGTTTAGTAATTGGCAAAAAGAGAGTTCCTTTAGGCTTAGTTGGTATTATTTACGAAGCACGTCCTAATGTTACAGTGGATGCAGTTTGCCTAACCTTAAAAACCGGGAATGCAACTTTGCTTCGTGGCGGTAAAGAGGCACTTTGCTCCAATCTGGCATTAACAAAAGTGATGAAGGAAGCCATTGTTTCTGCAGGACTTCCTGAAAGCACTGTAGAACTGCTATCTGATACCAGCCGTGAAACAGCCAAAGAAATGATGCAGTTAAATGGCATTGTGGATGTGTTAATTCCCAGAGGTGGTGCAGGTCTTATCAAAACGGTGGTAGAAAATGCTACCATTCCTGTCATTGAAACAGGCACAGGAAACTGCCATACCTATGTTGATGATTCTGCTGATTTAGATATGGCACTTTCCATTCTAGTCAATGCGAAAACGCAGCGCCCTTCCGTTTGTAATGCTTGCGAAAGTCTGCTGGTTTCCGAAAAAGTTGCGAAAGAGTTTTTGCCCATGGCAAAAAAAGTCCTGGAAGAAAAAGGCGTTGAACTTCGTGGCTGTGAAAAGACCTTGCAGGTCATTTCCGCAAATTCTGCAACTGACGAAGATTTTTATACAGAATATAACGATTTGATTTTATCTGTGAAAGTTGTTTCCGGAATTGACGAAGCAATTTCTCACATTAATACCCATAACACCAAACACTCTGAATGTATCGTAACCAACAGCTACGAAAATTCTCAGAAGTTTTTGAAATCCGTGGATGCGGCAGCGGTATATGTGAATGCTTCCACACGGTTTACCGACGGTTTTGAATTTGGCTACGGTGCGGAAATCGGTATTTCCACCCAGAAGCTTCATGCAAGAGGCCCCATGGGACTGGAAGCTTTGACTACCGTAAAATACATTATTTATGGAAATGGTCAGATTCGCGGGTAACTAAGAAAAAATGATTTGGAAGGAGGAATCCTGATGTTTGTTGATATGGCGCGAATTTTTATTAAGGCAGGAAACGGCGGAAACGGTGCGGTTGCATTTCATCGGGAAAAATATGTTGCATCCGGCGGCCCAGACGGAGGGGACGGCGGAAAAGGTGGCGACATAATTTTTGTGGCTGATCGCAATTTATCAACCTTAATGGATTTTCGTTACAAAAGAAAATATGTTGCAGAGCACGGTGGCAACGGTGTAGGAGGAAACTGTACCGGAAAAGACGGTGCTGATTTAATCATCAAGGTTCCCGTTGGCACTGCGATTAAAGACAGTGACCTAGGTGTATATTTAGCTGATTTATCGGAAGACGGCAAACAGGTGGTTGTTGCCAAAGGCGGAAAAGGCGGGTTTGGGAATGCCAAATTTGCCACACCTAAGCGTCAGGCACCCCGTTTTGCCAAACCCGGTAGAAAAGGGGAAGAACTGAACGTAGAACTGGAATTAAAAATGCTTGCCGATGTTGGGCTTTTAGGATTTCCAAATGTTGGAAAATCCACTTTACTGTCTATGGTAAGCTCCTGCAAACCTAAAATTGCAAATTACCATTTTACCACTTTAATTCCCAACCTAGGAGTGGTAGATTTTGGGGAAGGGGAAAGCTTTGTTATGGCGGATATCCCCGGTATTATTGAAGGTGCTAGCGAAGGTGTTGGTTTAGGACATGCCTTTTTACGTCATACCGAACGAACCAGACTGCTTTTGCATGTGATTGATGTTTCCGGTTTTGAAGGAAGAGATCCTATTGAGGATTTTCGTACCATTAATGAAGAATTAAAACAGTATTCCCAGCGTCTTTCCCAAAAAGAACAGATTGTGGTAGGAAATAAAATTGATTTAGTATACGACAAAACAATTTTGGATAAGTTCCGTTCTAAAATGGAGGCAGACGGATATCAAGTTTTCTTTATTTCCGGAGCTACCCGGGAAGGTGTGGACGAACTAATGGCATACACAAGAGAACGGTTGTCTCAAATTCCGCCGGAAGAAGCAGTAGAAGTTGTGGATCGAGAACTTTTGGTAAGAGAATCTGAAGAACCTTTCACCATTATCCGTGAAAACGATGTATTTATTTTAGAAGGGGATTTACCGGAAAAATTAATCAATTCCACCAACTTCACCGATTACGAATCCTTGCAGTATTTACAACGGGCATTGATTAAATCGGGAATCATTGCTGCCTTAAAAGAAAAGGGCGCAAAAGAGGGCGATACCATTATCATTGATGATGCGCAGTTTGATTTTGTGGAATAAGGCTCGATAAATCTCTCAAAATCTTGTGAAAGATATTGACATTATTCGAGAAATATTGTAAAATAGATACAATAATCATTTTGAATCCAATCAAAGAAAGAAGGAGAAAAAACAGTGGCTTATTTTTTTGAAAATGAATCTCATACCTTCAGTGAATATCTGCTGGTTCCGGGTTATTCCTCCTGTGAGTGTATTCCGGATAAGGTAAGTTTAAAAACACCTCTGGTAAGATATAAAAAAGGACAGGAAGAATGTCCTATCAGTTTAAATATTCCGATGGTTTCTGCAATTATGCAGTCTGTATCCGGGGAAAAACTTGCCGTTGCTTTAGCAATGGAAGGCGGCGTCTCCTTTATTTACGGTTCTCAGACAATCGAAGAAGAAGCTGATATGGTTCGTCGTGTCAAAGCGCATAAAGCAGGCTTTGTTTACAGTGATTCCAATATTAAACCGGACCAGACTTTAGCAGATATTTTAGAGCTTTTAGAAAAAACAGGTCACTCCACCGTGGCTGTTACCGACGATGGCAAGCCTAACGGTAAACTCTTAGGGGTAATCACCTCCAGAGACTACCGTGTTTCCAGACTTTCTTTGGATGTGAAGGTTTCCGAGCTGATGACTCCCTTAGAAAAGCTGATTACCGGTAATGCAAGAACTACTTTAAAAGAAGCAAATGACATTATCTGGGATCACAAATTAAATTCTCTCCCCATCGTGGATGATAACGGTAATCTGATGTATTTTGTATTCCGGAAGGATTATGCTTCTCATAAGGAAAATCCGTTGGAATTATTGGATTCTGATAAACGTTATATTGTAGGTGCAGGGATCAACACCCGTGACTACGAAGAAAGAATCCCTGCGTTGGTTGAAGCAGGTGCAGACGTATTATGCATTGACTCTTCTGAAGGCTATACCGAATGGCAGAAGAGAACTTTAGAATTTGCGAGAGCAAAATATGGTGATAAAATTAAAATCGGTGCAGGTAACGTTGTGGATGCAGAAGGTTTCCGTTTCTTAGCGGAAGCAGGCGCAGACTTCATTAAAGTTGGTATTGGCGGCGGTTCTATCTGTATCACCCGTGAAACCAAAGGGATTGGCCGCGGACAGGCTACCAGTGTGATTGACGTTGCAAAAGCAAGAGACGAGTATTATAAAGAAACCGGTATTTATGTGCCGATTTGTTCCGATGGCGGTATTGTACACGATTACCACATCACTTTAGCATTAGCTATGGGTTCTGACTTTGTAATGCTGGGCAGATATTTCTCCCGTTTTGACGAAAGTCCCACACAGAAAGTCAATATTAACGGCAATTATTTCAAAGAATATTGGGGCGAAGGTTCTAACCGTGCAAGAAACTGGCAAAGATATGACAGTGGGGGACAGGCAAAACTTTCTTTTGAAGAAGGGGTTGACTCCTATGTTCCTTATGCAGGATCTTTGCATGATAACGTAAGTGTTACTTTGAAGAAAGTAAAATCCACCATGTGTAACTGTGGTGCATTAACCATTGATGAACTGCAGAAAAAAGCAAAACTGACTCGTGTTTCTTCCACCAGTATTGTGGAAGGTGGCGCCCACGACGTTATCTTAAAAGACAAAGCAATCGGTAAATAATTTGTGAAACTTGTTTATTTTTACTAAAATTTGTATTTGCATAAAAAAATGATAAAAAAAGCTTGATATTTTTTTGTCAATGTAGTATAATAGATAAGGTTTTTGGAAAAGGAAAATTTATCCTTACAAATCTTTGTTAAAAAAATTTTATATATGGCAGAATTGCCAAGTACGTAAGAAAGGAATGTGCCAAGTTTGGCACAGGTATTCATCATGAAAGCAAGAGTTGGTATTAACGGTTTCGGTAGAATCGGTAGACTGGTATTCAGAGCTGCAATGGAAAACGGCAAAGTTGACGTTGTTGCAATCAATGACCCCTTCATTGATTTAGAATACATGGTTTATATGCTCAGATATGACTCTA
>JAZQKB010000024.1:0-28165 GCA_045541975.1 Clostridia bacterium | reverse complement strand
CATCACTTGATTCCTCCTTTGATTGATTAGGCGGTTGGCTAGACCTGCCTTTATTATATCAAAGGAGGATTCTTTTTTCTATGCATAGCTAAAGCTTTTTTATTCCACCAGCATTGCTGGTGGTTTTCGTTATACAACAATCAAAAACTGTCGGAGAATTTCTCCGGCAGTTTTTTTCTTTCTTTTTCATTGTTTTACATCGTTTGATATTGCTCGACAGCGAGAAAAGTCGTATATAATCGAATCCTTGCAATTGTCGGAAATTGTCGTGTAAAAATTGGAAAATATTTCCAAAAATATCTTGATTTTTTGAAAATATTGTGATATATTATATCCAGAAAATGAAAAAAGAACATGATATATGCATATTCAAATGATTCTTGTCAAAGTATGGGTAAAAAAGGATCGCGACCTTTTCGACCAAACAGAAAAACGATAGGGAGATATAACTATGAAAAGTATCATTGTGATAGACGATAACATTTCTTTGGTGAATGAGCTTGCAACACATTTGAAGCAAGACGCATATTTTGGAAACATATACACAGCACACGAAGGTAAGGAAGCCTTGGAAATAATCCGTGAGGTGAGACCGCAGATTATTCTGACCGACATTGCAATGCCAAACGGTGACGGCATCTGGCTTTTGGAACATTTAAAGGAAGAAAAACTGCTTACAGAAGACACAACTGTGATTTATATGATGGATATCAAGCTTCCTGCCATTGAAAAACTGATTATGGATTTAGGTGCCGATTATTTTATGATGAAACCCTTTGATATTCCGGTTGCAGTCACTCAGATTAAAACAGTGTCAAACGGGGAGAAACACACCAGAGGAGCATTGGATCCGGCGGTGAAACTGTCTAATATTGCAACCTCCAAGGAAAATCCTATTTTAGAGCAAATGGTAACAAATATTTTTCACGAATTGGGCATGCCTGCTCATATTAAAGGATACGAATATTTGCGGTATGCAATTTTAAGAGTTCTGGAAAACAGAAAACTTTTGCATAGTGTGACCAAAGAGCTTTATCCTATGACGGCAAAGGAGTTTGATTCCAAACCCAGCCGTGTGGAAAGAGCCATCCGCCATGCGATTGAGGTTGCCTGGAGCAGAGGAGATGCGGAAAATATTGCCAAGTTGTTTGGCTGTACCGTGTTATCTTCCCGTGGGAAACCTACCAACTCGGAATTTCTTGCAATGATTGCCGATAACATTCTGTTACGGTTATCGGCATAATAATTTGTCCGTTCCATTCTATATAATTCTTTTCCCGGGTAAGGAGACTGTTTTGCATTTTTTGCAGACAGTCTCTTTGCCTTTTTAGTTTGACAATTCCATTACAACTATTGCACTTTTTCACCAAATCATATATAATAAAAATGTCGAATTTTTTAGAAAAAGCGGGTGCCAAATGATGAAAATACTGGTGGAATTTTTTGATTCTTGTCAACTGAATAATGTGATTGCAGGGATCAGCTGTCAGCCTGAGAAAATCATTTTTTTAGGGGACTCTGATACGATGACACCATCCCGTCAAGAAGCTCTCAAACGATTCTTTCGCCTGAGAAAGCAAAAAGTTTCTTTGGAATATCTGTTGGTTCAGTCCGGTTCCTATCAGGATATTTTGGAGAAGATGACAAGGCTTGCAACGTTATATACAGATATCTGCTTTGATGTTACCGGTGGGAATGATTTGTTTCTTCTTGCCATGGGGGAACTTTCGTGTTCTAAAACATTTCCGGTGATTCGTTTTGATGTTTTATCGGGGAAAATGATGCGGATTAAAAATGCAGCACATCTTGCAGAACCGGCATTGGCAACGATTACGGTGCGTCAGAGTGTTGTATTAAATGGCGGAGATATTATCAATCCGCAAAACTATTTATCAAAAGAACAGTTGACTCACTCTTTTTGTAAGGATGTGCGCGGTTTGTTTCAAATCAGCAAACAACGGCCAAAGCTTTGGAATCAGTTTGTGATCGGTTTGGAGGGAGTTCTCAATATTGCAGTTGTCAGTCCCGATTTGAAGATTTATGCTGACCTTTCATTGGTATCGGAGACTAACTTCCGGAAAATAACAGCCTACAATTTTTTAGAGCAGCTTTATGATGCGGGATTAATTTTAAATTATTATCACGACGGTAAAATCCTTCGGTTTCAGTATAAAAATGAGCAGATACACTATTTGATGTCAAAATCTGGCAATATTTTGGAGCTGTACTCCTATTTAGTGATTTACGAACTTTGTAAAGAAACCAAAGCAGCATTTTCCGATCAGAGAATGGGTGTTTTGGTGGATTGGGACGGCGTGGTTGAACCCCGATATCACAGTGGGACCAAGAATGAAGTGGATCTGATTCTTACCAAGCAAGCAATTCCGGTCTTTATTTCCTGTAAACATGGCGAAGTGTTAAAGGAAGCCTTGTATGAGCTTCACACCGTGGCAGAGCATTACGGTGGAAAATTTGCCAAAAAGGTTCTGATCACGGCGGAACTGAGCAGTGTTCCCAGTAAAAGAATCAGCTTTTTAGAACGTGCCCGTGATATGGGAATTGAAGTGATTTATCATGTAAACCGCATGACAGAAGCAGAATTTCGTGAAAGACTTCTCAAGATTGGTATGTAATCAAAAAAACACGAAAAAAACACAGATTATTTTGGGCATTTCTATTGCGAAAACGGAAAAAATATGATATACTGAATTGATTATATTTTTGAAACTGATTCCCCAAAAAATAAACGAAAGTAGAGAGTAACATGTTTAAAGCTTTAATTGAGAAAATGATTGGGTCTTATTCAGACCGTGAGATTAAAAAGATTAAACCTTTGGTGGATAAGGTTTTATCTTATGAAGAAGCTTACGGAAAATTAACTGACGATGAACTCAAGGCAAAAACCCCTGAGTTTATTTCCCGTTTAGCAAAGGGAGAAACCTTAGATGATATTCTACCGGAAGCTTTTGCCACTGTTCGTGAAGCATCCTGGCGTGTGCTTGGATTGAAGCATTATCCTGTGCAGATTATCGGCGGTATTGTGCTTCATCAGGGTCGTATTTCCGAAATGAAGACCGGGGAAGGTAAAACCCTGGTTGCCACATTGCCTGCCTATTTAAATGCATTAACTAAACGTGGTGTTCATATTGTTACCGTCAACGATTATCTTGCAAAGCGTGACAGTGAATGGATGGGAAAGGTTTACCAGTTCTTGGGATTAACTGTTGGACTGGTTATTCACGATGTGGAGCCTCAGAATCGTCATCAGTCATATGCTTGCGATATTACCTACGGTACCAATAACGAATTTGGTTTTGACTATTTGAGAGATAATATGGTCATCTATAAAGAACAGATGGTGCAAAGAGGTCATTACTTTGCCATCGTGGACGAGGTTGACAGTATTTTAATTGACGAAGCGAGAACTCCGCTGATTATTTCCGGCCAGGGCGATAAATCCACCGAAATTTATCAGTTGGCAGACCGTTTTGTCAAAGGCTTAAAACGAAAGGTAGTTGTGGAGGAAGACACGAAGGTGCTGTCTGACGAAGGCGATGCTGATTATATTGTAGACGAAAAATCCAAAACTGCTAATCTGACTGCCCAGGGGATTCAGAAAGCGGAAGAACATTTCCGCATTGATAACTTATCCGATCCTGAAAACCTGACGTTATCTCATCACATCAATCAGGCACTGCGTGCAAACGGTATTATGAAATTAGACCGTGATTATGTGGTAAAAGACGGGGAAATCATCATTGTTGACGAATTTACCGGCCGTTTGATGTTTGGCAGACGTTATTCTGAAGGCCTCCATCAGGCAATTGAAGCCAAAGAAGGTGTGAAGGTAGAACGAGAATCAAAAACCCTGGCAACCATCACCTTCCAGAACTATTTCCGTTTATATGAAAAGCTGTCCGGTATGACCGGTACTGCAAAAACTGAGGAAGAAGAATTTCAGGAAATCTACAGTCTGGACTGTATCGAAATTCCTACCAACAAACCCTTGCTCCGTGAGGATGCTCCGGACGCAGTTTATAAAACCGAACTTGGAAAATATAATGCAGTCATCAATGAAATCATTACCCGTCATCAGACCGGGCAACCCATTTTGGTGGGGACTGTTTCCATTGATAAATCTGAAATTTTATCGGCTTTGTTAAAACGCCGCGGCGTGAAACATGAAGTTTTAAACGCAAAGAATCACGATAAAGAAGCGCAGATTATTGCGCAGGCAGGTAAGAAAAACGCTGTTACCATTGCAACCAACATGGCTGGTCGTGGTACCGACATTATGTTAGGCGGTAACGCAGAATATCTGGCAAAGGCTGATTTGGTAAAAGCCGGATATGAAGACCGCATTATTGCAGAAGCAACCGGTTTTGCTCATACAGAAGATGAAGAAATTTTACAAGCAAGACAGGAATATACTCAGGCATTAAAGAATTATAACGAACAGTTAAAGCAGGAAAAAGAAGAAGTGCTAAAAGCCGGCGGTCTTTGCATCATCGGTACCGAACGGCATGAATCCCGTCGTATTGATAATCAGCTCCGTGGTCGTGCCGGTCGTCAGGGCGACCCAGGTTTCACCAAGTTTTTTCTGTCTTTAGAAGACGAACTGATGCGTTTGTTTGGCTCTGAACGGGTTCGCAGTGTGGTGGAAGCATTAGGCTTACCGGAAGACGAACCCATTGAACACAATATGCTCACGAAAGCCATCGAAAGTGCACAAAAACGTGTGGAAGGCAAAAACTTCAGTATCCGTAAACACGTTTTGCAGTTTGACGATGTGATGAATCAGCAAAGAGAAATTATTTACAAAGAACGCCAGAAGGTGTTAAACGGCGAAAGTCTCCGGGATAATATTATCAAGATGATTGGAGACAGCGTTTCTGCTACTGTGGATCAGTTCTGTGGTATCAGTGAGTATGCAGATGACTGGAATCTGCCCGGATTGGCAGATGCTGTCAATAAAATTTACACTACCGAAGAAAATCCCTTCCGTGCTGACGAAATTGATCTGGAAGAAGTGACCAAAGAAAGCTTAAAAGCACAAATCAAAGATATGGCAATGGTCAAATACGAAGCCAAAGAAGAGGAATTTGGCGAACAGATGCGCGAAATTGAACGGGTTGTTTTGCTTCGTGCGGTAGACAGTCACTGGATGGATCATATTGACGACATGGATCAGCTCAAAAACGGTATCAATCTTCGTGCATACGGACAGAGAGATCCCGTTGTGGAATATAAATACGAAGGCTTTGATATGTTTGAAGCAATGATTCAGGGAATTTCTGATCAGACTGCAAAAACCGTGCTGAATGTGGCACTCCGTCAGCCGATTGAACGTAAGCAAGTGGCTGTTCCCAATGAAACGCCCAGTGATGGCAGTTTGAAAAAAGCTCCCGTCCGTTCTCAGAATAAGGTGGGACCGAATGATCCCTGTCCTTGCGGAAGCGGTAAAAAATACAAAAAATGTTGCAGACCGTAAGCAATTTATCGAAAATTTTTAGCCATAAAGGATGTGATAAGTTTGTTGGAATTTGAAGAATTAAAGCTCCGCTTAACCAACTCCAAAGAACAAATGAACGAATTGAGGGATTCACTTTAATGTTTCTAAATTAGAAGCAGAAATCAGTGAATTGGACCGTCAGTCTGCCGAACCCGGTTTTTGGGAGGATTTAGAAAACTCTCAAAAAGTATTGCAACGGCTCAAAGGCTTAAAAGATAAACTCCAAAGCTTTGCCAATTTAGAAACTCTTTATGAAGATATTTTCGTGCTTATTGAATTGGCCGGAGAGGAAGAAGATGCTTCCGATCTGTTGGAAGAAGCACTTTCAATGGAAAAGGATTTTGTAAAAAAGCTTGAAACTATGCTTTTGGAAACTTTGTTATCCGAAGAATATGACGGCAATAATGCCATCATTTCCCTCCATTCCGGCGCCGGTGGAACTGAGGCTCAGGACTGGGTACAAATGCTTTATAGAATGTACCTTCGCTGGGCAGAAAAACGAGGTTTCAAAACTGAAACATTAGATTATTTAGATGGTGATGAAGCCGGAATTAAAAGTGTTACGGTATTGGTCAGCGGTCTGAATGCATACGGTTACTTGAAAGCGGAAAAAGGAGTACACCGATTGGTTCGTATTTCTCCCTTTGATTCCTCCGGCAGACGTCATACTTCATTTGCGTCTTTGGATGTTATGCCGGAATTACCGGACGATATTCAGATTGATATTAATCCAGAAGATTTAAAAGTGGATACCTACCGTGCATCTGGCGCAGGCGGTCAGCATATCAACAAAACAGAGTCTGCCATCCGTATTACTCACATTCCTACGGGAATCGTGGTATCCTGCCAGAATGAACGAAGCCAGCACAAAAACCGTGATACGGCGATGAAAATGCTTTATGCAAAACTGTTGGAATTAAAAGAGCAAGCGCATAAAGATAAAATTGAGGACTTAAAAGGGGAACAGTTGGATATTGGCTGGGGAAGTCAGATCCGATCCTATGTGTTTCATCCCTACAGTATGGTCAAGGATCACAGAACCTTAGAAGAAACCGGTAATGTAACCGCCGTGATGGATGGGGAACTGGATGCGTTCATTAACGCTTATCTAAAAGAACAGGCGAAAGGAAAAAAAGAATAAGATGTTTGAAAAATTAGGTTTTTTGGAAGAAAAATATATTGAACTAAACAAAAAAGCTGCGGATCCGGATGTGATCAGCGATCAGGATCAGTTTCGCACTGTGATGAAAGAAATTTCCGAATTAGAACCCATTGTGGAAAAATATCGGGAGTATAAACAGGCACAGCAGGAGATGAATGAGGCCAAGGAAATGATGGATACCGAATCGGACCACGATCTTCGTGAAATGGCAGAAGCTGAATATTACGATAAGCGTGATCAAAGCGACAGCATCATTGAAGAAATTAAAATTCTTCTGTTACCCAAAGATGAAAATGATGATAAAAACGTTATTGTGGAAATCCGTGCCGGTGCAGGCGGTGATGAAGCAGCCTTATTTGCCGGAGATTTATATCGTATGTATTCCATGTATGCAATGAATCAGCGGTTTAAAACTGAGGTGATTTCTGAAACCGAAATCGGTATTGGCGGTTACAAGGAAATTTCCTTCTCCATCGAAGGAAAAGGAGTTTATTCCAAACTGAAATTTGAAAGCGGTGTTCACCGTGTGCAGCGTATTCCGGAAACTGAATCCGGCGGCAGAATCCATACTTCAACCGTAACTGTTGCAGTGCTTCCTGAAGTGGAGGATGTTGAGGTAGAAATCAATCCTGATGATTTGGAAGTGGATACCTACCGTTCATCCGGCGCAGGCGGTCAGCACGTTAATAAAACCGAATCTGCAATCCGTATTACCCATAAACCTACCGGCATTGTGGTTGCTTGCCAGAACGAACGAAGCCAGCACAAAAACCGTGACATGGCAATGAAAATGCTTCGGTCTAAACTGTACGACATGAAACTGGTTGAGCAGAACAGTAAAATTGCTGCAGAAAGAAAATCACAGGTAGGAACAGGGGACAGAAGTGAACGAATCCGTACCTATAATTATCCTCAGGGACGTGTTACTGACCATAGAATCGGTTTAACGATTCAACAGTTGCCCAACATTATGAACGGCAATATCGACGCTTTTGTGGAAGCGTTGATTACTGCAGACAGAAGTGCAAAACTATTAATGAGTGAAAACTAATGCAAAAAACAAAAAAGCTGAATGAGAAATCATTCAGCTTTTTTGTGATTATCTGTTATAAACCGTATTGTTGAATTTGTTGATTGTGTTCTTCGTAGGTCTTGGAATAATGATTATCGCCGTTTTGATCGGTAAAGAAGTATAAGTAATCTGTTTCTTTCGGATAAAGTACTGCTTCAATCGCTAAAATTCCCGGTGAAGAAATAGGAGCCGGAGGCAATCCATCGTTCTGATAGGTGTTATACGGAGAATCAATTTTGGTATCCGCAACCGATAACACGGGTTTACGTTCCTTTAAAATGTATTGCACCGTTGCGCAGGATTCCAACCGCTTTCCGGTTTTTAAGCGGTTATGAAATACGGAAGCAACCAGAGGAAAATCTTCCGTTTTTCTGGCTTCCCGTTCCACAATGGATGCCAAAGTAATTACCTCGCGGATAGTCATGCCCAAATCTCTTGCTCGTTCTTCATACTGATCTGTCCATTTGGATTGGAAATTAGAGGTCATCAGCTTAATGATTTCTTCTGGGGATGCATTGTTTTTCACTTGGTAGGTATCCGGAAAGAGATACCCTTCCAGCAATGTTTCTCCTGTAATTAACGTTCCTTGTTTTGTCTGAAAGCTAAAGTTTTTTAACGCTGTATGAAATTCTTCTTCGCTTTGAATAAATCCGTTTTGCAGTAACCTTGCTGTGATTTCTCTTACTTCAAATCCTTCTGGTATTGTCATAGATACCGTGTTAGTTACTGGATTGCTGATAGCTTTCACAATTTCCTTGTAAGAACTGTTTTGTTTCACGGAAATTGTGCCGGGATATATGGTGGCATCCGGATTGGTAAGCTGGTAATAAAACTTGAAAATATATTTATTTATCACCACGCCGTTTTCTTCCAACTTTTTGGAAATTGTGGTAAGGTTATCTTGCTCACCAATGGGAACGGTAACGGCTTTTGATGAACCGATAATACCAACCATATCGCAACCGAATACTAGAATGAAAAGCAGCAACAAAGCACACAGAATTTTTAAAATTGTTTTGATCAAAGGTTACGCACCCCCATTACAATAAACAGAATCATGTATCCGTAGAATAACGGATTTTTCAGAAGGTTTTTAAGATAATTGCCGAAACGTTTTAAGGATGCATCGGTTAGTACTTCTTTTTTTGTTTTCTTCGGAAAAAGAGTGATCATTAAGGTTGCAAAAATCAGTATCAATAATAAAAAGTATCGCATCAAAAAATCGCTTATAGCAGGACTTTTTAGGATAATATTTAACGATGCTGCGCAAAAATTCACAAAAAAGTGTGTCATGATACAAAGAATCAGCGGAACACCACGATACCGCATGATTCCCAGACAAATTCCGATAAAGAAGGTTGCCGGAAGATTAAAGAAGTCAAAATGCGCCATCGCAAAAAATAAGGCTGAAAAAAGCACGGCAGCTATGGCAGACTTCTTTTGGATAGTATGAAATATCATTCTCCGGAATAACACTTCCTCAAACACCGCCGGCGTCAAACAAATTGCAACGGTTTGCACGGCGAATTGAAGCAGGTTTTTTGCAGCCGGTATGGCGGGTGGGGGAGTGAATCCCATTTTTTGCAACATCACGCTAAAGGGGAGATTCACAAAAATTCCAAAAAACTGAAAACAGATTCCAAGCATTGCAAATCGCAAAAGATTGGAAACTTTTTGGGGATGGCATTCTTCTTTTGTCAGATAGCTTTCCTTTTTGAATAAAAAATAAGTGGGAACAAAAATCGCAAAAAATTGTTGCAGAAAATATAAGATATATCTGATGGAAAACGAATGTGGGGCAGGAAGAAATTCCTGCCCTAACACGGTTATACCCAGTTGTATAAACGGGATTAAAATCAGAATAATTAAATATCGCAACAGCGTTTTCTCCTTGGTCGTTAAGTTATGCTTCTAAAATAACGCCATCTTCAATTGCAGAAATCATATTGACACGTCTTTCATGCCGTTCACCCTGAAATTCGGCATCCAGCCAATGTTTTAAAATCATTTTAGCCAGTTCAGGGCCAACCACACGGGCACCCATTGCTAAGATATTGGCGTTATTGTGTTCTTTTGCAAGTTGTGCAGAATATGGTTCTGTGCAAACAACTGCACGGATACCTTTTACCTTGTTGGCAGCAATGGAAATCCCCACACCTGTGCCACATAACAAAATACCGCGGTCGCATTCACCATTGGCAATGGCAAGTGCCACTTTTTGTGCATAAACAGGATAGTCTGCCCGATCAGAGGAGTATGCACCAAAGTCTTTATATTCCAGGTTGTATTCTTTTAACACTTCAATCACAGCTTCTTTTAATTCAAAACCAACGTGATCGTTTCCAATTGCTATCATATCAAATTCTCCTTTTATTTTACCATTGTTAAGATGTGTTCACACAGTTTTTGTGTGGAATCCGGTTTTTTGATTAACTGAATATTATCGAGCATGGTGTTGATTTTTCGATCATCCATAAATAACTGCGCTATCACTTCATCCACGGGACTGGTCTTGGAAATCTTCATGCAGGCACCGAAGTTTAAAAGGAACTCCAGATTTCGTTCTTCCTGACCGGGAATAGGCTTGAAAATTGCCATTGGAAGCTCCTTAGCCAGTGACTCGGAAACAGTCAGACCGCCGGGTTTTGTCATGATGCAGTCAGAGGCAACCATCAGCTTGTCCACATTATTGACATAGCCAAAGTTATAAACCTTATGCTGATATTGTGCTTTGTCAATTTTTTTCTTTAATTTTTTATTGTTACCGCAAACAGTAACCATTTGGAAGTTCTGATTAACAGAGTCAATGTTTTTAATCATTTTGGCAATGTTGCCATATCCCATACTTCCGCTCATTACCAGAATGGTGGGAACATCGTCTAAGTCCAGTTCCTGTCTTGCGGTTTGCTTGTCCGCTTTGTTGCGGAATTTTTCAAAAATAGGAATACCGAAGGGCAATAACTGTTCCTTGCGGAATCCTTTTTTGATCATAGACGGAATCAGATATTCGTTCGGTAGCACATAATAATCCAACTGAGTAACTTCCCAATGAGGATGCACCTTAAAATCCGTTACAACTCCCATAGTGGGATAGGTGATTCCGTGATCTTTTAAATATGTCATCAGTAATGCAGCATACACATGGGTACATACCACAACATCCGGTTTATATTCTTCCAAGAAAGCTTCCATTTTCTTGTGGAACAGCGAATTTGTGATTTGCAGCAAAATTGTATTGGAGGATTTATTCTCCATTTTTTCTGCAAGACGGTAGAATTTTCCGTATAATTTGGGAGAATATTTGGTGGAAAGCAGATACCCTTGAGAAAGCGTTTCTTTAATCGCTGGACTGAAATATTCATAACAGTCCAGCTGCTTTACTTCGTGACCTTTTTCTTCCATATAAGTGGTAATTGCTTTACCGGTCTGATGGTGACCTTGCCCGGTAGTGATGGATAAAATTAAGAGCTTCATAAGAATACCTCATCAATTTTCAAGATTATTTCAAAACTTCCCGGCACATTCTTTTTGCCAGCGCCGGAATACGTCCTAATGCATACTGATCCTCCATAGCAGGCCGCTGTGCACTTAGTCCGAAATGCCCGCATCCTGATTCATCAGCATCGGTTACAACGGAGAATCCAAGGACCATGCAGCAATCCTGGATGGCACGAAGTGTTGATTGCTGACCGCCGTATTTGGTTGCACCAACGCTGACGGCACATGCAGGTTTTCCAAGAAAAGCTTTTTTCGCACGGGCATCTCTTGTTTTATCAAAAAAACACTTCAATTGTGCACTCATAGAACCAAAATATACAGGACTGGCAAAAATCATTCCATCAGCTTGCATACAACGATTCATCACATCTTCAAAGGATGTTCCCAAATAGCAGGAACGGTTGCAGGGGGAGGAGCAACACACACAATAGGGAAGTTTTAATTTAGCTAGTTCTTCTCCGATATGTACGATTTCAAATGCCACACCCTGTTTTTCAATTTCTTGCCCTAAAAGTGAGAGCAGTTGAAATGTGTTTCCGTTGGTATTGGGGCTGGCATTGATTGCAATAATTTTTTTCAAAATAAAAAACGTCCTTTCTGATTTTCAAGGGAAAATAATTCGTTTTTTGATAATAGGTATGCCGGGAAAGTTTGTCCGGATAACCTTATGTTTCAATTATATAACAATTTGATTAAAAAGTAAAGTTTTTTTGTGTTTTTTATTTACATTTTACAAAGTTGGTGCTATAATAAAGTTGTAAAAAAGTATGCATACATTTTGGAGGTACTTATGAAAATTTTAGTTACAGGAGGCGCCGGATATATCGGTAGCCACACAGTTTTACTTCTTTTGGAAAATGGCTACGATGTTGTGGTGGTAGATAACTTCTCCAATAGCTGTTTTGAGTCTTTGAAAAGAGTTATGGAAATTACCGGCAAAACTGTTGATTTTTATGAATGCGATATCAACGATTATGATAAATTAGACGAAATCTTTACCAAGCACGATATTTCCTCTGTTATCCATTTTGCAGGATTGAAAGCGGTTGGCGAATCTGTTTCGATTCCGCTTCGCTATTATGAAAATAATCTGACCGGAACATTTACTTTGTTAGAGGTTATGATTAAGCATAATGTGAAGAAACTGGTATTTTCTTCTTCTGCAACTGTTTATGGCGATCCTCACAAAGTTCCCATTACAGAAGATATGCCCAATTCTGCAACCAATCCTTACGGCAGAACCAAGCTGTTCTTAGAGCAGATTTTATCCGATGTTTATGTATCTGATCACGATTTCTCTATTTCATTACTGCGTTATTTCAATCCCATTGGTGCTCATCACAGCGGAAAAATTGGCGAAGACCCCAAGGGCATTCCCAACAATCTGATGCCGTATATTACTCAGGTTGCATCCGGTAAATTAAAAGAACTGAGTGTATTTGGCGGAGATTACAACACCCATGACGGTACCGGAGTAAGAGATTTTATTCACGTTATGGACTTATCTATGGGGCATTTAAAAGCAATTGAATATATTCAAGATAAAAAAGGTGTGTTTGTGCATAACTTAGGCACCGGCACCGGCTACAGTGTTTTAGATATTATCAAAGCATTTGAAGAAGCCAACAACATTAAAATTGCTTATAAAATTACAGACCGCCGTCCCGGAGATATTGCAGCATGTTACGCGGATCCCACCAAGGCAAGAGAAGAACTTGGCTGGCAGGCAACCAGAAACATTGTGGATATGTGCCGTGATGCTTGGAACTGGCAAAAGCAGAATCCCAATGGCTACGAAGCCTAATTTCTTTCCTTTCATTTGTTTAAAAAATCAATTATAAATATTCTGGAGGATTATTACCATGATAAAAAAAGTTTTATCAATTGTTCTCTGTGTGATGCTTCTTGCAAGCACCATGGCGTTTGGCGCATCCTTTAAAGACGTAACGAAAGAAAGTCATAGCTGGGCATATGACGCCATTTATGATATGGCAGACAAAGGAATTATTAACGGTATTTCCGAAACTGCGTTTGCTCCTGACGTAAGTGTAACTAAAGTGCAGGCAATGCTTTTAATCGCAAGAATTTTAGGATATAACACCACCGCTGTTACTGATAATATTAACAGCATTTACTCTGTGTATGCAGACGATTTATCGGAACTGGATACGATTTACAAAAAAGAATTGGCATATTTGATTTTCCGCGATGTGTTCAGTGTGGATGAAATTTTATCTGCAAAATTGGAAGCTCCGTTAAGTCGTGAAGAAGCGGCATTATATATCACAAAAGCTGCTGACGGCGTAAAAGAAATGAATGCCATTTCTGTTGTATTAAACACTTTTGCAGATGATGCAGAAATTTCTGAAGACTTCAGAAAAGCAGTTTATTACGTAAGAGACCAGGAACTGATGAACGGTACCGGTGACAACAATTTCTCTCCCAAATCAACTGTTACCCGTGCGCAGATGGCAACTCTGCTGTACCGTATGATGGATACTATTGATATCACCATTACCAAAGGTACTGTTGACAGCGTAAATGTTAGTGACAACACTGCCACAATTTTTGTAGTAACCAATACTTATGATATCACTGAAAATGTTTTAATCAGAAACCGTGGCGTTGAAATTGAACCGAAGGATTTATTTGCTGGCTCTCACGCAGTGGTGAAAATGGTTGATAATGAAATCGTAGCAGTAGATACCTTCTTTGATTTACCTGAAATCACCGATACTGTTGATGGGGAAGTAAAAAGCGTTAACACCGCTCAGAGTTCTCTGCAGTTGAAAAATCCTGATACCGGTGAAATTATTACCTACGAACTTTCCGGTAAATCTAAAATTTTAGTAAACGGTTCCGATGGAACTCTGGCTCATGTAAGAAGCGGTGACTATGCTGTTTTAGACTTGAATCAGTACAACAAAATTGTTAATCTGACTATTTCCGATGCATCCGATAAAATTTCCGATGTTACCATTTCCGATATTCTGATTGAAGATACTCATGTAGTTCTGAAATTAAGAAACACCACAGGTAATGTGGAAGCATACACCATTAGTTCTGATGCAGTGATTAAAAAGAACGGTACAAAGGTTGAATTTTCTGCTTTGGGGGTTGGAGACAAGCTTTCCGATGTTACCCTAAAATACAACCGCATCGTAGAAATTGCAGCATTTTCTGAAATTAAATCCACTTCCGGTACTGTTTCTGAAATCGTGATTTCTGCTGATCCCAAAATCACTTTAATGAACGGTAACACACCCAACACTTTTAGCATTGGTAAAGACACTAAGTTCTATGTGTTTGGTGATGTGAAAACCATTTATGATTTAAGATTGGGTCAGTTTGCTAAAGTTACCTTAGACGGTGCAACCGTTTCCAAAGTTGAAGTTTCCACCCAGGCTCAGAACGCTAATGTAACCGGTACTGTTCAATCTGTAAATACCACTGCAAATCTGGTTTTCGTTACTGATGCAGATGGAGTTACCACCAGCGTTTATGTAAGCTCCACTAAGACCAAAATTATTGATAATAACGCTACTACCAGTGCACTTTCTAAATCCATTAAGGATATCAGAGCAGGCGATAACGTTGTTTGTATCGGCGTATTATCCAACGGTGCATTTGAAGCACAAACCATTGTTATTACCAAATAATTGATTCCACAAAAAACGGTGAATCTAATTTAGATTCACCGTTTTTTTATACCATTAAACTTGTTTATTCTAACATTTCTAGAAAAGAGTCCAGGTAAAGATCTGCTGCCTTCTGGATCATTTTGGAATCCTTTTTCGCACAGTCGTCAAACAGAGCAACAACCGAAAATCCACCGCTTTTGGCTGAAACCACAGAAAAGTATGCATCTTCAAACACAACGGTATTACTGAGATTGCCGCCCAGCTTTTTCATTGCTTCCAGATAAATATCAGGAGTTTCTTTTGTTTTACCGATGTCGGAGCAGGTCATAACAAACTGAAAGTAGGGGAGTGCGCCGGTTCGTTCTAAGGCGGATTCGGTCAAATGCCGCTCGGATGCTGTTGCAACACACATCGGAATATTTTTAGTATGTAACAGTTTTATAAAATCCATTACATAGGGTTTTAAGGGGGCTTCTTCCGCATAGCCTTTACGCACCGTATCGGTAAAGACATTGAATAATTCTTCTGCACTGATATCAATAGGGAAATGCTCTTTGATATATCGGGAAGATTGATCCAATGTCATGGTTTTGAATTTCTTATCCAGATCTTCATCCGGATAAATGCCCATCGGATTCAAAACGGTTTGTCCTAAATTGACCCAAATTGGCATCGAATCCAGCAATGTTCCGTCCAGATCAAAGATAGCATATTTCATGTTATCTAAGATGTTGTGGATGATTTGTTTTCTTTGTTCCATAAACAAGAAGGTCCTTTTCTAGTATTAGTAATTGGATGAAAAAAGGATATACCCGGTATATCCTTTTTTGTTTCATATTAAGTATGGTAACTTTGTAAAAAAGCATGCAGACGATCACTTTTCGGATGATCAAAAACTTCTTCCGGAGTCCCTTGTTCCACGATAACACCGTTATCAATAAAAATAACTTTATCAGAAACATCTCTTGCAAAAGACATTTCGTGAGTAACAATTACCATGGTGGTTTTTTGGTCGGCAAGTCGTTTGATTACCTTCAAAACTTCTCCTGTCAGCTCGGGGTCCAGTGCAGAGGTGGGTTCATCAAAACATAAAATGTCGGGATTTAATGCCAAGGCTCTTGCAATTGCAACGCGTTGTTGCTGACCGCCGGAAAGCTCACAGGGATAGCTGTTGATTTTCGAGGAAAGTCCAACTTTTTCAATCAGATCCAATGCTTTCTTTTCAATATTTTCGGGAGTATCCACTTTTAGAAGAGTAGGTGCTAAGGTGATGTTTTTTAACACAGTATATTGCGGGAACAGATTGAAGGACTGGAATACCAATCCAAAATGAAGACGCATGCTACGGATGTACTGCTCGTTCATTTTATCTTTTTGTTGCCCGTCATATATCACTTTTCCGTTGACAGAAATTGTCCCGCTTTCTGCAAATTCCAAAAAGTTCAGGCAACGCAGCAACGTGGTTTTTCCGCCACCGGAAGAGCCGATGATGGAGAGAACTTCACCTTTTTTGATGGAAAAACTGACACCTTTTAAAACCTCTGTTTTTCCGAAGCTTTTTACAAGATTGGTTACTTCTAACATAGGGGACCTACCTTTTATACTTTATAGTAGCTGAGTTTCTTTTCGATATATCCGAAAATAAGAGTTAAAATGCCGCAGAAGGCAAGATAGAATGCTCCGGAATAGAACAGGGGCCATAAAATATGTTCGCTGTTCATCATTCGTTTTGCATTCCAGGTAATTTCATAAATCATGATGGTGTTTGCAAGAGAGGTATCTTTTACCAACGTTAAAAATTCGTTACTCATGGGAGCAATAATTCTTTTTACTACCTGCATCAGAATGATTTTGAAAAATACTTGCCGTTTGGTGAGTCCGAGAACGGCACCTGCTTCATATTGACCTTTGGGAATACTTTCAATGCTTCCACGGAAAATTTCAGAAAAATAGCAAGAGTAGTTTAATACAAATGCAAAAATTACCGCAGAGAATAGGTTGATTCCTTTTACTCCCATTAATCCGGGACCGAATCCAAATGCAATCAGTTGCAACATCAGAGGAGTCCCGCGAATAATCCAGATCAGTGTTTTAATAGGATATTTAATTATTTTCAGCTTACTCATGGAACCAAAGGAAATAATCAGTCCCAATGGCAGAGCCATAATTAATGTTAAACCGAATATTTTAAGTGTTGTTACAAAGCCTTCCAAAAGGCTGAATGTAACTTTCATGAAAAGTTGCATAAAGACCTCTTACGTGATAAAAAGGGTTGTTTCAAAAAAGAATCGCTTCATTTTGCCACAACCCTCTTCATATTTTTATGTAAAAATTAGAACGCTAAGTTCAGTTCGTATTCTTCTGCTAAAGCGGTTAAAGTACCGTCAGCATATAATTCGTCAATAGCATTGTTTACTGCTTCCTGCAGTTCGGTGTCAGTCAGTCTGAAACCAATACCATATTCTTCGGTAGTCAGTTCAACACCATAGGTGTAACCTTCATAGCTGGTGCCGGGAGCGGTGGAAGCTTTTGCCATGGTGATGTCGATAACACAAGCGTCAGCCTGACCAGCTGCAACAGCCATTAAAGCATCAGTCTGTGCTGCAACAGGGGTGTAGTTTGCATCCAGACCGTTATCTTTGATTGCCTGTTCACCTGCAGAACCTGCTTCTGCAGCAAATTTTAAACCGTTTAAGCTTTCAACGGTAGTGTACTGGTCAATTTTATCGTTTGCCATTACAACAACCTGAGCATTTTTAACGTATGCTTTGGATACCAGACAGTTGGTTTTTACTTCGTCAGAAATGGTCATACCGTTCCAGATACAGTCAATCTGATCAGCATCTAAGGTAACGAACTTGGTATCCCAGTTGATTTCCACAAATTCGGGAGTCATACCCAGTTTTTCGCAAACTGCTTTCGCAAATTCGGTATCAAAACCGGTTAATTCGCCAGCATCATCCAGATAGTTCATGGGTTCATAAATGGTGTAACCGATAACCAATTTTTCTTCTTTTTCAGAAGTTGCGGGTTCGGTGGTAGCGGGCTGACATCCGGTGAAGAGTAATAACATACTCAGTACCAGAGCCAGAAGTTGCATCATTTTTTTCATAATGAAAATCTCCTTTTGCATACATAATTTTATTTTACATAATACGCTTAATTATTTTAGCATATTCTTTTTGAAAAATCAACCATAATTTTGCATTTTTATAAATTTTAGGTATAAAACTTCATTTTTTTTAAAAATTTGACAAAAAAACGCAGATGTGATATAATAAAACAAATAAAAAATTTGGAGAACAACTCTATGCAGATTCCAATTACCAATCGTTTGAAGACTGTTGCGGATATGATCGAAAAAGCAGAGATTCTCTGTGATATCGGATGTGATCATGGGTATCTTCCGATTTATCTGATTCAGCAACAAAAAATCAAAAGAGCATATGCCTGTGATCTGCGTGACGGACCGTTAAAAACTGCTGCAAAAAACATTGCTGCTTTTCACATGAAAGACTTGATTCAAACTGTAAAAAGTGATGGACTAAAAGAGCTTTCCGACAAAGAGTTTGATGTGGTGTCCATTTGCGGAATGGGTGGTCGTCTGATTGCGCAGATTTTACAAAACAGCTTAGCAATTGCACGTCGTGTCGATTATATGGTGTTGCAACCGCAAAGTGAAATTCCGCTGTTAAGGCGCTTTTTGGCAGAAAACGGATTTCAGATTCTTGAAGAACGGATTGCACTGGAGGATAGAAGATTCTATGTTTCGATGTCTGTTTGTAGCGGGGAAGAACAATACCGGGATGAAATGAGTTATCTTTTTGGTAGACGAATTTTAGAAAAAAAAGACGATTTAACGAAACAGTATCTCACGAAGGAATATAACCGTTTACAGGCAATTTTGAAGGCTCGCTTGGGTGCAACCGACACCATGGATTTAGAGGAAATAATCATTGAATTGAAAAAATATCTGTAATTTTGCAAATATATGCAAAAAAAACTTGAATTTTTTACATTTTTATGTTATGATAGTATATAATATTTTTGAAAATGATATGCATTTTTTGTATATTTCAGAATTTATGCATAGAAGAGATAGGGTGGTTTAATTATGATTCATAAACATTTTCAAAGTGCTGTATATCAGTTTGTAGGAATTGTGGAATATCCGTTTGGTGTGCTGGACGAAAACAGCATTGCAATTGCATGTTCCAACAATATGAGTGTGGGAAAATATTATCCCATTGACCTGGAGCTTTTAAATGACGGTTCCGTTGTTGTGGAGGCAGGGATTACTTATAAACCCATCTTTGTGCGTTCCAAACTGGAATTTTGTATCTATGTGGAATCTGATTCCGATATGGCAAAAAAATATGCGCAGATGCTGGCTGCAACTTTTTCCAATATTAAACACTTTTATGAAGACAAATATGATGCCGGCAACTTTTTAAAAAATATTCTGTTAGATAGCGTGTTACCCGGTGAAGTGTATGCACGTTCCAAAGAATTGAAGCTTTCTTATGAAGTCCCCAGAAGCGTATATCTGGTTAATCTTCCTGTTCAGGATGAGGGGAATGTGGTTGAAATTTTAACCGGTATGTTCCCGGAAAAAGGAAAGCAATTCGTAATTCCTTTGGACGAAAAGAATATTGCTGTTATCTCTGAAATATCCGAAGGGGAACGTTCCACGAAAAAACAGGAAACACTGGTTGGTTCCCTTATCGACACTGTCCGTTCGGAAGCGATGATTAATATTTGTGTTGGCATCGGTTCTGTTGCTCCAACATTACGTGATGTTGCTGCTTCATACCGGGAAGCGCAGGTAGCACTTGAAATCGGTCGTGTATTTGATGCGGACAAGGAAATTTTAAACTACGAATCTTTAGGCATTGGTCGCCTGATTTATCAGCTTCCGGTGAAGCTTTGCCAGATGTTCTTGGATGAAGTGTTCAAAAAAGATTCCATCGACAAACTGGATGCTGAAACCTTGATGACGATTCAGAAATTCTTCAACAACAGCTTAAACATTTCCGAAACCTCCAGAAAGCTTTTCATTCACAGAAACACTTTGGTATACAGACTGGATAAGATTCAAAAACTGACCGGTCTGGATTTAAGAGAATTTGATGATGCCATCATCTTTAAAGTTGCCATGATGGTTAAAAAATATCTTTCTGCAAATGTGATGAAAATTTGAGGTGCTAAGTAGTGTTACAGTTTAAAAACGTTACCAAAACCTATGAAAATACCAATGTAACCGCATTGGAAAATGTGAATCTGGATATCGAAAAAGGGGAATTTGTATTTCTGGTTGGTCATAGCGGTGCCGGAAAATCCACTTTAATTAAGTTGATCACTGCTGAAGAACAAGCAACTTCCGGTGAAATTATTATCAACGATATTAATGTTACCGAGTTATCCAGAAAGGAAATTCCTTACTATAGAAGAACGCTGGGAATGGTTTTCCAGGATTTCCGTTTGTTGGACAACAAAACTGTGATTGATAATGTTGCTTTTGCAATGAAGGTGGTTGGTGCCACTAACCGTCAGATCAGAAGGCGGGCACCTGATGTGTTGGGTAGAGTCGGCTTGTCTCAAAAGGCGCACTTTTATCCGGATCAGTTATCCGGCGGTGAGCAGCAACGTGTTGCCATTGCCAGAGCTCTTGCTAATAATCCGAATCTGATTATTGCTGATGAACCTACCGGCAATTTGGACCCGGACACTTCCAAAGAAATTATGGAATATCTGGAAGAAATCAATCGGAGCGGTACAACTATTATCGTTGCAACTCATGATAAAGATATTGTAAACAGAATGCATAAACGTGTTATCGCTGTAGACGGCGGAAGCATTATCAGAGATGATGAAAGAGGAGGCTACAGTGATCATGAAAAATTTTAGTTATTTTTTTAAGGAAGCACTTTCTAATCTTGGCTCCAATAAAACAGTCACTTTTATGACGGTGATTACCATTGTTGTTTCGCTGATTGTAACCGGCTTTATTCAGATTGTTTCATTTAATCTGGTGCATGTTTCCAATCAGTTGAATAATAATTTTGTGTTTAATGTGTACATTAAGGATTCTGTTGCCGACGATGAATTGGAAAACGTCAGAGAAAGCATCCTGGAAGTGGCAATGGTGGACGATGCTGTGTTGGTTCTGAAACTGGACGCTTTTCATGAGTTTAAAGAATCTGTAGGAAATGACCCGTTGCTGCAGGGATTATCCGAGGAGGACAACCCCTTCCGGAACCGTTTTGAAGTGACGGTTACTAATCTGGATCAGGCTGATCACATTATGAGTGAAATCCGGCTGATTCCGGAAGTGGATGCTATTTCCAACAATTTAGCAACCTCTCAGTTGCTGGTTGATGCCAAAGAAAACATCAATTTGTATAGTATTATCATTTACGTTGCACTGGCATTTTTGTGTCTGAGTATTATTTCCAACATTATCAATGTTTCTGTTTTCTCCCGCAGAAAACATATCAATATCATGAAGTATGTAGGAGCTACCAACGGTTTTGTAAAAGCACCTTTTGTTATTGAAGGCATTCTCGTTGGATTATTTGGTGCATTGCTTTCCAGTTTGTTGTTATTCTACGGATATCATTTGTTATATCCGAAAATTTATCAGGTGATGCAGGGAGTGTATTTGATTCAGCCTGTAATCTTATTCGGTCAGTTATTGCTGATTAACTGTATATACGGCGTTTTAATCAGCGTATTGGGGGCAGCTTTTGCAGTTAATAAATATGTGAAGGTGTAGTTCGATTAGTCATTTAGCGTATATTTTGAGAGGGATTCTATGGAACAAAACAGCACTATCAATCAAGAAAAATACAGCGAACACCGTTCGCAGTCTTATCATCATGGATATCACAGACGTCATAGATGTCGCAAAAAACATTATTCCCGGGAACGTCAGAGTCACAATCGCAATGAATTTCAGTTTATGGTAATGTGCACAGCGATTGTTGTGTTACTGATGATTGTTTTGATCCCTTTGATCGCTAATTTGATGGAGTCAGCGTAAAGAATATTTTTTATGAAACATTCAGGAAGGAATCTGATTATGAGAAAAAACAAAATTTTATCTCTGATTTTAAGCTTGGTGATGCTTTTGTCAGTTGTTTTTTCGGCAACTGTTGTTATGGCAGACCAGAAGTCTGACCTGCAAAAGCAACAGCAAAGTGCCGACCAGAAAGCGAATGAGGCACAGAAAAAAGTGAATCAGGCCAAAAACCAAAAAGTCAGCTACGAAGAGAAAAAGCGGGATTTGGATGCACAAATGGCACAGGTTGCTGCACGTGTTAAGGATCTGAACAGCCAGGTTACAACTTTGGAGTCTGAAATTCAGACAAAAGAAGAAGAAATCAAACGACTAACGGAAGAAGAAGAGGAAAACAAAGAACTTTTCAAACTTCGTATGAGATCTTTATATGAAGAAAATACAACTTCCTATTTGGATATCCTCTTGTCCAGTGGCGATCTTGCCGACTTTTTCTATCGTTTGGATGTAATTGAACAGGTTGCGGTTTACGATCAGCAGATTATTTCGGACATTATTAACCGCAAGGCGAAGGTGGAAGAAGCAACTGCAATTTTAAATGAGAAAAAAGAGGAACTGCTGGTTGTGAAAGCGGAAGCAGATAAGGAACAAAAAAATCTGCAGGCCTTAATTGATGAAAATACCAAAGTACTGACACAACTAGAAAACGATATTACAAAATACACGAAAGAATACGAAAAATTTGAGAAAGAAAGTGCAAACATTCAGGCTCAAATCCGGAATCTGACTTCCGGTAGCGGTTCTGGCAATGTAAGTGCTGCAAAGTATACCGGCGGAAAAATGACATGGCCGGCACCCGGATATTATACGATAACCTGTCCTTTTGGACCGAGAATCCATCCGATTCTGAAAGTTCAGAAAAGTCATTCCGGTATGGATATCGGCGCTCCCAGCGGAGCATCTGTTGTTGCAGCGGCAGACGGAACGGTCATCGTTTCTGGATATTCAACTGCTTATGGAAACTACATTGTTATCGATCATGGTGGCGGAACAACCACCCTGTACGGACATCATTCTGCAAATCTGGTTTCCAAAGGTGCTGTGGTAAAACAAGGTCAGAAAATTGCAAAAGTTGGAAGTACCGGTTGGTCTACCGGTCCACATTTGCATTTTGAAGTATCTGTGAATGGCGTTTTGCAGCAACCGTTGAATTATTTGCAATAATCTATTATTGAATTACATATCTTATGATGAGGGTACCACATCCATTGCGGTACCCTTAAATTTCAGATGAAATGAGGCATAAATTGATGAAAGAGTCTATTGTCAGACGGTTGTTTTACATCGTGTTAACAGTATCTGTCGGCTTAGCAGGTTATTTTGGCGGAGTGTTGCACGAAAGAAGCGGTGCCACTGCTGGTAGTTATACCACCCAGGCACTGAAAATCAAAAAACTCAACGAGCTGATTCACCAAAATTATTATTTTCAGGAAAACATTGACGATGAACAGGCGTTTGACTATGCTATGAACGGATATGTGAGTCATTTAAAAGATCCTTTTTCCTTTTATGTTTCTAACGAGGATTTAGACGGTTTCAATGAAGAAATTGAAGGAAATTACGTGGGAATCGGTGTAGAAATCACAGTAGATGAAAACAATTTTCTGGTTGTAATCAATTCGTTTGACGGCTCTGCAGCGCAGGCTGCGGGTATCAGAACCGGCGACCGTATCGTTGCGGTGAATGGTACCTCCGTGACGGGCGATATGATGGATGAAACCGTAGATATGATTCGTGGTCTTCCCGGAGAAAGTGTGTCTTTGGGGATTCTTACCAGAGAAGGAGAAATGCGAGAAGTAGATTTAGTTCGGACTCAGGTATCTATTGAAACTGTCCGTACCAAAATGCTTGAGGATGGAATTGGTTATGTGCGAATTTCCAGCTTTGATATTGGAACAGAACTGGAATTTATCCGTAAATTTGAAGAGTTTGACCGCAATCAGTTACAAGGACTGATTTTGGACTTACGATCCAATTCCGGCGGAACATTAGACAGTGTTGTGGCTGTAGCTGATTATCTGATGCCGGAGGGGACAATCGTATCCATTAAGTATTCCGACGGTTCTGAAATTGTTGAAACTTCTGATGCAGTGCATTCTTTGGATATTCCCATTTGTGTATTGATTGATGAAGGTACTGCCAGTGCTGCGGAACTTTTAGCAGGCGGTCTTCGTGATAATAACCGGGCAAAGCTGATCGGTCAGAACTCGTACGGGAAAGGCGTTGTTGGTCAGAGCTTTTATATTGATTCTAAGAGTGCTGTGATTCTGACGATTGGTGAATATTTCCTGCCCGGTGGCGAAAATATTCATAAAGTAGGACTGGCACCGGATATTGAAGTTGCTTTGGAGAATCAGACCACAAGTATTTTTCTGATGGAACAAAGTGAAGACACGCAATTACAAAGAGCAATCAAGGAGCTTACAACCCATGAATGAACTTGTAAAAACAGCGAAAGCCAAGATTAATCTGACGCTGGATGTGTTGGGAAAACGGGAAGATGGGTATCATGATTTAAAAATGATTATGGCGGAAATTCCGTTATCAGATACCGTCATTCTTACAAAACAGGAAGAAATCTCGGTCAGCACGAATTTATCCTTTTTGCCGAACAATGAAAAGAATATTGCGTTCCGTGCTGCCAGTTTATTTTTTGGGGAAACAAAGATTCCCGGTGGCGTCGGTATCCGGATTGAAAAACAGATTCCCGTCAGTGCAGGTTTAGCCGGTGGCAGTACCGATGCGGCAGCAGTTTTGCGCGGATTAAATGAGCTGTATGAAACGGATATTTCTTTACAAAAATTGCAGCAAATGGGGGATATGATTGGAAAAGACATCCCATTTTGTCTGCAAGGTGGCGTTGCTTTAGCGGAAGGAACCGGGGAGAGATTATGTCAGTTACCCAATCTTCCGCACGGTTGGATTGTGCTGATTAAACCACGTTTTATCAATGTTTCCACCAAAGAAATTTTCACGGCACTTCAGGCATCAAAACTGGAATTGCATCCCGATACCTTGGGGGCTGTTCGTGCTTTGGAACAGGGAGATCTTCACGGACTTTCCCGTAGATTATATAATGTTTTAGAAGAGGTTACGGTGAAAAAATACCCGTTGATTGCAGAGTTGAAAGCTGTAATGCTGGAAAACGGTGCATTAGGCAGTGTGATGAGCGGAAGCGGACCCTCTGTGTTTGGACTTTTTGATTCTGAAACATCCGCACAACAGGCGATGGCACAATTATTGCATTACGATAAACAAGTTTTCCTGATGAAGGTATAATTGTTTTAGAATTGGTAAGAATCGTACCAAAACGGTACGGTTCTTATTTTTTTATGAAGGAGAATGAAGATGAAACAAATGAAGCAACTTATGAAGAAGTTACGACCTGTTAACGATTTTTTGGAACATAATAAAGCGGTGATTACCGCAGTTTTGATTGTGTTTTTAGTAGGCACACTTCTTGGAATGGTTTCTGAAGCAAAAGCTATTACTCAAAAATTCGTGAGATTTCATATTGTGGCAAACAGCAATTCCCAAAAAGATCAGGAGGTTAAACTGAAAGTGCGGGAAACCATTTTTTCAGAACTTGATTTTTCGCAAATCACCTCAAAAGAAGAGGCGTTAGAATTTTTCAAAGAACATCAGCATAAACTTGAAAAAATTGCGAACCGTGTCCTTTTAGAAAACGGTTTCTCTTATCAGGCAAAGGTAACTGTTTCAAAAAAAGAATTTCCGGTTCGGGAATACTCGGATTTTGTGTTGCCGGCAGGTTATTATGATGCAGTGAGTATCACTTTGGGAGAGGGAAATGGTGAAAACTTTTTCTGTGTGATGTATCCATCCCTGTGCAGGATTGAAGGTGTCACGGAATCTAGTAATTCCAATGCAGAAATTCTAAATCATGTCTTAACAGAACAGGAGTGTTCTGCGATTACCGGCAATGAAAAGCAAATTGTTTGCAAATTTAAGATTGTAGAATGGTTTGAAAAGCTGTTTTGTTTATAAGCAATGGTCAGATTAACTGAATTTTTCAGTCTGTCTGACCATTTTCTTGTTCTTTTTATAAAAAAATGCAAAAAAAGGTAAAATTTCGGAAAAAGTTATGGAAAAACTCTTTACAAATTTTAGATTTGTGATATAATATAGCAGTATGACTTATTGGGTTTACAATAGAGTGTGACATTTTTTTAACAAACTACAATAAGTACTTCAAAACCGTAAAAAATAACATTATACACTTAGGAGGTTTTTACTCATGGGTAAAAAATTTGTATACCTTTTTTCCGAAGGTGACGCATCAATGCGTGAACTGCTGGGTGGTAAAGGTGCGAACCTGGCTGAAATGACCAAAATCGGTCTGCCGGTTCCTCAGGGCTTCACTGTTTCTACCGAAGCTTGTACCCAGTACTATGAAGATGGCAGAACCATCAACGCAGACATTCAGGCTGAAATTATGGAAAACATTACCAAAATGGAAGCAATCTGCGGTAAAAAATTCGGTGATAAAGAAAATCCGTTACTGGTTTCCGTTCGTTCCGGTGCTAGAGCTTCTATGCCTGGTATGATGGATACCATCTTAAACTTAGGTTTAAACGAAGAAGTTGTTGAAACTATCTCCGCTAAAACCGGCAACGCAAGATGGGCTTGGGACTGCTACAGAAGATTCATTCAGATGTATTCTGACGTAGTTATGGAAGTTGGTAAGAAATACTTTGAAGAACTGATCGACGAAATGAAAGCGAAAAAAGGCGTTACTCAGGACGTTGAATTATCTGCTGATGATTTAAAAGAATTAGCAGGTCAGTTCAAAGCTGAATACAAATCCAAAATCGGTAAAGACTTCCCGTCTGATCCGAAAGAACAGTTAATGGGTGCTGTTGAAGCAGTATTCCGTTCTTGGGACAACCCCCGTGCTAACGTTTACAGACGTGACAACGATATTCCTTATTCCTGGGGTACCGCTGTTAACGTGCAGATGATGGCATTCGGTAACATGGGCGATGACTGTGGTACCGGTGTTGCATTTACCCGTGACCCCGCTACCGGCGACAAAGGCTTAATGGGTGAATTTTTAGTAAACGCACAGGGTGAAGACGTTGTTGCAGGCGTTCGTACTCCTATGCCGATTGCTCAGATGGCTGAAACCTTCCCCGAAGCTTTCGATGAATTTAACAAAGTTTGTGCAATCTTAGAAGATCATTACAGAGATATGCAGGATATGGAATTTACCATTGAAAACAAAAAACTGTATATGCTCCAGACCAGAAACGGTAAGAGAACTGCAAAAGCTGCTTTAAAAATCGCTTGTGACTTAGTAGACGAAGGCATGATCGACAAAAAACAGGCAGTTGCAATGATCGATCCCAGAAACTTAGATACTCTGTTACATCCCCAGTTTGATGCAAAAGCATTAAAAGCTGCTACTCCTGCTGGCAGAGGCTTAGGTGCTTCTCCTGGAGCTGCTTGCGGCCAGGTTGTATTCACTGCTGAAGATGCAGAAGCTTGGAACGCACAGGGCAAAAAAGTTATCTTAGTTCGTTTAGAAACCTCTCCCGAAGATATCACCGGTATGAAAGCATCCCAGGGTATCTTAACCGTTCGTGGCGGTATGACCTCTCACGCAGCAGTTGTTGCTCGTGGTATGGGTACCTGCTGTGTATCTGGTTGTGGCGACATCAACATGGACGAAGAAAATAAAAAATTCACCTTAGCTGGTAAAACTTATGTTGAAGGTGATGAAATCTCCATCGACGGTTCCACCGGTAACATCTATGACGGTATCATTCCTACCGTTGATGCTGAAATCGCTGGTGAATTTGGCAGAATTATGCAGTGGGCTGATGAATTCAGAACTCTGAAAGTTAGAACCAATGCTGATACTCCTGCTGATGCGAAAAAAGCTGTTGAACTGGGTGCTGAAGGTATCGGTCTGTGCCGTACCGAGCATATGTTCTTTGAAGCAGACAGAATCGCTGCATTCAGAGAAATGATCTGTGCTGACACTGTTGAAGCAAGAGAAGCTGCACTGGAAAAAATCCTGCCCTATCAGCAGGGAGACTTCGAAAAATTATACGAAGCTCTGGAAGGTAACCCGGTTACCATCCGTTTCTTAGATCCTCCGTTGCATGAATTTGTTCCCACCGAAGAAGCTGACATTGCTGCATTAGCAAAAGCTCAGGGTAAAACTGTGGAAGATATCAAA
>JAZQKB010000023.1:0-8357 GCA_045541975.1 Clostridia bacterium | reverse complement strand
AGATAAAGGGATTGATGTTTATAACATCGTAAAAGGCATCCAGCCCATCTGTTTTGAAAACGCTTGCTGGGCATATATCTTAGGTGCCGCTTTAGCAATCAAACGCGGCGTTACCAATGCTGCTGACGCTGCAGAAGTAATCGGCGAAGGCTTACAGGCATTCTGTATCCCCGGATCCGTTGCTGATGATAGAAAAGTAGGTTTAGGCCATGGTAACTTAGCAGCAATGCTGCTTCGTGAAGATACCAAATGTTTTGCATTCTTAGCAGGTCACGAATCTTTCGCTGCTGCTGAAGGTGCAATCGGTATTGCAAAATCTGCAAACAAAGTTAGAAAAGAACCATTAAAGGTTATCTTAAACGGTCTGGGTAAAGATGCTGCAGAAATCATCTCCAGAATTAACGGCTTCACCTATGTGAAAACTCAGTTTGACTATTACACCGGTGAACTGAAAATCGTTTCTGAAAAAGCATATTCCGATGGCGAAAGAGCAAAAGTAAGATGCTACGGTTGTGACGACGTTCGTGAAGGCGTTGCAATTATGCACAAAGAAAACGTTGGCGTTTCCATTACCGGTAACTCCACCAACCCCACCAGATTCCAGCATCCTGTTGCAGGCACCTACAAAAAAGAATGCATTCAGCAGGGTAAAAAATACTTCTCCGTTGCATCTGGCGGCGGTACCGGAAGAACTCTGCATCCCGATAACATGGCTGCAGGCCCCGCTTCTTACGGCTTAACCGACACCATGGGAAGAATGCACTCTGATGCTCAGTTTGCAGGTTCTTCTTCCGTTCCGGCTCACGTTGAAATGATGGGCTTAATCGGCGCAGGTAACAACCCCATGGTTGGTATGTCTGTTGCAGTTGCAGTTGCAATCGAAGAAGCTTCTAAATAAGAGAGTTTTCAGACTTATCTTAAGTTTCAACTGAATTTTTCATGTTAGACACATCATTTTGGGATTTCCACAATGATGTGTCTAACTTATATCAACAACATGTGGTATTGCCTATGTTTTTTCAAAAAAATATTATGGCGAAATGCTCTATTTGTTTTTTAGATGTATACACTTTATTTCATTTTTAGTGAAAAGTATATGTTTTACGGTTTTGAATTTCAAAACAAATTGCCTTTTTATTTGTTTCGTTCAAATGCTTTGCTGAGCGTCGATTATAACAAAAGTAAATATTTTAAAAAAGTGTATTGATTGAAATTAAGGGAGATAAGTTTTTACGATGAATCTTAAAAATTTGGTTTTTATTCTTGTTTGTCTCATTTTAATATTTGCTGGTTCATATACGACAGTAAGCGCTGATGTAAGTGGGGTCTGCGGTGATAATTTAACATGGACACTTGACGATAATGGTACTATTACAATTAGTGGGACTGGGCCGATGGATAATTGGACGAATAGTAACCAACCTTGGAAAAAGTACTTGGATTCTATTAAAGAAGTGGTAATATCGGAGGGAGTAACATATATAGGATGCGATGCATTTTATCCATGTGTTAATTTGTTAAATGTTTCTATACCCAAAAGTGTCGAATGTATAGGCTATTCTAGCTTTGACTCTACTTCATTGGTCAATGGAAACGGATACTGGTGGCAAGACAGTTTTTATATAGATGATTGTCTAATATACGGAAGTATGATAACTGGTGAAGATATTATTATTAAGCCAGGAACACGTGTGATTGCTGCTCAGTCATATGGATTTTCAGCAAGAGCAACAAATTTTATCCTGCCAGAGAGTTTAGAATGCATTAGTGAACAAGCATTTGCATATTCCAAAGCTACCAGTATCATGATTCCGAAAACAGTACATACAATCGATATTTATGCATTTTATAAATGTGATCAATTAACGGATATATATTATGAGGGCAGTTCAAAAGAATGGTCACAAATTATAGTTTGGTATGGCAATGATAGACTAAAAAAAGTGAAGGTACATTATAATTATGTTCCTGCTTACGATATTTCTTTCCAAAGTCAATCAGAAACTATGTATACTGGTGGCAAGAAATCTTTGACTGTAGATATTCTTCCCAATTACACCACAGATGAAATTATATGGGAATCATCTGATACGTCTGTGGCAACAGTTAATGAGGGTACCATTACAGCCATTTCAGCAGGAAAAACAATAATTACTGCATCAGTAGGAAACAGTGATTGTTATGCAGAATGTGAGATTACTGTAGTTCCTAAACCGGAAATTAAAAAACTGATTGTTACAGATTTGGGCGCATATGGAATTAATAGTTTAGCTGTTAATGTTGAAATTGATAATATACCCTCGAATGCTCGTATTTACACAGCATCGTATGATAGTTGCGAAAAGGCACTCGAATGCAAATACCTCTCCGCGGACAATTTAAGAACAAACTTTAATAGAGAGAATGTTTTTTGTGTTAAGGTGTTTGTATGGGATGAAAACATGGTACCATTGTCTAATTCCAAAGAGCTTTATGTGTCTGATTTTATAGAGTATTAGTGTGCAAATATAGGCGTGTATTTTAATGATAATGATTTGGTTACATGTCAGCAAAAAACTAAATGTGTCAAGGCAGAAATTTATTTCATATTTTGCTAGTATAAAATTTGTATGTTTCTTTTTTTAAAATAGGATTCAACACAATGGATACATGATGGTATAATGGGTGTGTAGAATCACATCGTTGATGTGTCTAACTTTTTTGTGTCGAACATGAAAGGAAAATAAATAAAAATCCACTTTAAGCGTTAAGCTTAAGGTGGATTTTTTGCTATGAATTGAAATAGAAAGATAAGATAAAACAATTACATTTCGTTTGTATCGGGAATATGCTCTGCAATATCCTCTAATTTGCAGTCTAAAATTTTACAAAGTGTGTCTAAGGTGTAGGAATTGATATTTCCGTTTTTTCTTAGTCGGTCAAGCTGACCGGTAGAAAAACCATGTTTTTTAATCAGCTGATATTGTGATACATTCTTTTTCTTCATAGTTTCCCACAACTTTGTATAAACAATCATCTTTTTAAACCCCTATAATTATTTTTGACATTTTTAGTATAAATTATAGGTTTTATATTGACAATTGCCCATAAACGGGCTATAATATAATTCGTAAATAATTCGATATTTAAGAGTTTAGGAGCAATGGAATTAGTTAGTATTGAATTGTTTAGAGTTTATTATTATATTGCACATTTGATATTGATTCATATTTTCAAAAATGGTTGTGCGAGAATAGGAGGAAATGTGTTGAAAACATTAAAATTATTATTGTCATTGGTACTTGTATTATCCTTTGTTACCGGTACTTCATACGCAATGTTTATTGATTCTACAGGAAAAGATCGCTATGGTACACTTGGCTCAGCGTATATCAATTTTGATGCCAATGCTCCAGATGATGAGTTGGTATCAAACATGCCGACCGAAGCTATTAAAATTAGTTATAAATACTATCATGATGCATCAGATGGTATGACAGAGTATTATTATGCATGGGAAACTACTCCGAGAACACCTACTTGTGAAAACTATACTTTTATAGGGTGGTATAAAGAAAAAGAATGCATAAACAAATATCCCCCGACTTCTTCTTATTCTCAACAGGAGTCTGTTTTTCCAACTGTAATATATGCAGGTTGGCAGTGTAAACATCTTGATTTGATTACTTGTGATCCGCGTCCTGCCACTTACGATGAATACGGTATAGCGGAAACTTATTGGGAGTGTTCAATCTGCCATCAATTATTTTCGGATGCAGCAGGAACAAAGATGATTGATGAGCCAAAATTACTCCCTAAAACAAGTATTACCCATTATGGAACCGATGCCAATGGAATGAAATGGGAATTGTATGAATATGGAACACTTCACATCAAAGGGAAGGGAGCAATGAAAGATTATACCGAAACATCGGCAATCCCGTGGTATTCTCAAAAAACGAGCATCACAGATATAGTGGTTGATAACGGTATTACACATATTGGTAGTATGTCTTTTTACGGTTGTGTTCAAGCATCACGCATCGATATTGCAGAGAGTGTTACATCTATTGGAGAAAAAGCCTTTTATCGATGCGATGATATTGCGATTTATGGATTTGAAGGTTCCTATGCAGAAGAGTATGCAAAATTGAATGCAATTCGATTTGTGAATATGAGACCTCTTGATGATATATCAGTAGATTATTATCATTCCTCGAAAACCTGGTATTTTGATATTACGGTAGAGGATGTGGAAGAAAATATGATTGCTTATCTTTGTTTGTATGATGACAATAATCAATTGATGATATCTACTTTTAAACCGTGCGAATTAAACGATATTACCAGTTTTGATTTACCCATAGATGCGGATGCAAAAACATACAAAATATTTGTATGGAAAAATATGGTACCAAAAGCAAATGTTTATGATGATGCGTTATAAATTCAAATGCGGAGCGGAAACAAAAACCGCTCCGTATTTATTTTATATTAAAAAATATAAAAAAGCCTTCTGCTGATGATAGCAGAAGGCTTTGTAACTTTATATTATTAATTATTTAATTTTTCTTGCTTCAGTGTAGAACCGTTTGTCGCAGGCATCTCCCATGGAGAAGGTTTTGCGGGGGAGAGCACCGTCTAAGATTACGGATTTGTACAAATCGGATTTGTCCATGGCTTCTAAGATAATACCGAAATTGGATTCGTTTTCACAGAGGTTTTTCACCACATCTTCGCCGTGAATGTAATCAATTTCGCCACCGTTTGTTTTGATAAATTCATCTAAGTTTTTCTGTACGGTTGCCACGGTTAAGTATTCTTTGGAATCGGTGATGGTTACTTTTTTGGTTTCGCCTTTGGTCACCAGCAAAAAGGACTGACCTTTGGCATCATCACCATAGCTTACGGTATAGTTTTTTTCAAGCATTGCTAAAAACTCTTCTGCTTTGGCATTAAAAATCACACGGTGAATGGCTTCAAATACCAAAGATTTGTCGTGCAGGTTTACCAATTCACAAAGAGCGTATCTTGCAGGACTGTTTTTGGCTTTTTCTTCGCCGATTTCCTGCTTTAAATTTTCGTAGTTTGTTTTGGCGGTTGCTAAGGAGTGGTTACCGTCTCCCATTGCGAATACTAGAGGGGAATCCTTTTGCACCCCGTATTTTTCATTAAAAAGGGTTAAATCTGCAAGTTTTTTGAGTTTTTCGTCTAACTCGTCGGCTGCAGCTTTTGAAAGCTTGTAGCCTGCGAGTTTTCCGGAATTCTGCATCAGCTCAAAATCATATAGTTTTTCAAATTCATCCACACGGTTTTGGTTGGATTCAATAATGTCGCAAGTAGCATCGTCAATTAACAGCATAATATGAGGAAGTTCGATGGGAGCATCCTTTCTCACCTTCAGACGAGGCGGGATACGGGATACAACTGTACCTTCGGTTGCTCTGACTTTGGTCTGAGAGCCAACGGTATAATCGTATTCTTCCAAATCTACACTACCTACAATTCCTAAGCGTTTTACACCGTTTGCGAGCGTTCTTTCCACAAAGATATAGGAGTCTTTGTATTCAGTGAACACATCTTCTGCCATATAGGTTTTCATAGTTTCGTTGGTTTTTTTGATACGTTCGTCAATATCCGCATCGTTTAAATAAATTTCGGGAACAGTCAAGCGAAGGGTAGAGTATGCACCTTCGGTTATTTTTTCCACTTCCTGCCAGTAATCAGGCTCGGAGGTGTATTGGTCACAGGCAACTACGCTCCACTGCTTCATTTTTTCCTGATTATCTGAGAATTTCGGTAATAAAATATCACAACGACGAAACGACATTTTGATTTCATCCTTTCTTCTAAAAAACATCTTCTTTATTTTACCAAGCTATTCGCCAAATGTCAACACTTTTCCCAAAGGAATAAAAAAAAGCAACCTTTTCAGGTTGCTTTTTTGTGAAACATTTATTGAGCGAGCATTGCATCCACTAAGCAATCGGTAATTTTATCCATACCGGCATAGTTGGGATGTAAGAAGCCGTCTACCATGTGATCTGCCACATTTGCAGAGGTAATACCGCTATCATGGTATAAGTCCACAAAGGTGCAATTGTAAGTAGAAGCGGTCTGTTCCACAATATCACAGTAGGAACCGACGGATGCGTTCTGGAAATAGGGGAAGGTCATTAAATAGATTTCTGCATCGGGATATTTGTTTCTCATGCCGGAAATCATAGTGTTGTAGTTGGTGCTAAATTGAGCGGTAGTGCAACCGCCGATAATATCATTTACCCCTAAGTATACCACGATCACATCCGGATTCACATTTTCGTTGTTGTGAAGCTGAAGTGCTCTGGAAATACCGTTTACGCAAACCTTGTCGCCGGAGTAGGAGTTATTTACTAAAAGTTCCATACCGGTTTCATCAATCATCTGCATCCACCAGGTTTCGTTCACGTCTCTGAAATTCTGATAATAGCCGTTGTAGTAAACGATGTTGCTACCAATGGTGGAGTTATAGTCAGTATTGTTGGAATATCCCTGATAGGTAGAAATACTGTCCCCTAAAATGGATACTTTTTTGCCGGTCAGACGGGTGATTTCTTTGGTTACGGATTCGGTGATGACCGGTTTTAAGTTTTCATCTAAAAGCATTGCTTTTAAGTCACCGGTAGCGCCGGGAATGGACACAGAATAGGGTACAAACGAGTTTACTTCCTGTTCTTCGGTGTTAATCTGGATCAGATTCACATTTGCCAGTTTATCGTAGGTTTCAAATTCACCTAATACCAGCATAGCGGGACTGTTGTCATAGAATTTCTGATAAGTTACAGTTGCAGTACCGGTAGCGCTGTTGATTTTTAAATTGGTAAATTTATCTTCTTTCACATTTACCAAAGGCAGATAATCTAAGGATGCAGTTGCGCCGTTTTTATCCAGTTTACCAAAGTCAATGCCGCTTAAGATACAGTTGTTTTCACCCAATAACTTAATGGTAATCACATTGGTGCCTTCTTCTAAATAAATGGGCTGGTCAGCATAGGAACCGCTGGACCAGGTTGCATGAGCCAGATTGTGTATGGAATAATAGCCAGTGTCAGCAGCTACCATCAGCTGTGCGTTGCCGGAGCCGCCAATCCAGGAGGTTTGTACCTGCATTGCATAAACACCGGTGTACGGAACAGTTACTTCATACTGACCCCAGTCGCCAACAACCATGGTAAAGGAACCGTTGGAACCAAAGGGGGAAGAAGCAGATGCTTTATAGTCAACACCTGCAACAGAAGAAGTTCCGTTGGTTTTGGTGAAGGTGGTCATGGCATAAATTTCACCCACATAACCGTTGTTGTGGGATTCCACTTCGCTGAATTTACCGGTCCATTCATCCGCATCACCAGGTACATAGGTGGGAGTGGATGTAGGAGTAGCAGTCGGAGTGGGAGTCGGTGCGGTGGTAGGAGTCGGAGTAGGTTCGGTGGAACTTTCCACTTTGACCAACTCTAAAAAGTCCAACGAGGAAGCGGCACCGTTTGCATCTAATCTACCCATATCAATTGCTGCAAAGATACAGTTGTTAGGACCTGTCAGCTCCACTTTGATAATGTTTTTACCTTCTTTTAAATAGATGGGCTGGTCAGCATAGGAACCGCTGGTCCAACCGGTCTGCCATATGCTCTGTTCTGTGTAGTAACCGTCTTCGGTGGAAACTTTGAAGGAGGTGGTATTATTTCCGGCTATCCACAGAGTTTTTATCTGGAATGCGTACACCCCGGTGTAGGGAACTTCGATTTCGTATTTACCCCAGTCGCCAACAACCATGGTAAAAGAACCGTCAGCATTGAAAGGAGCACCGGAAGATGCTTGATAGTCCACGCCTGCAACAGATTCAGTGCCGTTGGTTTTGGTAAAGGTGGTCATTGCATAGTTTTCACCAACATAGCCGTTGGTGTAACCGGTTGCATCACTGAATCTGCCTGTCCATGTAGGTGCAGCAGATACAGTTATCACGCAGGATAACAGCATGACAAGAGTCAGCATAAAAGAGATAAGCTTTTTGGTTTGCATTTGGATTCTCCTTTTAGATAATTTTTCCAAAGCTGTCAAAAACCATTTGCTGTTCTTTTAGCATAACATTATTGATAGGAAAAGTCAAGACTTCAAAGGCATAAAAAAGGCAACCTGATTATTTTATCAGATTGCCTCTTTTTAGTTCGCTAGAATTTTTTAGAATCTTTTAGAATCTTTTAGAATCTCTTAGAATTTTTTAGAACAGGGGAACTAAGTTTGCAGTCAGTAACATTGCTTTTACAGTACCGGTTGCTGCGGTGGTTAAGGATACAGAGTATTCCAAAGCAGTGCCAACAGCCTGTTCGGTAGTGTCGATGGTT
>JAZQKB010000022.1:0-95664 GCA_045541975.1 Clostridia bacterium | reverse complement strand
ACCACAAAAAGGAATTGTCAACCTTTTTTTTAAATTTTTTCAGAATTTTTTTTGGATTTTTTTAGAATCTATTTTATTTTTCGGATTTAATGCTTCTTCCCTGCTAAAAAACAAAAAAAATCATTAAAACCCCCTCCCCCCGCAGCCACGCCCCTCTCTCTGGCAGCGGGAGAAGGATTCGAACCCTCACAAACAGAGTCAGAGTCTGTCGTGCTACCCTTACACAATCCCGCTAAATATTCCAATTTTCTGAACCTTTGCTATTATATCACCACAAAAAGGAATTGTCAACCTTTTTTTTAAATTTTTTCAGAATTTTTTTTGGATTTTTTTAGAATCTATTTTATTTTTCGGATTTAATGCTTCTTCCCTGCTAAAAAACAAAAAAATCCCGTCTTCCAAATATGAAAACAGGACTCTTTTTTGTGATTATTCTTCTGTACCTCGAATTTCGTCGATGTAATCCATGCAATATTCATCGTTGCCCAACAATGCGTTGATAGCGCGGTAGCTTTTGCGCATACTGTCGGGAGCCGGATCCATAATCGCACTATCCAATCCCTGATACATTGCCATCGCTAGAAACGCAGTATTTAAAACGGTACGTTTGGGAAGCCCAAAGGAAATATTGGAAAAACCACCGGTAGTTTTTACATTGGGATAGGTTTCTTTTAACAGACGCAGCGTTTCTAAACAAATGGTTGCATTCTTGTCTCCCACAGCCAGTGCTTCCACCAAAACATCAATGAAAACACGCTCTTCCGACACGCTGTTGGCACGGAATTTTTCAATAATTTCTCCAGCATAACGGACACGTTCCTCTGCAGTATGAGGAATGCCCTCTTTCGGGATAGGTAACCCTACAACCATAATGTCCTGACGGCTTTTTAGTAATTCCATTAGCTCGTCAATCCGTTCGGAAACGGTAACAGAATTAATAATAATGTTTCTTCCCTCGCAAGCCTCCACAGCCTGATGCACCACAGACACATTGGGGGTGTCAATCATAATCCCCATTTTGGAATGCTGTTTCACCAGATCAATGGCATAAAGCATCGTTTCTAATTCCGCTTCCTGCAACACGGCAGTGTTAATATCAATATAGGTTGCACCTGCATCCTCTTGTTTTTTGATCAGTTCTATTAACAATTCATCATTTTTCCGCTGAAACGCTTCCAACACGGACGGAATAGAACTATTTAATTTTTCGGAAATGATTAACATTTGTTTACTAACCTTCTTTCAAAGCTTTTATCCGAGACAGTAAGTTTGCCACCAATTCAGTTTTCCGAAGTGGCGTCATAATATAAAAACCGTCTGCAACATCATATACCTGACGGATGATATCCATACTGTAATCCACAACTGCATTCGCTACTTGTTCAGGTGGCATTTCTTTTAGCGCTTCGATAAAATCCGTAGGGATTTCGATGCCAGACACTTCGTTATTGAGAAACAGGGCGTTTTTCCAACCGGCAATGGGAAGAATACCCGCCAGAAGATAACCATCCAGCTCCTTTTTTGCAAGATGAAAATTTCGCACTGCCTGCCGGGAAAAAATCGGCTGAGTCAAAAACACTTTGGCCCCTGATGCAATTTTGGTTTTCGCACGGGCAAGTTCTGCTTCAAAATGCAAGGCATTCACATTTAATGCACCGCAAACAGTATATGGATTTTCATGAAAAATCTCCTGATTTAAGTTGGAAATCAGATTCATCAACGTATAAGAATTGAACTGAAAAACACCGCCGTCATTACGGGAAATCGGGTCTCCGGTCACCACCAGCACATTATTGACATTCTCAATATTAGCTCCAATCAGAGAGCTTCTGATTGCGATTGAATTTTTATCACGGCAACACAAATGAGGCAACACATCAATATCAATATCACGCTTGATTTTAGCCGCAAGCATCAAACTGTCTGCACGGGTACGAGCTAACGGTGAATCCGCTACGGTAATCACGTGAGCACCAGCCTGCTTTATTTGTTGGGATGCCGACATCAAAAAAGAAACATCTGTATCCACAGGAGGATCAATTTCGACTGCCAGTATCTTTTTCCCACTCTTAAAATACTCCAATAAGCTGTTCTTCTGCGCTGTTGTTTTGGACTGTTCCAAAACAACAACTGTTTCGGCAGTGGGAATCACACCACCAATCACTGCCTCTAAATGGGCAGGTGTGGTACCACAGCAACCGCCAAGTACGGGAACGCCCAAGGATGCGATGGCAAGCAGTTTTTCACTGTAGTAGGAAATATTATTGGAATAAACAGTCCGTCCGTTTACAGACTGCGGATATCCGGCATTGGGCATTGCCGAAAAAGACGGATAATCCGTTAAATTAAGTTGACTAATCAAACGGTACAGATGAGCGGGACCGCACTGACAGTTTAATCCTACAATATCGGCATCTTTTGCCGCTTGTTTTAAAAGATTCTTGTAATGATATCCTTTTTTGGTATAGCCATCCTGCGAAACGCTGAAGGATACCAAAACGGTTGCAGAAGGCTCCCTCTTTTTCAGATAGGAAATTACGTTTCCTAAAAAGCCGTACTCCTGCAGGGTTTCAAATAAAAAGTATTTGGCACCCAAGGAAAGAAACACGTCTACATTCCGTTTATATTCCGCTTCGCTCTCTTCTCCGTCGATATAACCGATATCGCAAAAAACTTGCACATTTGTTCCCTGCGCACTTTCGCAGGCAATCTGATACCCTGTTTTCAAAAGAGAAACCACGGTTTCTTCATCAGCTAACGAATGATTTACCCCAAACGTGTTGGTTTTGATAGCATCAACACCCGCACGAATATACTCCCTGTGAATGTTTGCCACCCGCTGGGGATGATTCACATTCGCAAGCTCACAGGGTTCATCAGTCTTATAGAGTTCGGCGTAATAGGTTCCGAATGCACCGTCAAAATAAAAAGGATGTTTCAAAGCTGTTCCTTTCGGGAATTAAATTCCTTCGTTTAATTTCATTTCGTAGTACTGTTCTTTGGTCATTAATACCTGTCTGGGTTTGCTGCCTTCCGAAGGACCCACAATACCTCTGTCTTCCATCTGGTCCACAATGCGCGCAGCTCTGGAATATCCCAGTTTGAACCGACGCTGTAGTTTGGAAACAGAAGCTTCTCCCAATTCTACCACAAATTCGATACAATCAGGAAGCATCTGGTCTGCATCACCGCCATCACTAACAGAAGAAGGACCGTCTTTGGTACCTGCAGTTTCAATATGGGAAATCACGTCGTCATCATAAGAAACTTCTGTGTTCTGTTTTAAGAAATCAACAATCTGTTCCACTTCTTTGTCCGTGATTAAAGCACCTTGCACACGGATAGGTTTGGATTCTCCGATAGGAGCGTACAGCATATCCCCTTTTCCCAGAAGTTTTTCTGCTCCGCCCATATCCAAAATGGTTCTGGAGTCAATCTGGGAGGATACCGCAAATGCAATACGAGACGGCATATTTGCTTTGATAAGACCCGTGATAACATCCACGGAGGGACGTTGAGTTGCAATAATCAAATGCATGCCTGCTGCTCTGGCAAGCTGTGCCAGACGGCAGATGTATTCTTCTACTTCCTTGGGAGATGCCATCATCAAGTCGGCAAGCTCGTCCACAATAATTACAATTTTAGGCAGCGTATTTTCGCCGTTGGCAATCTGATGCTCATTGTAGCTATCTAAGTCACGAACGTTGGCTTTTTCAAACAGATTATAGCGGTTGAGCATTTCCATAACCGCCCAGTTTAAGGCACCTGCAGCTTTTCTGGGATCTGTTACCACAGGAATCAGCAGATGAGGAATACCGTTATAAACAGATAATTCCACCACTTTGGGGTCAATCATAATCATTTTAACTTCTTCCGGACTTGCTTTATACAAGATAGAAGTAATCAGAGAGTTAATGCATACACTCTTACCGGAACCGGTTGCTCCGGCAATCAGACAGTGAGGCATTTTGGCAATGTCACCCACCACAGTTGTGCCTGCAATATCTTTCCCAACTGCGAAAGACACTTTGGATTTATGCTCCATAAATTCGGGAGATGCAATAACGTCACGCACGAAAACGGGCATTACCTTCTGGTTGGCAATTTCCACCCCGATCACGGTTTTTCCGGGAACGGGTGCAATACGGATTCCTTTGGCTGCCATACGAAGAGCAATATCTTCACTTAATCCCATAATTTTGGAGATTTTAACCCCTACCTGGGGACGGATTTCATATCGGGTTACAGAGGGGCCTTCCTGCACGCTGACCACTTCTGCTTCTACACCAAACTCCCGCATCGTGGATACCAAACGGATAGCATTTTCGTTCAGTTCTTCTTTGGATAAACCGGTAGGACGGTTTGTTCCTTTATTGAGAAAATCCAAAGAGGGATAGATATATTCTTTCACTTCCTGCTCTTTTGCTTCATTCAGTTCCTGCGCAACGGTTTCAATTTCCTGATTGCTTAATGCCGGTTTTCGGTTAGCTTCGGCAGCTACCACCGGTTCGGGAGTAATTTCAGGATTTTTCATCTGGTCTTCCGGGGATGCAAATTTTTCAATAATCACGTCTGCATGATCCGGTGCTTCCATGGTAATGGGAACATCCAACGTGGTTTTTTCAATTTCCTTCTGAATCACGTCTTCAGAACGGACCTTATCCGCTTTCACCCCAGGCACACGGAACACCTTGGAGGTCTTTTCCTGACGCAGTTTTTTCCCGAGCCAAGTGAAAAGTCTGGAAAATCCGGCAGCAACAATTTCGTTAAACATGACAAAGAGACAGAATAGCATTGCTAACACAACAAAGATAATAGCACCCCATTCGCCTAACAAACCGCGAACCAATGCGCCAAGATAGGTACCGAACAGACCGCCGTTTAAACCCAGTTGAGCATCAGCAGTAATGGCACCCCAATTACCGAGAGATAAGCTGGAAACCTGGCATCCACACAATACGTGCAATCCCATAGAAACCACAGGCATCAGGACAATTGCAGTAATGATTTTACCCAATCCGTCACCGGTTTTCATATAGATGCAACCCATCACCACTGCATAAACGGTGATTAAGGGAATATAGAATGCACCTTCTCCAAACAATGCACATAAAAGCCATCTGAAAAAGGAACCAAGCCCCCCTGCCAGATCAGTGTATACACTTAAGAACATATAAATCAGCAATGCAATCCCGCATAATAACTTAATCACAAAGGAAACCTGAGGATCCAGTTTGATTTTCTTATCTTTTTTCTGCGGTGCAATTCTGGAAACCCGTTTTGCAGAGCGGGATGTCTTTTTTTTCTTAATTGCCATGAAAATTTATCCTTTCTATCCTCTGAGTTGAATCATCAGAATAATAATTCCGATGAAGAAACAGTAAATGCCAAACCGTTTACACCAGTTTTTACGAATTGCCTTGCGCATCAGTGCAATCGACAGAACTCCACTGATAAAAGCAGCAATCATCCCTAAAAGGTAGGGAATCCAGTTCATCCGAATCCCATCCTGCAATACGGTTACGGTTTGCAATAAAATTTTAACGGTAAGCACCGGAATTGCCGAAAGAAACGCATACTTTACTGCAAAGTCTTTCCGAAACCCTGCCATCAAACCGCCCATCACCGTTAAAGCACATCGGGAAATTCCCGGAATCACCGATATCAGCTGAAAAATGCCAACAACAGCTCCCTGTCGAAGAAACTGTTTGGGGTGGCTTGCATCTGCAACGGGGACAGCGGCAGGATTTCTGCTTTCGGGCGACGGCTTAGAAATCGCTTCCGTTTCTTCCGGATGAGATAACATTGCTTTTTTGATTCTTCTGGCATCAACGGTATCAATTAAGATGTTTGCAACCCCGGTTAACATCAGAGTAAACGCAATCACCGTCAGTTTCGACAAGTTGCTTTCCAGATAGTCCATTACAAATACGGCAGGAATCAGAAACAGCATCGTCACTGTCAGCATATATAAAAACTGTCGGTACGGACGGTTGGTATGTAAGGAAAACCGTTTGTGAAAAATCTCCTTTACACACAGAATCAATTCTCTAAAAAGCCGTTTGATATCGGAAAAAAACACAAAGATAATCGCTAATAGCACTCCCAGACGGAGCAAAATATCAAAAGTCAGCGTAGGGGCAAACAGCTCCACGCCAAACAATGTCTGATTAAAATTTTGTATCATTGCAAGGTGACCGCCACCCGAAATGGGCAAAAATTCTGTCATTCCCTGCACAGCACCGAAAAACAGGGCTACTAAAAGCTCCATGAAGTCTTCTCCTTTTTATTTCATACGGTAACGTTGCTGCATTTCGGCACGTTTCCCGCAGCTCATATTACCTTCGGGACAGGCTCCGTTCACACATTTGGGACCTGCGTGTGAAAAAATAATCGGTGCTACTTCCCGCACTTTCCACAAGATGGCATCTGCCAACGCCTGAATTTCCCATTGCGCACGGTTACAACAACGAAGCTGAAAGAAATTTAATAAACTTCTAGCGTTAAAGGTCATAATCAGTTTTGTTTCGCAAGCATTGGGAAGCACAAAACGGGCATCCTCAATGGCTTTTTTCTTGGCAGCTTTTTCGTCCATATTCTGCACGTGTTTCTGATACAACACTTCAGTAAGCTGTTCATAGGCATCACCGATTTTTGCCATAGTTTCATCATAGAGAGCTTTGGCATCGGGATTTTCCAAAATTTCAGGAGGAGTGATGTATTCAAAATTTGCTTCCTCCACATAACGCTGAGATTTTACACTGTACGATGCCATTCTGTGACGGGTGAGTTGCGCCAGCAAAGCACGGCTGACACCTTCCACTGCAAAAGTGAAGGTAATGTGTTCTAAGGGACTTTCATGCCCCATCGCTGTTAAATGCTCTAAAAATTTGGCAGTTTTTTCGTCGTCCAGTTTATCTAAGATGTTTACTGCGCCACTGTTGGAATAACACATTTTAGCAGCTGCAGCTACCACTTTTTCAGGATTGGGAGTGTGAGAAATTAAAATAACTTTTAACATGTTTTGTTACGCTCCTTTTTGTTTATTTTCTTTTGCCAGACGTTGCCGTCTGCGTTTTTCTAAAAGAATCTGCCATAAAAATCTGGGTAATGCCAACATTCTGATAAATCGGCTGGGTTGCTTGCATAAACGGTAGAACCATTCCAGATGCAATTTAATGAAAAAATCCGGTGCACGTTTCACAACGCCGGCAAACACGTCCATACTTCCGCCGATACCTAAAAATGCAGTTGCTTGGAATAAATGCTTGTTATCATAAATCCATTGCTCCTGTTTTTTTGCTCCTAGGCAAACGAACACCACCTGTGGCTTAGCTGCAGCAATTTTTTCACCCACAGGTTCTTGGAAAAATCCGTTCTGCGTGCCAACAATCTGAATGCCGGGATATTTTTGCAAAAGGTTTTCCTTCGCTTTGGCACACACTTCTTCCCGGGAGCCAAACAGATAGAAAGAAATCCCCTCTTTGGCACCTTCCTCCAACAGTTTGCAGGCAATATCATATCCCGCAGCACGTTCTTTTAAGGGAGTACCAAGCATTTTGGCACCTTTTACCACGCCGATGCCGTCCGCCGTTAAAATATCGGCAGAGTTTAACAGTTCCAACAAAGAGGCATCCTTGCGAAACTGTTCAATAATTTCGGAATTAGGGGTATATACCACTGTGCTTTCCCCGTTTTTGATGCGGAAAATGATTTTTGCAACAATTTCGGAAATCGTTGCATTGGAAATCTTTGCGCCAAGCACGTCTACTTTTTCAAACACGGTACGTCCTCCCTGATTTCGTTTATAAAATATCACACTATATTATAACATTATATCACAAAAAATGCAACCTTTATTTCCAATTTTTATAAAAACATCGAGATTCGACCAAATCATTGGAATTAACTTGACTTCCTCCACTTTTTCCACCATAATAACACGGGACAAAAAAGGTCGCTCTTTTATTTTACCGTTCAAAACGAGGTGTTTTTATGAAAATCTGTATTGATGCAGGTCACAACCATTCGGGATGGGATACCGGTGCTGTGGCAAATCATTTGAAGGAACAGGATATTACCTTTCAGATTGCAGAAAAACTTTCTGAAATTCTGAATGCATACCAAATTCAAACGATATTGACCAGAGAATCCGCTACCCAAAATTTAGGCACATCTGTGAACAGCAGTTTAAAAAAGCGTGCCGAAATTTCTAATCAGGCAGGATGCGATTACTTCATTTCCATTCATTGCAACGCAGGTGGCGGAACCGGAACGGAAGTATTGGTCATTCAAAAAGGCGGTCAAGCAGAAAAGATGGGAGAATCGGTACTTGGAGAGCTGATTAAAAACTTGAATCTTCGCTCCCGTGGAGTCAAAAATGCGAATCTTTTGGTGTTAAGAGAAACTCTCTGCCCTGCTATTTTAGTGGAAACTGCTTTTTTAGACCATCCGGCAGACGCTAATCTTTTAAAGACCAAACCGGAAGAATTTGCATCTGCAATTGCCATAGGAATTTTGAAGTTTTTAGGCATCGCAATCCAAGACGAGCTGCAATCTGTGAAAACAAAGCTTTCAGAAAAATGGCAGTTATCCAATCCCGAACCGGTTTTTTTATTACTGGACCAACATCCCTACCGCAAGGATTTATATCAAAAAATGCTCGAAAGCTACGAGAAGGAGTAACATATGGACATACAGGCATTAATGGAAATGGTAATGGGACAAGGTGTTTTTGCTGCGTTATTCATCTGGTTATTTTTTACTTATCAGAAGGAATCAAAAGAACGTGAGGAACGATTGATGTCTATTGTGGACAGTCAATCTGACCGGCTGGAAAAGATTTCACAAACCTTAGAAAAAATTTCCGAAGACATCAAATCAGTTGCCAAAAACCAAGTTTTATAACCATCCAAAAGACGTATCGCCCTATTTTGGTGATACGTCTTTTTCCATATTGACATTTTTTTGAAATATGGTATAATGGGAATGTTAAATTCTAAGAACTAAAGGAGTTTTCCGGATGTTTTACGATACCATTGCAGCGCCTGCAACCAAAAATATACAAAGTGCTGTATCCGTCATCCGTTTAAGCGGAGAAAAAGCCGTCCAAATCGGAGATGCTTTGTTTGGCGGTAAACTACAAAAAGCCACCGACAGAAGCTTAGTATACGGCAAAATCCGTGACAGGGAAGGCAATATTTTAGATGACTGTCTGGCAGTGAAAATGCTGGCTCCCAAATCTTACACGGGAGAAGATACCGTGGAGTTTTATTGCCACGGCGGAAAAACCGTTACCGAATGTGTCATGCGGGAATTACTAAAAAACGGTGCCCGCCTTGCGGAAAAAGGTGAATTTACCAAACGTGCCTTTTTAAACGGAAAAATGGACTTAACGCAAGCAGAAGCCGTGATTGATGCCATTGGTGCCGAAACAAAGTCGGCTCTTTTGATGGCACAGGAAAATTTAGACGGAAAGCTTCGTCATAAAATTGACGGATTACGCAACCGCATTATGACGGAAATTATGAATATTTTGGCAGGCAACGACTTTCCCGACGAAACAGGCGGTAATCACAACGATGTGATTTTATCCCGACTGGAAGGCATCTTAAAAGATATCAGTGCCCTGCTCACCAGCTATGATAAGGGAAAAATCTTAAAAGACGGTTTCACTGCAGCCATCTGCGGAAAACCCAATGTGGGGAAATCCTCTTTGTTAAATGCGATTTTAGACGAAGACCGTGCCATCGTGACCGACATTGAAGGCACCACCCGTGATGTTATCACCGAACGGATCGACATTGGCGGTTATGTGATGAACATTGCCGACACTGCAGGCCTTCGAGAAAGCTCTGACATTGTGGAACAGGCAGGAATCTTAAAATCTTATCAATACATTGAGCAGGTAGACTACATTCTCTATCTTTTGGATTCCAGCAAAAAAGCAGACGTCGAAGAAATAGAATACATTCGTTCTCTTCCCTCTCATACGGTGGTAATTTACAATAAAACCGACTTGAATACACCGGAAATCCCCCGAAATTTGGACAAAAAAGTGTACTGTATCAGCGCCAAAAACAACGAAGGGGTAGCAGAACTGTTAAACGGTATCAAAGATGATATCGAAGCAAGACTGGAACAGTCCGAATCAGAAGAAACCCTCTTTTCCGAGCGGCATTATCAGGCACTGTTAATGGCAGAAGAAAGTCTGCAAAGAGCAATCTCCACCCTCAAAATGAATCTGGAGGCAGACATTTGTTCCATTGATTTGGAAGATGCTGCATCCTACTTAGGAGAAATCACGGGTACCACTGTGAACGATGAAGTAATTGACAATATTTTCAAAAACTTCTGTATCGGAAAATAGCCTCAAATGTGAACTCCTAAAGAATACTAAAAATAACAAAATAACCAAAAAAAACATATCACCGAAGTGGTCTTTCATAGAATAAAGAGAAAGGAAACTTCGGTGATTTTTTTATGGGATATGTGATTTCGTTTTTTTGGATATCGGGAATTGTGTTTTTGGCAATCAATCAAAATTTAGGTGCGCTTAGCACCATTATTTCCACCGCTACCGCCAACTGCGGAAGCTTTGTGTTAAAGCTTTTATTTCTGACGGCATTTTTTTCAGGAATGATTCAAATCGGGGAAACAATCGGATTAACCAAAGTGTTGGCAAAGCTACTATCTCCTTTGCTAAACCGCTTGTTTTACACGAAAAATGAAAAAGCAAAAAAATTGATGTCCTTAAATATTTCAGCAAATATGTTAGGCATTGGCAATGCTGCCACTCCCTCAGGTCTTGCCGCTATGGAAGAGTTGGCGTGTGAATCAAAATACGACTTTCCAACTTCTGATATGTGCCGTTTTATTCTATTTAACACCTGTTCGGTGCAACTCATTCCCACTACTGTCATCGGTCTTCGGGCTATGGCAGGCTCCACCTCTCCATCCTCCGTGGTAATTCCTGTTTTAGTGACAGGATTTTTGGGATTAGTCGGTGCGCTTTTTCTTTGTCATTTAGCACTTTCTCATAAAGAAGGGAGATTGCTACGATGATCAATCTCCTTTCAGATGGAATACTCCCTTTGTTTTTTATGACGTTGTTTCTCTTCGCTTTTTTCCAGAAAAAAGATGCTGTTTCCTCATTTACCCAAGGTGCCAAGAAAGGGTTTTCTGCAATTGCAAAAATCACACCTAATATCCTTGCGATTATGGTATCTATTGCTGTCTTTCGGGAATCGGGTGCATTATCTTTTTGTTTATCTCTGCTCTCTCCCCTGTTTCGATTTCTTAGGATTCCCGAAGGAATCGGAGAGCTGATTTTAGTGCGTCCTATTTCAGGAAGCGGGGCGATGGTGCTACTATCGGACATTCTGCATCAATTTGGCCCTGATAGTTACGAAGGTCTGTTGGCATCCGTCATATGTGCATCTACCGAAACCACCATTTACACTGTGACCGTTTATTTTGCCGTCACAAAAATAAAAAAAACGAAACTGCCCCTACTGTTAGGATTATGTGCAGATGTGATAGTGATTTTTTTAGCAATGCTGACGGTGAACTTGTTTCTTGCCCCTGCTTGACAATTATTTCGGAATATGGTATGATGATGGCATCCAATTATAACAACAAAAAGAACCTAAGAAACGGAGCGATTTTCCGCTATGAAAAAAATTGCATTGGTAACCGGTGCCGGTCGCGGAATTGGCAAAGAGATTGCCAAAAAACTGCAGGAAGACGGTTATTTTGTGATTGCCAACAGTAAAAATACCGAAATTCCCAACACCGAAACGGAGATAAGCTATCGGGCGGATGTGTCAAACTCTGCCGATGTAACCAATATGATAGATGAAATCATCAAAAAATACGGAAAAATTGATGTCTTAATCAACAATGCCGGAATTGCACAGCAAAAGCTTTTTACCGATATTTCGGAAGACGAGTGGGATGCGATGATGAACAACAACTTAAAAAGTATGTTCTTAGTCACCAAAGCGGTGCTACCGCATATGATTCACGAAAAATGCGGTGCAATTGTGAACATTTCCTCCATCTGGGGAATGGTGGGTGCTTCCTGCGAAGTGCATTATTCCACAGCAAAAGCTGGTGTCATCGGCTTTACCAAAGCACTTGCCAAAGAAGTGGCTCCAAGTAACATCCGGGTAAATTGCGTTGCACCCGGTGTAATAAAAACCGATATGTTACATGAATTTAGCGAAGAAGATTTAAAAGACTTAGCGGAAGAAACGCCTTTGGAAAGACTGGGAACACCCGAAGATATTGCCCAGGCGGTCAGCTTTTTAGTATCCGAAAAGGCAAGTTTTATAACCGGGCAGATTATAAGTCCCAACGGAGGATTTGTGATATGATACTGTTAGATTTTGCTCCCAATCACGAAACCGAGTTTTATGCCATGTGCCGTGATTTTTTCTCTTCTCCTGCCGTTTGCCACGAAATCAAAGAAAATGATATGAAAACCACCTTTCAGCTAACTCAAAAAGGGTCTCCTTACCTTCGGGGACTCGTGATGACAGAAGGCGATCATATTTTAGGCTATGTGCTTCTTTCCTTTACCTACTCCAATGAAGTAGGGGGTATGGTGGTATGGATTGAAGAATTATATGTAAAAGAAGAATACCGTAACCAAGGCCTTGGAAAACAGACTTTAGAATGGATTATCAAAAAATATCAAAAAAATACCAAACGGTTCCGTCTGGAAGTGACCGAAGAAAACGAAGGGGCAAAAAAGCTGTATCGCCATTTGGGATTTGATATGCTCCCCTACCAGCAAATGACTTTGGAAAAGTAAGGATAAAATAAGAACCCGACCCAATAACGCAATCAAAGATTGCGTTATTGGGTCGGGGGCCCCGGAACCTTGTTGTATACACAATAAAAAACCGTAAGAGAAAACTCTTACGGTTTTTTATGTTTCGGATTAACCTTCAACGGGAGCACCTACGGGGCATACGCCTGCGCAAGTACCGCAATCGATACAAGCATCTGCATCAATTTCATATTTGCTGTCACCTGCGGTAATACAGCTTACCGGGCATTCAGCTTCACATGCACCACAGCTGATGCATTCATCAGTAATTTTAAAAGCCATTGGAAAACACCTCCTTAAAAGTATGCTTATATCTTACTACATTTTTTTTGAAATTTCAATAGTTTTTTCTATTTTTTTTATTTTTCTTGTAAATTTATGGTTACCCCAATCGGGCAATGATCACTTCCCAGGACATCTGAGTAAATCACACTGTTTGAAACGCTATCCATCACAGAAGAGGATACAATAAAATAGTCAATCCGCCATCCCACATTTTTTGCTCTTGCAGAAAAACGGTAAGACCACCAGGTGTAGGCATCGGATTTGGTGGGATAAAGCGTACGGAAGGTATCGGAGAATCCGGCAGATAGCAACTCTGTCATTTTGCCACGTTCTTCATCGGAGAAGCCTGCATTTTGACGGTTGGTTTTTGGATTTTTCAAATCAATTTCTTCGTGAGCAACATTTAAGTCACCGCATAAAATCACAGGTTTGGGAAGGTTTTGTAAGTAGGCTCTGAAATCGTCTTCAAACTCCATACGGTAACTTAACCGCTTTAATTCCTGCTGGGCATTTGGCGTATAACAATTGACCAAGTAAAACTCGGGAAACTCCAAAGTGATTACCCTGCCTTCATCATTATGCTTATCTCCGATTCCGTAGGTAACACTTAGCGGTTTTTCTTTGGTAAACACTGCAGTTCCGCTATAGCCTTTTTTCTGGGCGCTATGCCAATACTGATGATAGCCATCTAAAGAAAGCTCCGCCTGACCTTCTTGCATTTTGGTTTCCTGAATACAAAAAATATCTGCATCCACTTCACGGAAAAAATCTAAGAAACCTTTGGTTAAGCAAGCACGAAGACCGTTTACATTCCAGGAAATGAGTTTCATAGTGTGATCCTCCTTTATGATAGAGTCAGTATATCACAGATTCTTTTATTTGTATAGCATTTTATCAGATTTGTAACCAAAATAACAAAAAAGAACAGTTTTATAAAAACTGTTCTTTTTCGGGGAATTTACATTTTGCCAAGGGAATTAGACAAAATGCGGTAGTAAAAAAAGGATGAAAAAAGTATGAATGGTGTTTTTTAGTTTTTTGTTCGGACTGTTATTTCTTTGCGAAAGACTTACAGTCAGTACACTGATCCATAGCAGGATTTAATTCATGGGTACCGATGGTTACACAGTCTAAGGAACAGTAGTTTTCTGAATTGCAATGGTGTTTACACTGCTGTACGGTACATTTGATGCAATGGTTTGCCTGATTCATACAAAAAAGCCTCCTTGTTTTTGATTTGGTACTGAAAAGATTTTCTTTTCACTGTTACTATGGACTTTTTTGAAATAAAATATACCCGTTATTAAAAAATAAAAATTAAAATTTTTTAAAAAAATAATAAAAACGCAACGACCAATATCAGAAGCTCATTGTCTCCCTCTTCAGAAAGCAATAGGATTAATAATCCGATTAAAAGAAGATCATCCGTTTGTAGATTTTTCGATATTTTCGGTATTTTTGGTATTTTTGGTATTTTGGAAACGGCATAATGTTCCTGTTTGTCATTGGAAAACGGTTGTGAGGTTGGAAACTTTGGCATCGCACTTTCTTTTTGGGTATACACCCGTTTGGGGATTGACTGATACATCCTCTTCACTCCTATCCCTATGTATCATTTAAGAATTTCCTTTTTTCATTTCCGAAAACACACGAAAAGCTTGCAACGCCCGTAACATAGTGTCTACCTTGGGTTGGCGGGAAGAGCGAAGATACGGTCGCAATGCAGATAGCAGTGCTGCTTCTTTCGAGTTTCCTGCAGTTTGAAATTTTCCCATAATATCGGTAAAACGGCTCATCATAGCGGCAGTGTTTAAGAAATCGTCAGTGTCCTTTGCGGCGGGTGTTACCGGCAAAGAAACCGATTGCTCTCTCGAATTGGAGTCAGATGTTTCTGTGGCTTTTTGCTCGCTATCTCCCAATAAATTCTGTAGCATTCCCATAATCATATTTTTATCAATATCTGCCATAGTTTTAAAAAACTCCTTTTATTTCATCTGTTCAATCACTTTCAGAAAATCCCGGTTTTTGGATTGAAACAGCGTTTTTAATAAACGGTTTTTATCCTCCGAAGAAAGTGAACGGATGGCATCCAAAATCTCCTTCTGGTCCATACGGGCAAATGCCTGTTGGACCGTTGGATTTTCCGATAGCGCCTTTGCTCGTGCCATTGCCGACTTTACCTTTCCCGGATCCATCCCTTTGAATAAATCTTCCCATCCTGCCATAGCGGTTCCTCCTTTTTATAAAAAAGGGAGCGACACAAACTTTCTTCATTACAGTATATGTCGCAACCCTTTTCAAATATGTTTTTAATAGAATAATAATAAGAAAACTAAAATGAAGAACAATAATGAGCTGTCGCCTTTCATGGTTTCGCCCCCTTTCACTTACAAGATATGCCAAATACTAAGATTTGTTATAAAAAGAATGAAGCAAGGAAAGAATATTAGCAACAATCAAAAAAGGAGACGGAAGATATGACAAATGAAAATAACGAAAATTTTTTCTGGGAATTATTTTTAAAAACCGGCAGGATTGATGCTTATCTTCTGTTAAAAGAGGAAGAATCAGAGCAGGAACGGGAAAACAAGGCATAAAAAAACTGTTGCTTTCGCAACAGTTTTCTTTTTTATTTGATGGGGTTTCCTTCTCCGTCAAAGAGCGGAAGAGGTTCTAAGTAAATAAAGCCATCTTTTCCAATGGCGTCTCCTTCTGCCAACACCGCCATTTTTCCAACGATGTTTCCGCCTGCTAAATTCACCAGTTTTTCCAATGCTCTGAGAGATTCGCCGGTGCTGATTACATCATCCACAATCAACACCCGTTTGCCACGAAGCATTTCGGTTTCCCGCTCGCCAATACATAAGGTCTGAGTTTTTGCAGTGGTGATGGAATCCACATCGGTAGAAATCAGATTCTTCATATAAAGCTTGGGGCCTTTTCTGGCAACCACATAATGATTTACCCCCTCCTGACGTGCCATTTCACAAATCAGCGGGATGCCTTTTGCTTCCGCAGTGACCAACACATCATGTTCGGGTGCTTTTTTTAACAAGGCTTCGGCACACTTTTCGGTCAATTCCACATCACCAAACATAATAAATGCACCAATATATAAATTTTCGCCAATAGGACACAGAGGCAACTGCCGTTTTACCCCTGCAATCGTCATTTCATAAGCTTTGTCCATGGATATCAACTCCTTTCTTTTATTATACAAGAACGAAGTAAAAAATTCAATACTTTTTGATTTTTTTGTTGTTTTGTTTTTTATTTTGCCGAAAAGCCTTGTTCCGTAACCACCAAAGAGACCGGAATATCCCATTCATTTGGCAGAACAGACTCCACCAGCAATTGGGTAAAACACAATCCAACGGTATCTCCGTTATAATCGGCAAGATAACGGTCATAGTAACCGCCACCGTATCCCATACGGTAATTTTGTTGATCAAAAGCAATTGCCGGCACAATGATCAGATCAATTTGTTCTTTTGGGAATACCTCGTCGGAGTTCGGCTCCAAAATGCCGAATTTGGAAGCAGAAAAATCTCCTTCGTTTTCTGCTAACACGGCAATCATTTCCGTTTTGGAAACGCATTTAGGAAACACGCAGGTTTTCCCCTGTTCTTTACAAATCTGCCAAAGCTCATCGGTTTGTACTTCTCCTTTTGCACTTCGGTAAAGCATCACAACTGATGATTTTTGAAAAACGGGAGAAGATATGATGTTTTTCATAATTAACTGAGATTTTTTCGTTTTATCCAAAAGAGCATTTCGCTGTTCTCGTAAATTCTTTCGCAGTTCTTCTTTTGTCATTTCTTTTGCCATTTCTTTTGTCATTTCTTTTGTCATAGGCACCACTTCCTACAAAAAAAGACGGGAAAACCCGTCTTTTTTCATTCAAACAAACTTATTTCTGTTCGCACTTCTGATTTGCAACGGTGCAAGAAGTTTTGCAAGCAGACTGGCAAGAAGTCTGGCATTCGCCACAACCTTTTTTTGCTAAGTTTTCAGCCAGATTTTTGGTGGTTAAGGTTTTAATCTGTTTCATAATGGTTAATTCCTTTCTTATCTTCTGCGTTTTGTTTTCTTATTAATTCCGAAGATTCCGCCAATCATAGACAAAATCAAAAGAATCAAACTGTTTAGAAGGCGAAGAGGACTTTTGGTGAGTATCTGCACAAGCAAATAGACTAACACAAAGAGCACTCCTGCCCAAAAGCCTTTCACAATCCCCTGCTTTTGCGCCTGTTTGGCACTGTTGCAACCGGTAAAAAAGGCTGCTAAGTATGTAAGGATTCCGACTACCCAGGGCATCCAGCCGGTAGGTAGAGAAAAGATATGAAAGATTAGCGCACAAAACGCTACTGCCAGGACTAAAAACAGCCAACCTTTGATAGCTGCGCCAATCACCCGTTCACTCACGGAAAAAACACCTTCTCTTTCGGAACCGTTCATTTCTCGTCACTCCTTATGATTTTGTTACCACATCATATGAGTGAACACAAGAAACTATGCTTTTTCTTTCTGTTTAACTTCTTTGATTGCCCATTTATGCAGGCAAATAGTAGTTTTACCGTCTGCATCACTTTTGCCGGTTTCTAACACAACGGTGGTATCTTTTAACTGAATAATTTTACCTTCAATACCGCCGATGGTGATCACTTCATCACCTTTTTCCATAGCGGCGAGCATTTCATTGAATTTTTTCTTTCTTTTCTTTTCAGGCAGCATGATTAACAGATAGAAGAATACCAGCATCAGAATCAGCGGCAGGAAAGAACCGAGAGTTGCCATTACTTCAGGATTCATTTGGGTTCACCTACTTTCAAGTATTCGTTTTGATTTTCGCATATTATTATACACTATTCTCTTTTTATTTTCAAGTGTTTTTAGGAAATTCTTTCATTTTTTGGAAAAATCAAAAGAAAACTAATCAGCTTTATGCCATTTTACCCCTTCGCGGGTATCTTCAATCACAATTCCCATCGAAAGAAGCTCTGCACGGATTTCGTCTGCACGCTGAAAATTCTTTTCCTTTTTAGCGGCGGTGCGTTCTGCAATTTTTTCCTCAATCAGTGCCACATCCACATCAGATGATTCCTCTGCTCTTGCAATGTTTAACACTCCGGTTAATTCTAAAAGAAGTGCTTTGGCCGCATCCACATAACCACGGGTTGCATGTTCTTTGGTTTTAGTATTAATTTCTCTTACCAGTTCAAAAATGATACCGATGGCTTCTGCGGTGTTTAAATCGTCATCCATTGCGGCGATGAATTTATCACGGAAGGCATCTAAGCTTGCCTGTTCTTCCCCGCTTACCGGAGTATCTGCCACTTTATCAGACAAGAACTCCAGATTGTTCATACAGGTCAAAATTCTTCCTAAACCGGTTTTTGCCTGCTCCAACAATTCATCGGAGAAGTTGATGGGACTTCTGTAATGAGCAGAAAGCATAAAGAAGCGGAGTACATCATAAGGGAATTTTTCTGCTAAATCACGCACGGTGAAAAAATTGCCCAAGGATTTAGACATTTTTCTGTTATCAATGTTGATGTAGCCATTATGCATCCAGTAGTTGGCAAAAGGAACGCCGTTTGCCGCTTCGCTTTGCGCAATTTCATTTTCATGGTGCGGGAAGGATAAATCCTTACCGCCACAGTGAATATCAATGGTTTTTCCCAGATATTCATTTACCATGGCGCTACATTCGATATGCCAACCGGGACGGCCTTCGCCCCAGGGAGAAGTCCAGGAGGGTTCTCCTTCTTTTTTTGCCTTCCAGATGGCAAAGTCCATAGGGTCTTTTTTATCTTCGTTCACGTTGATTCTGGCCCCTGCTTCTAAATCTTCCAACGGTTGATGAGACAGCTTGCCGTAGGGTTTAAACTTTTTGGTTTCAAAATAAACATCGCCGTTTTTCTCGTAGGCATAGCCTTTTTCAATCAAAGTTTCACACATTTTGATAATCTGCGGAATAACATCGGTTGCTCTGGGATGCACATCTGCTTCCTTAACGCCGAGGCCTTGGGCATCTGTGTAATATTCTTTGATAAAACGGTCTGCCAGCTCTCTTACGGTGATACCTTCTTCGTTGGCACGCTTAATCATTTTGTCGTCAATATCGGTAAAGTTCTGTACGAATTTTACTTCGTAGCCACGATATTCAAAATATCTTCTTAAGGTGTCAAAAATGATAAAGGGACGGGCATTTCCCAAATGAAAATAGTTATACACGGTAGGACCGCAAGCATAAATTTTTACTTTATTTTCTTCTAAAGGCTTAAAATCCTCTTTTTGCATGGTTAAGGTATTAAAAATCTTCATTCTGATTCTCCTTTCTTCGTCTGTGCTGCCTCTAACTGCTCAATACGGGCAAGCATTCTGCATAATTCCTGAGACAAGGGGTCGGGAATATGAGTCTGGTCGGTCTGCCAGTCTGCTCCGGAAACTTTCACATTATTGCGAATCACTACACGGGCAGGAACACCCACACAAGTGCTGTTTTCAGGAACTTCCCGCAGCACCACAGCATTTGCCGCAATTTTAGAATTATCCCCAACAGTAAAGGGACCAAGCACCTTGGCACCACTGCCGATCATGACGTTTTTACCAATGGTAGGATGACGTTTTCCCGTGTCTTTTCCGGTACCGCCTAAGGTAACATTCTGATAGATGGTGCAACCATCACCCACTTCGGCAGTCTCTCCGATGACAACCCCCATACCGTGGTCAATCATCACACCGCGACCAATTTTGGCACCCGGGTGAATTTCCACACCAGTAAAGAAACGGGTTACCTGAGAGAGACACCGTGCTAAAAAGAAGTGTTTCTTCTGATAGAGTCGATGTGCTCCACGGTGCCAGAACAAGGCATGAATCCCCGGAGATAGCAAGAATACTTCTAATTTATTCTTTGCTGCAGGGTCTTTTTCCATCACCGCATTGATATCTTCCCGCAGTCGGGAAAACACATTGTGGACGGCATCATAACTTCGGCATAAGCCAAAAGCTGCAATAGGCATCAGCATGGCAAGTGCCCCATAGGAGTAGCGTTCTTGTGCTTCCGCCAGAAGATGCTGAGCTGCGATTCCAAGCACAAAAATACAAATCCATATCACAGCACCGGAGCGTTTTTCTCGACGTAGTTTTACAGCTCCTACCAAGGCTCCCAGCATCAGTATCAGATGAAATGCATTGGCAAGATTACCAAACTGGAAGATGCTGTCCCAAAAGGCGTAGCTGGAACTTTGCCGCATATATACTGTGGGGAGCATTTCGCTACCCCAGGTTAATCCAAATTTTAAACAGCCCAATTTACAGTTGGATAAAAAGCCGTTTGACAGATATCTTTGGATTCCTTCTGTCTGCAAACGGTTATGCACTTCATCAGGCGACAAAGAAGAATTGCTCATCAGTTCTTTGGCGTAAAGATCATCTTTAGGATTCCATCTGCCCAGTTCTTCCGCATTGGATCCGATATAAAGATTATAACCGATCGGTCGATTTGCAATCGGCTGACCGTTTAACTGTTCCAAACCCTGATGCAGCATTACATTACAGCCGGAATAGCAAAGAATTGCAAGAATCAGAGAAAGGAATCGTTTTTTGGGCATCAATGCAAAAACGGTATAAAGGCCAAATGCCAACAGCACCACGGCACCGCAAGGACGGATACAGTTTAACACAGCAGTCAGAATGCCAAAAACAATGCCAACAACCGTACTTCCCTTTTCGCTGAATCGAATTGCTAAGTACAACAGAACGGATAACAAAAAGGTAAAAACAATTTCGGTAGCAACAAATTCTGTGTAGAAAATAAACGAAGGAGAAATGGCATACAAAAACACCGTCATTCCCGCAATTTTTTTAGAAAACAGTTTGTTTGCGCACAGATACAGCATCAAGGCAGTGGCAACTTCTATCACCACATTTCCAAGTTGCACTGCAAACAAATTGACGCCGAATAAACGGTAACACCAGCTTACCAATTCCGAAAAACCTACAATGTGCGGAAAGGCAGAAATATACGGGTCCAAAAGCGGTTGCCCTTCTGCCAGAAGTTTAGCGCTGTCGTGATAGATTTTAAAATCGGAAAAGGGTTCCAGTTGCAAGACAGTAACCGCTAATAAACGAAATGTAACGCAAATGAACAGTCCTGTCAGCAAACTGTGTTTTTGCCTTTTTACAAGGCGATAATGCAAGCTTCCTAAGATAAAAAAAACAATGGGATAGCAAAGAAGCAACCAAAAGGAACCGCCGTAAAACAAATTGCTGCCAACAACCAATCCAACAAAAGAAGCCACGAACGCCATGGTAGCAAACAAGACAAATAAAAATCGAAAACACGTTGTTGTTTTTTCTTGGAAACAATTCATCATAAGGCCCTCCTTTCAAATCATCACGGGAAGATAATCCCAAAAAAACATTTGTAAGCTTGATCTAATTAATTGTATATGAAAACAAGTGAAATGTCAATCTTTTTTCGTGGTTTTTTACAACTGACTCACATAGCTATGCTGGGAAAACATGCGGTTGACCGAAGAAAGAATCCGTTTGTTTTGGGGAAGCAGAAAATCGGGGTCAGTTTGCAACAGAGCTTCGGATGCTTTTTTAGCAAGCCGAACAGTTTCCATCGTGTAAGTCAATCGGCTTAACAGCGTGGACGGAAGCCCATGCTGACGGGTTCCAAAAAACTCACCGGGTCCACGGTTTTTCAAGTCGAACTCGCTGATTTGGAAACCGTCGGTGGTTTTTCCCATAATTTCCAGCCGTTTTCTTGCTTTTTCATCCGACAGATTCAAGAAGCAATAGGATTGCTTATTACTGCGTCCTACCCGTCCCCGTAGCTGATGCAAGCTCGCCAAACCGAACCGCTCTGCATTTTCTATCACCATAACGGTAGCGTTGGGCACATTGACGCCAACCTCCACCACGGTTGTGGAAACCAGCACATGAATCTCACCTTGCAGAAAATCATTCATGACACGGTCTTTTTCTTCCGCCTTCATCCGTCCGTGTAAGAGTCCTACCCGATATTCTTTCAGGTAAGTTTTTTGCAATTCTTCCTGCAAACGGATGGCATCCTCTAATTCCATGGTTTCACTTTCTTCAATCAAAGGACAAACCACAAATGCCTGGTTACCTTTTTGAAGCTCCTCTATCACAAACCGATACACACGCTCTCTCTGCTTTTCTCCCGCAATTTTTGTGACAACGGGAGTTCTGCCAAGAGGCAATTCATCAATCACGGACACATCCAGGTCACCGTAAATAATCAAAGCTAATGTTCTGGGAATGGGAGTTGCCGTCATAACCAGACAATGGGGGTTCTCTCCTTTTTCTGTCAACACAGACCGTGCTTTCACGCCGAACCGATGCTGTTCGTCGGTAATCACTAAGCCAAGCTTACAAAACTGCACATGATCATACAGCAAGGCATGGGTACCAATGACCAACGATACTTCTCCCGAAGCCAGGCCTGAAATCACAGCATCTTTCTCTTTTTTCTTCATAGAAGCAACCAAAAGCTTTACGGAAATTCCAAATTCTGCGAAATACGGCTTTAATCCCTCGTAATGCTGACGGGCTAAGATTTCTGTGGGTGCCATCAGCACTGCCTGATAACCGCTTTGAGCGCAGATTAACATTGCCATTGCAGCAACCATGGTCTTACCGCTACCAACATCGCCCTGCACCAGACGGTTCATCTGGTGACCTGCTTTAAAATCAGCACAGATTTCTCTGGTAACCCGTTTTTGAGCGTTGGTCAAAGGGAACGGCAGTTTGTGGGCAAATTCTTCTGCAATTTTATAGTTTACAAGTTTAGGACCAATGGCTTTTTTCTGCCGTAATTTAATTTTGCCAAGTCCTAACATCAGATAAAACAGTTCTTCAAAGGCAAGACGTTTTCTTGCCGCCAGAAGCTCTTCTTCCCCTCTTGGAAAATGAATGTTTTCCAATGCATAAAGAAGCTCACAAAGATGGTATTCTTTGCGGATTTCCATGGGTAAGGTTTCTAAAAGATGCTCTTTGGCAACCTTCAGACATTCGTAGGCAATTTTTTGCATCACACCCTGGGTAAGTCCTTTGGTGAGCGCATATCGGGGAATATAATTTTCGGAAAAATTGCCGGCAGGAGTTTCTTTTTGCACAGCAGGATTCGTCATTTCCACATAGCCAATCCGACGGCTCACCTTCCCCGATAAGGTAACGGTGGTACCTGCCGTCAGTTTCCCTGCCAAGTATTTCTGATTAAAAAAGGTAACGTGCAGTTCGCCCGTGTCATCCTCACAAAGAAGTTTAAGAAGTGTCAGATTCTGACGAACTCTGCGGGTAGAAATATCCAATACCCGAACAGTTACCGTGGCAAGTTCTTCCTCCTGAAGCTCGCACACATTTTTTAGGTTCATACGGTTTTCGTAGGTTTTCGGGAAATAATAAAGCATATCGGCAACCGAAAAAATGCCAAGCTTTTGAAAATACACAAGCCTGGCATCGGAAACTCCTGATATATTAGAAATGGGCGTTGAAAACAGATTCATATTGTCCTCTTATTCCAAATGATTCCAAATGATTTCAAATGATTCCAAACGTTCTAACCTTCAAAGTTTTCGGTTCTTTTGATATTCCTTGTTTAATACGTTTCGATTTTGAATATACTTTGTGATCTTCTTTGGAAATAATATCGAATTATTCCAAAGAAACAAAATAGTAATACACGGGTTGGTCACCGCGATAGAAAGAGAAATCAATATCCTTATATTTTTTGGTTAAGGTTTTTTCTAAGCTTTCCATTTCTTCGCTGTTGACATCAGCGCCTGCATACACAGTTACCATAGAAACAGTGTCATCACACAGTTTTTCAATTACGGAAGCACATACCTTATTGGGGTCTTTGCCCTTGGTTAAGATGGAGCTGCCGCTTAATGCCATGATTTCGCCTTCTTTGATTTCGATATTATCGAACACGGAATCTCTGACAGCATAGGTAATCTGTGCAGATTTTAAGGAACCAATGATTTCCTTCATCTGTTCCAGATTGTCTTCCGGTGACTGAGTTTCATCAAAGCCTACCATACAAGGCAGAACATCGGACATATTTTTGGTGGGGATTACCACCATCTGACCGTCATACAGTTCTGCTGCCTGTTCTGCTGCCAAAATAATATTCTTATTGTTGGGGAACACATAAACCACATCTGCATTGGTGCGGTTAGCTGCATTTAAAATATCGTCGGAAGAAGGATTCATAGACTGTCCGCCGGAAACGATGTGTTCAATGCCAAGTTCTTTATAGATGTTGGCAAAGCCTTCCCCTGCTGCCACTGCAACAAAAGCATAAGGCTGACGTTCCTGAGGAATGGAATTTTGAATATTCTCATTCTGATATTTCATATTGTCAATTTTAATATCAATGAGGCTACCGATTTTCAATGCTTCGGAAATAACGATACCGGGATCGTTGGTATGAATATGCACCTTAATGATATCTTCCATAGCAACCACAACAATAGAATCCCCCAAGGATTCATAACGCTGCGTTAACTGATTTTTTTTGCGTTCCGGATTCTGAATAATAAATTCGGTGCAATACTGGAAGTTTACATTTTCGTGATTATCGGTAAACACTTCTGCAGTTTTTGCCACTTCGGTCACAGATTCTTCGGGCATTTCACCGGTTTTATAGTAGCTTGCCATACCTTCGATGATATAGCAAATTCCTTTCCCACCGGAGTCCACTACCCCTGCCTGCTTCAGTTTGGGAAGCATTTCTGGAGTCTGAGCTAAAGCATCATAGGAGGCTTTTACCGCTTCGGTAAATAACATATCCAGATCGGTAATATCGTCCTGAATTTCTTCTAAATGCTCTGCGGTCATACGGATAACGGTGAGAATGGTGCCTTCTGTGGGCTTCATAATTGCTTCGTAAGCAGTTTTAGAGCCTAAACGGAATGCGTTAACCATATCTGCTACATCTAGCTCGCTTTTCCCTTTTGCCGCTTTAGACATTCCTCGTAAAATCTGAGAAAGAATAACGCCGGAGTTCCCTCTTGCACCACGCAGGGCAGACATAGAAACACCGTCTAACACACTTCCTGCAGATTCGGTTCGGCTGTGTGCCGCAGAGGCTGCAGAAGTAAAAGTCATAGACATATTGGTTCCGGTATCACCATCAGGCACCGGAAACACATTTAAAGCATTCAGCTCTTCTTTGTTGTTACACAAATGGATTTTTGCTGCCTGAAGCATGTTGGCAAGCAGCTCACCATTAATTATTTTATTCATGTAATGTTTTCTCCCTTTTTCAAAGTTGATGCTGTGATAAATTACTTATTCACCACAATATCGTCTACGCAAACGGTAACATCCTTGATTTTGGCGCCGGTCATTTTTTCAACGGCATAAGTGATATCCTGCTTTACGTTTTCCGCCAGTGCTTTAATATTGACACCGTAAGTCACTTTGATATGAATTTCAATGCTGACAGAACCGTCACGGCAGACAACTTTGATTCCTTTTCTTAAGCTTTCAGAACCAAACATCCGTTTTAACACTTCTGCTTTGCTTTTTTCACACATGCCAACCACACCGTAGCAATGAGTAGCAACGTGACCTGCAATTTCCTCAATCGCTTTTTCTGTTACGGTAATTTCGCCTACATCGCTTAATTTCTTTAACGGCATATTCGTACCATCCTTTCTTATTTTTTTCTATCAAACAAACCAATTTTGGTTTTCGTCATTTGCAAATTTACAACACTTTATTTAAGAAAGCTTTTGTTCTTTCATGAACAGGATGATTGAAAATATCATCCGGAGTGCCTTCTTCTAAAATAACACCTTCGTCCATAAAAATTACCCTGTCGGCAACTTCACGGGCAAAGCCCATTTCATGGGTTACCACCAGCATGGTCATCCCATCTTTTGCCAGATTTTTCATAACATCCAGCACTTCGCCAACCATTTCGGGGTCCAGAGCGGAGGTAGGCTCGTCAAACAGCATCACATCAGGCTCCATGCATAACGCACGAACAATGGCAACACGCTGTTTCTGACCGCCGGATAACTGGGAGGGATATGCGTTTGCTCGGTCTTCCAATCCAACTACCCGAAGAAGCTCCATCGCCTTTTCTTCAGCCTGTGCTTTATTTGCCTTTTTTAGCTGAATGGGAGCTAAGGTCATATTTTTTAAAATGGTCATATTGGGGAACAAATTAAAATGCTGGAATACCATACCAACCTTGCGTCTATGCAGATTGATATTGGTGTTACGGTCGGTAATATCCACTCCGTCTAAAAAAATCTGACCTTCGGTAGGTTGTTCCAATAAGTTCAAGGAACGAAGGAAGGTAGATTTTCCGCATCCGGAGGGACCGATAATTACGATTACTTCCCCTCTTTTTACGTCTAAATCAACACCGTTTAATGCTTTGATTTTGCCACGGTTGAAATGCTTTTTCAAACCACGGACTGAAATAATGAAATTAGCGTTCATTCTTTCTCAGACTCCTTTCCAGAATGCCTACCAGCCAGGTGAAGAACATTACCATCACAAGGTAAATTACTGCGGCTCCCAAAAGAGGCATAAAATCCTGATAGGTAACACCACGGATAATGTTGGCTCCACGGGTTAAATCCGTCACCCCAACATAGCCCGCAATGGAAGTTTCCTTCAAAAGAACGATAAACTCATTTGCCAAAGAAGGCAAAATGTTTTTAAATGCCTGAGGAAGAATGATAAACCACATGGTTTGCATGTAGTTTAAACCTAAAGAACGTCCTGCTTCATTCTGCCCTGCATCAATACTCATAATACCTGCCCGCACAATTTCTGCAACGTATGCACCGGAGTTAATCCCGAATGCAATCACACCGCAGAGCATTTTATCGCGGGAGTTTGCCATAATTACAAAAAAGATAATTAAGATCTGAACCATCACGGGTGTGCCGCGGATTACGGTCAGATAGATTTTGGAAATTGCATTTCCAATCCAGAGAAAAATTCTTGCAATCGGATTTTTAATTTCCCGATATTGCTTATCATAGGTGGTTCTGATGGCTGCCACGATGACACCTAAAACAACCCCTAAAATTAATGCCCAGAAGGTCAGAACCAGGGTGTTTTGAACGCCTTCTACTATGTATTTCCAACGGTTCTTTGTAATGAATGCCGTTACAAATTCTTTTTGCATGCCGCTAAACCATTCTGCCATGTTAAAAATTCCTTTCCTATGAAACAGCAAGTGCCAACCGGAGATTTTTTTGATATCTCCGGTTGACAATTCAATTACTGCATAAATTCTGTATCCGTTTTCTCAGGATACAGGAGACTGAATCAATTATTCAGCAGGGATGTATTTTTCGATGATTTTTGCAACGGTGCCGTCTGCGATTAATTCTGCTAAAGCGCCGTCAATCTGAGCGGTCAGTTCTGCGTTATCTTTGGATACTGCAGCTGCATATTCTTCAGTAATGTATTCGGTGTCTAAGATTTTTAAACCTTCGTTATTTTCAACGAATACTTTTGCAGGTTCGTTATCAATAACAACACAGTCAACTTTACCGGTTTTTAATGCCATAACAGCATCTGCGCCTTTGTTGTAACGTTCTACAGTACCTAAACCTTCATCTTCGATATCCCAAGTACAGTACAGGTCACCGGTGGTAGCCAGCTGAACACCGATAGTGGTGTTTGCGCCTTCTTGGAATAAATCATCTGCAGAAGTAATATCGGAGCCTTCGTTAACAATGATTACCTGAACGCCGGTCGCATAGCTCTGAGTGAAGTTTACAGCTTCTTTTCTTTCTTCGGTAACGGTCATACCAGCCATAACAAAGTCAAATTTACCGGAAGATACACCGGGGATTAAGGAATCAAAGTCAACATTTTCGATTACCAGTTCTTTTCCCAGTTTGTCTGCAATTGCCTGAGCGATTTCAGCATCAATCCCAACGATTTTGCCGTCTTCCATAAATTCATAGGGAGGGAATTCAGCGTTGGTAGCCATAACCAGAGTATCGCCGTTTGCCTGATCTTCTACTACAGTTTCACCATCAGTAGCGCCTTTGTTTTCGGTTGCAGGTGCACCGCATCCGGTAAACAGAGTTACCAGCATTGCAACTGCTAACAGAAGAGTAATGAGTTTTTTCATAATGTTTTCCTCCTCGCACATTTGTGCTTTTGAATGTTTTTATAAATTTTCTATAATATTATACTATAACAAGTGAATTTTTTCAATAGATTTCTGAAAATTTATTCCGATTTTTGCATTTTTATTACATTTTGCCAAATAATTCCGAGCACAAGCCCAAAAAACAGACATTCTATAACACAATTTTCACCGACGAAGCATACTCAGACGGAGTCATTTTGGCAATTTTCTTAAACTGTTTGGAAAAATAATGAATGCTGTCGTATGCCAAAATGTTGGCAATCTGAGTGAAATTGTAGTTATCCTCACGAATCAGCATTTTCGCACGTTCAATTTTTAAATAATTGAAGTATTGCATAACCCCCATTCCTGTTTTTTCTTTAAACAGCATTTTCAGTCCGGTGCTGTTGGTTTTGGAGTATTTTAACACGTCCGAAAAGCTTAAGGTGTTGCCGATGTTTTCGTTTAAAAATTCGATCACATCTTCCACAATATCGTTGTCCATCCGTTCCTTTAAAACAGACAGAGAGGCTTTCGGTGTGTGGGAAATGGAATTGTTCCGATATAAAGAGAGTAAAAATCCGGTTAACCCCAACAGAATCATCTGTTCAGCTCCAAAAGACGCTTCCGGTTTTCGTTTCAATCCTTTGGTCAACGGGTCATTCAACGGCGTTGCAAATGCTTTGGTGGCTTCCTTAATAATGGACGAAAGCAGGTTCTTTTCTTCTTTGGTTACATGAAACACCTTATTCTGAAAAAAGCTCATTGCCTTGGATTTGCACTCAAAGGAAACAATGGCAATGTTGGGAGCAATCACCCCGTTGGAATACACATTATGAAATTCTCCCGGCTTATGAAATAAAACATCCCCCTGCTGCAAACGATGGGTAGTATCTTCGGCAATAGCATTAATTTCGCCCTTATCCACATAGATGAACTCCCAGAAGTTATGTTTTTCACCGGTAAATTTAAAATCTTTGGCATACTCCAGATAGTGAATAGTGACTACGTTTTTGATCACAAATTCCTCTTTTAACCGCAGCGGGGTAAACACCTGATTATTCATGTGAAGAGGTACCTCCTTCTTCCTCAAGGTAGCGTTTCATATCCTCTAAAATAGCAAAAACCGGTAATCCCACTACATTATCAAAATCGCCTTCTATTTTTTCTACAAACTTGGAAGCAATTCCCTGGATAGCATAAGAGCCGGCTTTGTCAAAAGGCTCTTTCGTTTGAATATACTTGGTGATTTCTTCCTCACTGATAGGATAAAAATACACTTTGGTTTCGCAAACTGTTTTCTGATATGTCACCGTATTCTCTGCTACATAACCCAACGTAACACCGGTGAAAACACTGTGTGCTTTTCCGCTCAAGAGCCGAAGCATCCGACGGGCATCCGCTTCATCATCCGGCTTTCCGAATATTTCATTTTCCAATGCCACCACAGTATCTGCTGCAACAATCAATACCTGTTCTCCCAAAAACACTTCTGCCGCACTTTTCGCCTTCCGGAAAGACAGTTCTTCCACGAACTGGGCCGGAGACAGCTGTTCGGTCACTGTTTCATCTGTGTCTGTTACATATACCGTAAAGGGAATGCCATTCTTTTGCAACAGTTCCTTTCTTCTGGGCGACTGAGATGCTAAAACAATTTTCACTTGATTCATTGGGAACCCTCCATTTGTTGAAATCCTCTATTATCCTATCATGTTTTGCAAAAAAAGTCAACCAAATTTGCAAATCTATATCTGCATGAGAGGTTGTCATACTTTTGGACAGCCTCACATATAGTGATAAAAAATGCGAGGTGAACCGATATGCTCCAACAAACAAGACGATCGAATCAACAGGAACTTCTCTCGCTGTTACCTGCCTATCTTTTGGAATATTTGTCACCCGAAACAGAAGAAATCCGTTTTCGCCGGAATCAACCGATCATGTTTTTAGAAAGTTATCGGGAGCTGATCACACCCTATCGGTTGGATGCCCGTCAGATGGAAGATTTACTGGATTTATTCACACAAGGCTCTCCCGCCTCTTATTTTGATTCCTTGAAAAACGGTTTTATCACCGTAAAAGGTGGACACCGCATGGGAATTGCAGGTACCGCAGTGTACGAAAACGGAAATGTATCCTACATTAAAGATATTTCTTCCATCAATCTGCGAATCGCAAAGGAAGTACCGAACATTGCAGACCGATTGTTTCAAGCTGTTGCACATATTTCTCCCCTTCCCGGGATTCTCATCATTTCTCCTCCGGGACAGGGAAAAACCACGTTACTTCGGGATTTTATCCGTCAGCTTTCTGAAAAAAAAGCCGGTATCCGGATTGCCGTGGTAGATGAACGGGGCGAACTTGCCGCCACCTTTCAGGGAGACGCTCAAAACTGTTTGGGAAGCCGATGCGATATCTTAAACGGTTATCAGAAAACAGACGGAATTTTGTCAGCAGTGCGAAGTTTATCTCCCAATGTTATTGCGGTGGATGAAATTGGAACACCCGAAGATGAAAAAAGCCTGTGTTATGCCCATCACGCAGGGGTTTCGGTAGTGGCAACCATTCACGGAGATCGAAGCGGAAATTTCCGCAAAAACATCCAAAAGTTAACGAAAGAACAAGTATTTGACTATGAAGTGTATCTATCCAAAAACTACAAAACAGATCGTATTGAAACAATCCAAAGGACCACCGGTGAATAATATGCTGAAACTATACGGCCTTACGGCACTCATCTTAGCAGATCTTCTGCTGGTCAAACACATGACCGCTCAAAAAAAACAAGCCGTGCAATGTTTGCAAGAAATGATTGTTTTTGTAAACACCGTCACCTACGGCGTGACAGAATGGAAGAAAACACTGGAGGAAGCAATTCTGACCCAACAACGCGAAAACACATTTCCAAAAATGTTTCAACAAAAATTTCTGAAACTAAAAAAAGTCTTTCCTCTGCGGGATGCACTGAAGCAGGCCTTAAAAGGTCTCCCCCTCTCCGAGGAAGCAACCGAACTGATGAACCAATACCTTTTCATTCTTGGAAAAGATACCAAAAAAAGCACACAAGAACATTATCAGCATATCAAAAGTCAACTAAAAACCCATCTTGATACCTTGCAAAAAGAATTTCCCAAGGAAAAAAAGATGATTACTGCCGGTGTCTGTTCCGCCAGTGCAATGGTAGCCATTTTGATACTGTAAGAGGAATTGCTATGAATGTTGAATTAATCTTTAAAATTGCGGCAATCGGAATTATCGTTGCCATTTTAAATCAGTTGCTTTCCAAGTCGGGACGGGATGAACAAGCCACCATGGTCACGCTGGCAGGCCTGGTAGTGGTACTGATTGTGATTGTGCAGGAAATTGCCTACTTATTTGAAACTATTAAAAGTCTGTTTGGATTTTAGACCAAAGGAAAGGAGCTATCTATGGATACTGTTGCAAAATTGACCGGCATTGCCTTTGCCGGTGCCGTGTCAGCAGTGTTTTTACGGGAAAAGGCACCTCAGTTTTCCATGATGATTGCTCTTGTGACCGGAATTGTCATTTTTTCGCTAATTGCAGGAGAACTGACAAGCATCTTAAACACGCTGACCAATTATATGCAAACTTCCGGACTGGCTCCGGAATCCGTTGCCACTGTACTTAAAATTCTGGGCATTGGCATCGGTGCGGAATATGTTTGCAATGTGATTGCCGATGCGGGAGAACAAGCCATTGCCAAAAAAATGGAATTTGCTACCAAGGTGATCATTTTAATGTTGATTCTCCCTTTGCTTGGAAAGGTTGTGGACACGGTATGGTCTCTGTTCGGATAAAACGGATGGTTCTTTTGGGAACGGTAGCAGCAATGATCTTTATCGCTCCACAGACAGTTTTTGCTTCTTCTTTGGAAATTGCAGAAGAAACAGCGTTTTCCTTTCAGGGAATCTGGGAAACAATTTGTGAAATGCTTTGGGGAGAGTTTCTCCTTCTACGGCAAAAAATCCCCATCCTCGTACTATTGATGATTCTCATCGGTATCAAAAACTGTATGGATTTTCCTGCAAGCTTAAACCGAACTGTCCATCTTGGCATCTTTTGCGCTCTGGCACTCGGTACGGGAGAATTGTTTCAGCAACTTGCCCAGGTAGCTCAGGACTGCATTTTTAATCTTTCGGAATTGATTTATATGAGCGTTCCCGTTCTGACAGGTCTTGTTGCCAATAGCGGACGGGTTATGAGCGCCGCCAAATCCACCTATTTCGTTTTAGGCTTTATGACGCTGATTACCTTCCTCATCAAAAACATTTTTTTCCCGGGGATTCTCGTTTATTTTATGTGCACCGTACTATCGCCGCTGTTGGAAAAAGATTATTTCACAACACTAAAAAAAGCAATCCTTTGGGCATTAAAAACGGTGCTTCCCATCTTGATTGGGATTTTTATGACAGTTTTTACGTTGCTCACAACCGTGACCAAAGCCTCTGATTCTCTGACCCTGCAATCGGCAAAAATGGCACTGGGAAACTGTATTCCCTTTTTAGGCGGCAGTCTCAGTGATTCCGGAGAATACCTGATTCAGGCAATCAGTCAGATGAAAGCAAAAGCAGGGCTAGGCAGTGTGATCGGAATCTCCTATGTGTTTTTGTCACCGCTTGTTAAGCTGATTGCGGGACTGGTTACCTTTCAGGTATTATCCGTTTGCGCCGGATTTCTCGCAGATCATAAAACGGCAACTTTTTTTGAAGATACCGCCACAAGTCTTGGAATGATGACCGGGGTAGTGGCAACGGTTCTGATTATCGGAGTGCTTGGTATTCTGGTATTAACAGGAATGTAGGAGGAGTGGCATGACAGAATGGATTGCAAATTTAAAGCAAGTGGTGTTGGTTGTATTAGTCTGCGAATTTTTAAAGGAACTCTTATCCACCGGTTCTTTTCGCAAATATGTGCAATTTGCCGTAAGTTTATTCTTGTTTTTATTCCTGCTTTCTTCTGTATTCCGGGTAGAGTTTTCTCTGCCAGAATTTCAGGAACCGTTTTTTGAAACGAGTCACGAAAATCTTGTTGTAAAAGAATACGAAACCGACATTGCCACCCAAATCAAAGAGAGGCTTCGGGAAAACAATCTGGATATTGTTACCGTAACGGTTCACTTAAACGACCGGTATGAATTGAAATCGGTGCAAATTTATACCGTCGAAGATGCGTCTCAAATTCACGCAGTATTGAAAGGAGAGTTCCCCTATGAAGTGGTTTACCCCACTGAAGAACTTTTGGACAAATCGACCTAAAGGAGAAAGAATCAAACTGATTGTCATGCTGTTTATCTTGGCATTTATTTTGCTGATATTTCCCCAAAGCCCTACAAAAAAAGCATCAAATCCTCAACCTGCGAATATGATGAATCAACCAGATCTGCAATCAGAAGAACTGGAAGCTCTTCTCACAGAGTTAACCGGCAATAAAGTGCGGGTACTGGTAGCTTATGCCGATTCGGGAGAATTGGAAATTGTGCGGGAAGAAACCACCACCGCTGATACCAAAACCGCCACAGGCGAAACACAGCACACAACCGATCAGAAGCCGGTGTTGGATGCCAATAAAAATATTCAAATCAAAAACAAACATCAACCCAGAATCAAAGGAGTTTGCATCTTTTATTTTGGCCCTTACCAGCGAGAAACCGAAGACCTTCTGTATCGGGCGGCCAAAAGCTCTCTGGGAGCAGACTTACACACTGTGGAGGTGGTTTTTAAAACCGTAAAACAAACCGAGAAACCTTAAAAAGAAAGGAACATCCGCTATGATTTTATTACACAAAAGAAAAATTGCCGCAGTGGTTTGCACTGCTCTGTTAGCTACCGCCGGCGTGGTCAATTACATAAACCACACAGAAACGCAAACGGTTTCTCTGTCTCTTCCGCCTGCCAGCGAAAGCTATGATGAAAACACCACCTATGGAGAGGCAAAATATGTGTCTTCTGATGTTACGTTGGAAAAAGACAGAAGCGAAGCAGTAGCTTTATTGCAAACTGTATCCGAAAATGAGGATGCCTCCCCTGAGCAAAAAGCCCAAGCGCAGGATGAAATGATCCGAATTGCCAAGGATATGGAAAAGGAAACCTTAGCAGAGCGGATTCTTACCGAAAAAGGATTTGTAAATGTGCATGTGTTTTTAAGTTCTCCCGATGCCACCGTCAGCGTACAGTCTACAGGATTAACCCCCCAGGAAATTGCGCAAATTCGGGACACTATGAAAAACGAAGCCGGCATTGATCCGAAAAACTTAAAAATCATTGAAACAAACTGAATAGAAACAAAGAAAAAAACTGAACTTGAAACAAAAGAGCATCTTTGGTATTCTTTGGTGGAGTAGTGCGGAAATATTTTTATTATTTTGAGGTGAAAGTATGAATCTTACCAAAGAAGAACAGGAAAAGTACAAAAGCTATAACAGAGCCTATAATCTTTACAGTCCCAATCACACCGACAACAATGCAAAGATAATTGCCCAGCAAAAAAAAGAGGAAGAAGCAAAAAAGAAAAAACAGCAGCAGCTCTTAAGCCGTTTAAAGAAGATGAAGCAGTCTGCCATCAAACGCGGAATGGTAAACCAGAAGCCCTATTTTGCAAAAGTGACAGAGGAAAAAAACAATGCCTGAAAACTTGGCTTTATTTGTCTGTCATGAATTTAATGACCGCAAGGAAAAGCGAAATCAACTGGAATTAAAATGGAATCTGAATATTAATTTCCTAAACGGAAATCAGTATTGCGATGTAGACTACAACGGCAGAAAAATTTATTCCGTTGAAAAACTGTACGATTATCAAGAACGTGCTGTTTACAACAACATTGCGCCCATTATGGAGACCAGAGTGGCAAAGCTTTCCGGTGTGGTTCCCCAAATTGGTGCCACCACAGACAGCTCCGATTTAAACGATATTGCCAACGCAAAAATTTCCACAGCCGTTTTGAAAACAGTTTCCAAGCAACTGAACTTTCCCGAAAAAATTGCCACCGCAGTTTCTGTGTCGGAATTGTTAGGGACTGCATTCTATAAAACGGTATGGCAAAAGGACCAGGGAGATTTTCTTTGCCTTAGTGACGGTGCTCCCGTTAAGTCGGGAGAAGTGGACACGGTGGTGCTGAGTCCCTATGAGATTTATCCTGAAAGCCTTTACACAGAGCAAGTTTCAGAGCAAAGAAGCATCATCCATGCTCACCCCTACCATGTGGACGAAATCAAAGAAAAATGGGGTGCAGAATTAAAGGGATTTTCTGTGAATCTGTTTTCTATGACCAACGTGACCAATGTCACGGGCGGTCTTGGCTGGACAGGCAGTCTGGAAAGCGTGGGGCAAGAAACCAAAGATGGCTACGACATTGTGCTGGAATACTATGAAAAACCCACGAAAAAACATCCTGACGGTCGTCTGCTGATTGTGGCATACTATAACGAAGTGCTACTGTACGAAGGACCTCTCCCTTACTTAAATGCCAAGTATCGCACCAGAGGGTATCCCTTTGTGAAGCAGGTATCTGTATCCCGTCCCGGTTGTTTTTTCGGAACCAGTATCATTGAACGCTTAATTCCCATCCAAAGAGACTACAACGCTATTCAGAACCGCATCAACGAATACTTAAACCGTGCCGCTTTGGGAATCCCCGTAATTGAAGACGGCAGCGTAGATGTAGATAGCTTGGAATACTATGGAATGCCACCCGGAATGCCTATTGTGTATTTGCGAGGCAGCGAACCGCCCCGCTTTATGGATACGCCTGCCCTTCCCTACAGCTTTTTATCCAAACAGGACCGTCTGGAAGAAGCGTTTGTTTCCATTTCCGGCATTTCGGAGCTGTCACGCTATTCTTCAGCACCCGCTAATGTAACCTCGGGAACGGCATTGAGCATTTTATCCCAGCAGGATGATAACCGTCTGGCTGTCAGTGCGGAAAATATCCGAAACGCCGTGTTGGAGGTGGCAAAACAGTGGTTGCGATTATACCGTCAGTTTGCGTTATTTGAAAGAATGCTTCATTTAGGCGGTGACGACACCGATAATGCTCTGATTCGTTGGAGCCAGACAAATCTGCTTCCCGAACAGTTAGAATTAACCACACAAAACGAGATTGAAAACTCTCTGGCGGTAAAACGTGAGTTGATTCGGGAACTCTATGCTATGGGACTTTTTACCGATCCTAAAACCGGTAGAATTACCCCTTGTGCCAAATCTAAAATTCTTTCTATGCTGAAAATGGGAGACTGGGAAAACAAAATGGAATCCGAAACCCTTCACGCTACAAAAGCCGCCCGGGAAAATCTGAAAATGCGTGAAAAAATTCCATGCCCCGTCAAAGCAAGAGATCATCACGAAATTCATATGGAAGAACATACCAAATACATGATGACCTCCGAATTTGAAGAACTGGAAACAAAAGATCCCACCCTTGCAACGCTTTGGGAACAGCATCTTAGCGAACATGAAAATTATCTGGTAGCAGCTAATGAAAAAACTGTGTAACAGGTATATTTTTCATAAAAATGGAATATACTTTGGATAGAAAAACTGTGAGAAAGGCGGAACCCGAATGGAAAACTTATTTAAAAAAATTGCATCGTTATTTCAAAAGCCGGAAGAAAACCCCTCCTATGACGCAGTGATGGAAGCAAAGCAGGAGGTTGCCATTGCCTGGAGTAAATTTAACGAAGTTACCCGGGATGAATATATTGATATCGCCATTATGAATTTAAACCTGGCAAAAAAACGGCTGGATGTTGCCATTAAGGAATCTAAGGAAGCCCTGGTAACACAATCCTGACTGTTCTCAAAAAACAAGCCATTTCTATCTCAATTTTTTAAATCCTCTCTTAAGAAAAAAGGAACTGCATCCCTCGGGAGCAGTTCCTTTTTTCAATGAATTATATTTCGCTTTTTAAGCCACAGTCATACGGAATGGAACGAAGAAATTCTTCTTCGTTTAAATCGTGTGGAATTTCTATGTAAAACACATAGGTAAACATTCCGTTTTTCTTTACAATATTGGTATCAAACACTGTGATTTTGTTTTCCGCAAACCGTTCTTTAATCACATCCGCATTTTCAATACTCTTGACTGTAAGAATTTTGCTTTTCCGTTTTGCGGTAAATTTGGTACGAAAATGTAGCACCGTTTGTGCCAATAAAATCAGCACTGTTCCTAAAACGCCCACCACATACATACCGCAACCGATTGCCATACCGATACCCGCAGTTGCCCAAATACCGGCAGCCGTGGTAAGACCGCTGATCATCTGATGTTTCACAAACACCATACCAGCACCCAAGAAACCGATACCACTGACAATCTGCGCCGCAATACGGGCAGGATCACGGTTGGTAATACCTTCGATATTCATAAATCCGTATATCGAAACCAGCATCATAAGACAGGATGCAATCGCAACAATACAGTGCGTTCTAAGACCGGCTTCCTTCGCACGGTTTGTTCGTTCAAAACCAATGATTACACCACATAAACCGGCAACCAACAAGCGAATAAAATACATCAGATTTTGATGGAAAATAATCTGCTCCATGTTTTCCCTCCTTTCACCAGTAGATTATGATAGCATAAACAGATTTTGCTGTGAAATCTTCTGCAAAAATGCAAAAAAGTTCGGCAGATTTTTCCGATTTTATGCTAAAAATATGCTCAACTGATGAAAATTATTCATGGTGCTGCTGGAGCATGTTATCCCGAATCTGCCATAAATCGGGAGACAAATCCACATAGTAGGTATGCGGATTTTCAAATCGGGTGACTTCATCCCACAAGGTGGCAACCTCTTTTTCGCAGTAATCCTTTAATTCTTTTAAGGAAGGAGAGGTATACACCTGTTTCCCGTTTTCAAAAATGGGAATCAGTAATTTTCTTGCGGTAAAGTTCGTCACCGTTTTTCTCTTCCAAGTAAACTGAGGATGGAAAAGTTCATACTCAGTGATACCGTCAAAAGTTTCGTCATATTTTGTAATCACGTCAGCAATTGCTTTTCCCGTTTCGTTGGAATACAGTCGATACAGACTCTTAAAACCGGGAATGGTAATTTTAGACACGTTTTCCGACAGTTTGATTTTAGGGATTTCTTCCCCGTCACGGAAAACGGAAACCAATTTATACACACCGCCAAATACCGGTTCGGATTTGGAAGTGATGAGCCGTTCCCCAACGCCAAAGGTATCCACCTTGGCACCCTGATTTAACATATCACGAATGATGTATTCATCCAATGAGTTAGATGCCACAATTTTCACATCGGGATACCCGGCCTCATCCAGCATTTTTCTTGCTTTTTTGGATAAGTAGGTAATATCACCGCTGTCAATCCGGATTCCTTTGGGACGAAATCCTCTGGGAACCACTTCGGTATCAAAGGCTTTAATTGCATTGGGAATCCCAGACTTTAACACATTGTAGGTATCTACTAACAGTGTGCAATCATGAGGATAACAGCTTGCATAAGTTTGAAAAGCTTCCAGCTCAGTATCAAACATCTGCACCCAGCTGTGCGCCATGGTACCCAAGGCAGGAATATCAAAGAGCTGATCGGTAACGGTGCAGGCAGTTCCGGCACAGCCGCCAATATAGGCTGCTCTGGCACCGTAAATCGCACCGTCATACCCCTGGGCACGGCGGGAGCCAAATTCCATTACAGCTCTGCCTTCGGATGCCTGCACAATACGGTTTGCCTTGGTAGCAATCAAAGACTGATGGTTTACGGTAAGCAAGAGCATGGTCTCCATCAACTGTGCTTCAATTACGGGGCCACGAACACTTACAACAGGCTCCATGGGAAAAATGGGGGTTCCTTCAGGAATTGCCCACACAGAACAGGAAAAAGAAAAGTTTGAAAGATACTCTAAAAACTCTTCGGAAAAAATGCCCTTTCCACGAAGATATTCCACATCCTCTTTGGAAAAATGCAGATTGTTGATGTATTCAATCATCTGCTCAAGACCTGCCATAATGGCATAGCCTCCATCGTTTGGGACTTTTCTGAAAAACAAATCAAAAGCTACCTCGGTATCCTTCATACCGTTTTTAAAGTAACCGTTGGACATGGTAAATTCATAAAAGTCGGTAAGCATAGACAAATTGAGATTCGGATTAAATTTCATAACAGCACCTTCTCTTTATTCAACGGGATCGCTTGTATCTAACACATCAGAAACATCGGGCAAAATCTTTTTGGTTTCTTCTTCGGATAAAGAGGAAACGCTGTTTAATTTTCGCACGATGGCACGGGTTCGTACTCCTACCAGTTTTTCCAATTCTCCGTGAGCCTGATCCAGACGTTGCTGCGCAGATTTTATCACATCGGAAAATTTTTGAAATTCGGATTTTACGGCACCCAGCACATTCCACACTTCGCTGGAACGTTTTTGAATCGCAAGTGTTTTAAAGCCCATTTGTAAGCTTTGCAGAAATGCACAGATGGTGGTAGGTCCTGCTAAATTAATTTTATAATCACGCTGCAACACTTCCACTAATCCGTGACGCACCACCTCGGCATAAAGACCTTCCACCGGCAAAAACATAATCGCAAAATCGGTGGTTTCCGGCGGTGATATGTATTTTTCGCTGATATCTTTTGCAAACTGCTTGATACGGCGGTCCAAAGCGGTTTTTGCCGCTTCAATCTGCGCAACATCACCAGTATCGTAGGCATCGGTTAACTGAGTATAGGCATCCACAGGGAATTTGGCATCAATGGGAAGATACAAGGGTTCTTCGCCGTCACCGGGTAGACGGATGGCAAATTCCACCACGTTTGCACTTCCCGGCTTCACCGCCACATTCTGCTCGTACTGGTCAGGTGAAAACATCTGTTCCAAAATGGCACCAAGCTGAATTTCCCCTAAAATTCCACGGGTTTTCACATTGGAAAGCACTTTTTTTAAGTCACCCACACCGGATGCTAAGGTTTTCATTTCTCCTAAACCTTTATACACTTCTTCCAACCGCTCGGAAACTAATTGGAAGGATTTTCCGATTCTGTCTTCTAAGGTTTTTTGCAGTTTTTCGTCCACGGTTTCCCGCATTTTTTCCAGTTTTTTATTGTTGTCTTCCTGAATTTTTGTCAGTTTGTTTTCCACCGTTTCCCGAATCTGCTCCAGTTTTTTCTCATTATTTAAAGAAAACTGGTTCAACCGTTCTTCGGAGGATTTCAGCCGCTCGGAAACATCTTTCTGAAAAGATTCAAAGCGGTTGTTTAAATCTTTGATTCTGGCGTCCTGATGCTCGGAGCCTTGCTTTTGGGACTCATTTAACAAATCGGACATATTTTTCAGCTGATTGGTTAATTCCATACGGAGATTACTAAAGTCATTCTGATTGTTTTTGCCGGCCAACAGCACAATCAAAAGCACTAAAATCACGATAGATAATGCTAAAAGAACATATTCCATTTGATGCTCTCCTTTCCGTGTTTAACGGTATTCCCGACAAATTGCAGAATCAATAAACAAGGGATTACAGTCCGCTTTTACAAGATCCCCCACATGAAGACTGCCGTCATTTTTTACGATTGCGCAATACATTCCTACCCGACCTAAAATTTCGTATTTACCTTGATACAAATACTGTTTTTTCCCAATTGATCGAAAATCGGTATACAGATAACGAAGCACATCAATGAACCGATAAGCATCGTTTTGCTTGGTGGTAAAGAAACCGTCTTTGTAGCCGATTCCGATCACGGCGGTATTCATATTTGCTTTCGCTTTGTAGGTATTTCCGTAAGCAACATTATCGCCTTTTTGCAAGGAATTTACATCCAGTACCCGCACCTCTAAATAGGCAATCCGATGGAGTTTCACGGGAGACTTCATAGGCAAACGTCCCAAAAAGGCAGAACCAATCCGAACAGCATTGCGGTTTTTGTTGGGATATAAAAGCGCACCGCAGGAATTGGCACTGTGAATGAGTAAATTTTCTAAGAAACCAGGATAGGTTGCACGAAGTTTTGCTAAGATACAATCAAAGCGTTCATCCTGGGTTTTTGTGATTTTGTATTTTGGTTCAAAAGAACAGGAATAATGGGTAAAAATCCCTGTAAACTTGACGGTTTTTAAATGCTTGTCCACTGCGGCAATAATATCCTGCTCATTCCGATAAGAAAAACCGAACCGACCAAAGCCTGTGTCCACCTTTAAATGTACCGAAGGTGCAACTTCCAGTTCTTTGGCAACTTTTTCTATCAGCTCCAGATGAGAGATGGCCCCCACTGTTAAGGTAACACCTTTTTGGAGTAACTCTTTCACCAATTCGGGATTGTTTTCGGGTGTTAACAGTAAAACAATAGCATCCGAAAACCGTTCGTCACTTTTTAAAGCAATCGCTTCTTGGGATTCGGAAACGGCAAAATGGGCAATTCCCTGCTCTCTTAAAAAATTGGCATAAGCAAGCAAGGACAGACCGTAACCGTCCCCTTTGACCACTGCGAAAATGGTGTTATCTTTGCAGAATGCTTTGATATTTTTCACGTTTTCCGCTAATTTTTCGGTTTCAATAATCAGTTTTTTCATCTTTTTGCTAACCTCTATTATGACATATACTGTCACACTGATAACGGTTGGCGCCGCAGCCTGCACATTTGTCCTGACAGTTGGGCGTGGTAAGAGTTTCTTTTGCCAATAACAGTTCCCGTTTGAAAAAATCTTTGGTTACGCCGCAGAAGGTTACATCCCAGGGTAATACTTCCTCCAAAGAACGTTCCCGTTCACTGTAGAAGGTCATATCCACATTGGCATTTTGGAATGCTTTTTGCCAAGTTTCAAAGGAGAAGTATTCGTTCCAGCCATCCAGTTTACAGCCCAACTGATGAGCTTCTAACAGCACCTTGCCCAGTCGGCGGTCGCCACGGGCAAACACAGCCTCTAAAACGGAGGTCTCAGCATCATGCCAGTTTAAGCGGATATTTTTGGAACGCAAATTCTCTTTTAACAAATTCTGTTTGTGTAAAATGGTTTCAAAAGAATCCTGAGGCGCCCACTGGAACGGTGTATGCGGTTTTGGCACAAAGGTAGACACCGAAACGGTAATACCAAAGCGTTTGCCTCGCTGTTCCTTGGGAACACTGTAATAAAGGGATTCAATTTTTTTCACCAATTCGCAAATGCCCAAAACATCTTCGTCGGTTTCAAAAGGAAGACCAATCATAAAATACAGTTTTACGGTGGACCATCCGTTTTCGTAGGCAAACTGCATGGTGTTTAAAATAGTTTCTTCAGAAATATTTTTGTTGATAATGTCTCTCATTCGCTGAGTTCCTGCTTCAGGTGCAAAGGTGAGAGAGCTTTTTCGCACTTCAGATAAGCTTTCCAGCGCTTCTTCGTGAAAATTATCAATACGAAGAGAGGGCAAAGCCAAATTAATCATTTTTTCTTTGGTAAATTCATTTAATTTCGATTTTAAATCTTTTAATTGCAAATAATCACTGGTGGAGAGCGAAGACAACGAAATTTCTTCGTAACCGGTGTTGCAAAAAGATAATTTTGCAATCTCAGACAGCTTGTCTGCATCTTTTTCCCGTTTGGGACGATAAATATAGCCTGCCTGACAGAATCGGCATCCTCGCATACATCCACGCATCACTTCTAACGTGATTCGATCGTGTACCGCTTCCACAAAGGGGACTACCAGTTTTGTGGGGAAAATGGCATCAGACAAATTTTCAATCACCGTTTTTTCCACGGTTTTAGAAATGGATGCCACGGTGCCGTCATCGTGATAAGTCACTTCCACCAAAGAAGGAACATACACGCCCTGCAAGGTTGCAAGTTCTTTTAAAATATCTGCTTTGGAAGAACCGTTTTTCTTGCCGGCTAACACGATGTCAGACACTTTTACGATGACATCTTCTCCTTCGCCAATCATGAAGAAGTCGATAAAATCGGCTAACGGCTCGGGATTAAAGGCACAGGGGCCGCCTGCGCAGACCAACGGATAAGTATCATCACGGTCTTTTGCCAACAGCGGAATTTCCGCTAAGGAAAGCATGGACAAAATGGAAGAATAAGACAGTTCATACTGCAAGGTAAAACCGATAATATCGTGTTTTTTTAAGGGCATTTTGCTTTCCAACGAATAGAGCGGAATCCCCTTTTCTTTTAGTTTATCTTCCATGTCCTGAGCAACCATAAAGGAACGCTCTGCCCAGATATCGTCCCGACGGTTTAAGATGTCGTATAAAATTTTTATGCCCAGATGTGACATGCCGATTTCATACAAATCGGGAAAACAGAAAGTGAAATGCAAATCGGTCTGATCCCAGTCTTTCACAACACTGTTGTATTCTCCACCGGCATAGCGGGCAGGTTTTTCCACCTCGCATAAGATTTCGTCCAGACGGTTCTGTAAGTTTTGTGTTGCCATTTACGGTTCTCCTCGTAAGATTTTGTTATGAGAGATAAATTCTTTCATGTTTTCCAAAGCAATCGTAGCAATTTTTTCGTAACGCTCCTGCTTGGATTTGATTCGTTCGTTTAATTTCGGTAAGATGCCAAAATTCATATTCATAGGTTGGAAATTTTCGATGGTTTCATCGGTAATATAGCCTAATAAAGAGCCAAGTGCCGTTTCTTTCGGGAACACAAGGGGTTCTTGTCCGTTGGCATATAAGTAAGCATTCACCCCTGCCAAAAGGCCCGATGCCATGGATTCCACATAGCCTTCCACCCCGGTCATCTGCCCTGCTAAAAACAGATGAGGATGTTTTTTCAGCTGATTGGTAGGCTTAAGATTTTTTGGGGCATTAATGTAGGTATTGCGGTGCATCACACCGTAACGTAAAAATTCAGCATTGGCTAAGCCGGGAATCATAGAAAATACCCGTTTTTGCTCAGGGAAGGTTAAATTGGTCTGAAAACCGACCAAGTTATACAAGGTGTCCTCTGCATTTTCCTGACGAAGCTGAACCACCGCATGGTATTCTTTGCCCGTTTCGGGATCAGGTAAGCCAACCGGCTTCATGGGGCCAAACAGTAAGGTTTTTTCACCTCGTTTTGCCATTACTTCAATGGGCATACAACCTTCAAATACCTTGATTTTCTGTTCTTCCTCCAAATGCAGAGGCGCAAGTTTGGCATGGATTAGCTCTTCATAAAAAGCATCATACTGCTCTTTGGTAAAAGGACAGTTGATATAATCGGCAGTACCTTTTCCGTAACGTGCCATTTTATAGCAAACAGACATATCAATGCTGTCTTTTGCCACCACAGGTGCTGCCGCATCAAAAAAGTACAGACTTTCTTCACCCAAAAGTTTGGCAATTTCCTTTGCCAAAGGTTCCGAGGTCAGAGGACCTGTTGCCAAGATACAGATACCATCCGGAATTTCGGTCACTTCTTCGGAAATCACCTCGATATTGGGATGATTTTGGATCGTTTCGGTAATGTAAGCCGAAAATTTATCACGGTCCACTGCTAAGGCGTCTCCTGCAGGAACACGGGATAATTCTGCACTTTTCATACAAAGAGAACCCAGCAGACGAAGTTCTTCTTTGAGCAGTCCGCAAGCATTGGAAATACGGTTCCCTTTTAATGAATTGGAGCAGACAAGCTCTGCTAAATTGTCGCTATGATGGGCAGGTGATTTTTTATGAGGCTTCATTTCATAAAGCTTCACAAATCCGCCTAAGTTGGCGATGACATAGGCTGCTTCCACACCCGCCAGCCCACCGCCAACAATATGAATGGTTTGGTTCATAATTTATTCCTTTTCCGCCTTTTTACGGGTGGTTTTTTTGGTTGCAGTTTTTTTCGTTTCCTTCGTTGTTTTGGTATCTTTGGTAGTTTTTGCAGTTTTGGTTTTAGGTTTGGGAGCACTCAGTTCACAAGCTTCGTTGGAACAATACTCTTTTCCGCCACGCTGATATTTTTTCACTACCATATAGCTGCCGCATTTTTCGCAGGTTTTACCGGTGGGTTTATCCCAGGATGCAAAATCACATTCCGGATACTTTTCGCAGCCATAGAAGATTTTGCCGGTACGGGATTTTCGTTCCAAAAGCTTGTTACCGCATTTGGGACAGGGAATGTTTTCAATTTCCTTAATTAAAGGCTTGGTGGTTTTGCATTCCGGATAGTTGGGACAAGCTAAGAACTTGCCGAATTTACCGCTTTTAATCACCATATTGGCACCGCATTTATCACAAAGCACATCGGTAACCTCGGGAGTTTTTTCCACAGTCTGATCTGCCTGAGAAAGCTCTTTCTGGAAGTCTTCATAGAACGCTCCCAAAACATCCTTCCAGTATTTGCCGGATTCGATACCGTCCAATTCTTCTTCCATGGTTGCAGTAAACTTTTCGTCCACAATGTTGGCAAAGCTTTTCTTCATGACATCCGTGACCAAAGCACCCAAAGAAGTGGGTTTTAAAGCTTTCCCTTCTTTTTCAATATATTCACGGCTTAATACGGTGTAAATGGTGGGAGCATAGGTAGACGGACGACCGATGCCCTTTTCTTCCAGTGCTTTAATTAAGCTTGCTTCGGTGTAACGGGCAGGAGGGGTGGTGAAATTCTGTTTATCCTTCAGCTTGGATAAAGTTAGGGAGTCGCCATCCTTCACAGGAGGAATTTTCACCTTGTCGTCTTCCTCTTCATCGGGAGCAAGATAGAACTTCATGCAACCGTCGAAGGTCATATTTTGGGCAGAAGAACGGAAATTATATACACTACTTTCACCGTTTGCTTCCACTTCCACAGTAATTACGTCAAATAACGCAGGTTTTAACTGAGAAGACAAGAAACGGTTCCAGATGAGTTTATAGAGTTTATACTGATCGTTTGAAAGAGAAGATTTAATCTGATCGGGTTCTAAATCAATATAGGTGGGACGGATTGCTTCGTGAGCATCCTGAGTATTAGCACCTTTTTTCTTATACACATTGGGTTTATCGGGATAGTATTCTTTGCCGATATTTTTTAAGGTGTAATCTTTGGCAGCAGCAATGGCATCCTGAGATACCCGCAAGCTGTCGGTTCTCATGTAAGTGATTAAACCAAGCAACCCTTTTCCTGCAACTTCTACCCCTTCGTATAAGGTCTGGGCAACAGACATGGTTTTACGGGAAGTAAAATTCAGTTTACGGGAAGCATCCTGCTGCAAAGTACTGGTACTGTATGGCGGAAATGCATACCGTTTTTTCACAGTTTTTTTCACACTCTTGACGGTAATGTCGGATGCTTTCAATTCAGTTGCCACTAAAGATGCAACTTCCGCATTTTTAATCTCAAATTTTTTGCCGTTTTTACCGTACAAACGGGAAACCATTTTTTTCTTATCAGCAGTTAAAAATTCTGCATCCATGGTCCAGTATTCTTCGGGAACGAATTTGCTGATTTCATCCTCACGGTCACAAATCATGCGAACCGTTACAGACTGCACACGACCTGCAGATAATCCTTTTCTGATTTTTTTCCAGAGGAATGGACTTAATTTATAGCCTACGATTCGATCCAAAATACGACGTGCCTGCTGAGCATCCACTAAGTCTAAATCAATGGCACGGGGAGACTTCATTGCTTCGGTTACCGCACTTTTGGTAATTTCGTTAAAGGTCACACGGCAAGGTTCTTTTTCGTCGATATTCAGTAAATTGGCAATATGCCAGCTGATTGCTTCCCCTTCACGGTCAGGGTCAGTTGCGAGATAAACACGGTCAGCTGATTTTGCAAGCTGACTGAGTTTTTTCACCAAATCCTTACGTTCGGGCATAATCTGATATTTTGGTGTAAAATTGTTTTCGATATCTACCCCCATGGTTTTCTTGGGCAAATCTCTTAAATGCCCCATGGAAGCAATAACCTCATATTCACCGCCAAGGTATTTTTCAATGGTTTTTGCCTTGGCAGGGGATTCCACAATGATTAAGTTCTGTGCCATGTATTTTGATTCTCCTTTTTTGGTTTCTAAAGTTTCAGTGCGTAAGAATTTCCGGGTACCATGTAAACAATATCATTTAACATCAAAAGAGTCAGAATACCGTTTACCTTTCCTGCCGGCATACCGGTTCTTCGGACAATTTCATCAATGTATTTTGGTTTTTCGGAAAGTTCTGCCACAACCTGCTTCTGTTCATCAGTAAGGTTTTTTAGTGATTCTAAGTATACTTCATGCGGAACCTTATGCTTCTTAACTTCCTGATACAAATATTCAGGAAAACGGTCCACATAGCGTTCCACAATATCGGAAGGACAAGTTGCCATCAAGGCAAATTCCTTTAATAGCTGATTGGTTCCACGGCTGGTTTCCGCATAAATGTTATTCGGGATCACAAAGACATCTTTTCCCTGATTGTTAGCGTGATCTGCTGTATACAGAGAACCGCTACCCAAATCCCCTTCTACTACCAGCGTTCCCATAGAAATAGCACTGATAATACGGTTTCTTTGTGGGAATGCATAGTGAGTCGCTTTGGTTCCGGGCGGATACTCACTTAAAACGGTACCGTAATCCACAATATATTCATATAATTCCGTGTTCACTTTCGGATAAATCACATCCACACCCGTACCCAACACGGCAACGGTGGGTTTGCCTGCTTTTAAAGCTCCCAAATGCGCCTGAGCGTCACAACCGTCTGCCATACCGCTGACCACAAGTAACCCGCTGCGAGCCAAATCTTTGGCGAAATCAAAAGCGGTGCGTCTACCGTATTCCGTTAAAGAACGGGTACCCACAATCGCAAAGGCAGGAATTTTGTCGTAATCAAAATGTTTTCCTTTTTCGTATAGTACCATGGGCGGTGCATAAATTACCGACAAACAGTCCGGATAGTCTTCGTCACCGAAACAATACACACAAATCCGTTTTTCCTTACAGGTTTCAATCACCGAATAAGCATATTCTAAATTTTTATTATGAAGTGTGGTTTTCTGCTTTTTGTTTAAAAATGTAATGTTTTCAATCTGATCTGAGGTTAAATCAAATACTGCTTTTGGGGAACCAAATTGCGTTACCAGTTGTTTGGTGCATTGATTGCCGTATCCCAGCATCTGATTCAGCCAGATCGCATAGGGTGCGTTTTCTGATATGTGCAGCATAGAATAGAGTATCTCCTTTTTTTGGTGATGGGATTAGTTTTGTTCATCCTCGCAAACCGGCTTCACAGGAAAGGTTGCCGGTTTTTTAAAGTAATACACAAGCATTACAATGCCAACCACGGCAGTCACCAATCCAACTAACTGAGAAACACGGATCGGACCGCAATATAAGCTGTCCATTCTGAGACCTTCAATAAAGAATCTGCCGATTCCGTACCAGGCAAGATACAAAAAGAAAATCTGTCCGTGATGTTTTTTGTAGCGGTGAAAAACGCCAAGGAGGATTGCTCCCAATAAATTCCACACAGATTCATAAAGGAAGGTGGGGTGTGCTCCCATCATATTGGCAAAGGGGCTCAACACATCCAACTGCCCCTGACGGATCAATTCCACACGAATCGACTTGCTGGACATTGCAAATAAGGAATCGGTAGCGCAGCCAAACGCTTCTTCGTTCACAAAATTGCCCCATCTGCCGATTGCCTGGCCAACGATTAAGCCAAAGGCTCCCATATCAAATAACTGCAACACAGAAAGTTTTTTCGCTCTGGCATATATGTAGGTGGAAATTGCCGCACCGATAACAGCGCCGTAAATAGCAATTCCGCCTTCCCAGATATAAAAAATTGACCACAAATTATCCTGAAAATGAGAGAAATTAAAAATCACATAATAAGCTCTTGCTGCAATGATGGCACTGGGCAATCCCCAAAGAAGCACATCATATAAACAATCGGTATCCAGTTTTTCACGTTTTGCAAACAGCGTGGCATATAAAAATCCTAAAACAACACCGGTTAAAATAATCAGCGCATACCAATGCACATCTACAGAACCGATGGAAAAGGCAATTTTATTCACTGAGAACTGTAATCCCAGATTTGGAAATTCAATAATACTCATCGTGCATTTTCTCCTTTGTTAGCAATGATTGGTTCTATTTTGAAATAGGATACATTTCGGAAATCGCATAGTGTTCATTAAAAATTTCTTTCATACGGGAAAGCAAACTTTCTTCCGTAATCGTGGGATAGATTTCTAAGAAGTCAAAGGCATCAATGCCGTAAAAATAGTTGGAAGAAAAGTTATTGGCAACCGATTCCAGAGAATCGTAGACGCGGATTTGTCTGCCCATTGCCGCCTTTTTGTAACGTTCTACATCTTCTTTTAAAAAGCCTTCCTGCTTTGCTCTTTCAATGCCTTTTAAAATAGCATCGGCGGTTGCATCAATATCGTTTGCTTCTCCGTTTAACAAGGTGGCAAAATAATGATCGCCGCTAATACAATCAAAGCCGAACGTATCATTGATTAAGCCTTTCTGATAAAGCTCGTTATAAAGAGGTGCAGACTGGGAAAAGAGCATCTTTAAAATCAGACTTGTTTCCATATTTTTCCGGAGCAGTTCTTTTCCAAAAATCCCCACATGGTTTTCTTTAAATCCTAAAATGAAGCTGGGTTTTGACACGCTCATTTCTTTTTGAATCCGTTTCTGCTTCACACAATCAGGTTCGGGATATGCAGTTCTTTCCACCTGAAAGGGCGTTTCTCTTTTCTTCACATTTTTATCCACCAAGCGGGAAACGTCCTCCAAATCCACATCTCCTGCCACAAAAAGCACCATATTTTCGGGATGATAGAAGGTGTTATAAATCTGATACAATAAATCCTTATCAATCTGTGCAATGGATTCCACCGTACCTGCAATATCGTTTCTCACCGGGTTATTGTGATATAAGGCTTCTAACGCATTGTTAAACAATCTCCACTCGGGATCATCGTCATACATTTTGATTTCCTGAGCGATAATTCCCTGCTCTTTTGCCACGTTTTCCACGGTGAAGTAAGGATCGTTGACATAAGAAAGCAGGATGTCTAAGTTTTCGTTAAAATGATCACTGCAGGAAAAAAGGTAACCGGTCATATCGTGAGAGGTAAATGCATTGGCATTGCCTCCGGTTTTGGAAAACAAATCAAACGCATTTCCGCCGCCAGGCAACTCAAAGAGCTTATGCTCTAAAAAATGTGCAATCCCCATCGGATCGTTGACCAGCTTTCCACCGACCGTATAGGAGGTATCAATAGAGCCGTATTTCACGGAATAAATGGCATATTTCTTGGAAAATCCTTGTTTGGGAAGCACGAACACGTCCAGACCGCTTTCATGCGTGCCAAAATAAAGAGTTTCCCCTAATTTTTCTTCCACACGTTTTTGAAATTGCAAACTGATTCCTCCTTTCTACGATAAATAGTATTCGGTTTGCAGGGTGATATTCTGCGCCACCCGTACCAAGTCCTCTTTGGTAAGAGACTCAATTTTTTTGATATATTCTTCGGGAGAGAGCACCCGTCCCGCTAAGATTCCTGTCATATAAAAATCTGCAATATTATGCTGATTGTCGGCAGTTTGCTTTAAAATACCAACAATAAATTTTTTGGAAAAAGCAATTTCTTCTTCAGAAATTTCGCCTTTTTTGCATAATTCCAACTGCTCTAAAATCGCATCATAAGCTTTTTTGAAGTTTTCTTTATCTGTGCCGATGCCAACTTGCATGGTCCCCTTCATACGGTTTAAACGGGAATACACATAATAGCAAAGAGACATTTTTTCTCTCACATTCATAAAGAGCTTGGAATGAGGACCGGAGCCAAACACACTGTTTAAAAGATTCAAAGCATAGTAGTCCTCGCTGTCCGGCAAAATACCTGTCTGAAAGCCAAGGGCAAATTTCCCCTGCACCAGATTTTCGTTTTCTTCCACTTTTTTGGGGGAAGGAAGATTTCTATCATAAATTTTGTTGTCAGCAAGAGGTTTTCTTTCCTGTTCCAAAAGAACAGAGAAGGTATCTAAAAACCGTTTCTCTTCCAAATTCCCCGAAATGAAAATCATTAAGGGGGCAGTCTTTAGAATATCACAATAACAATCGTACAAGTCTTTGGCAGAAATGTTGGCTAAATCGGAAACCTTGCCATATTCATATAATGCATAGCTGTCGCCCGAAAACATTTCCTCCACCAGACGCAGCGTGGTGTATTCTCGTTTATCGTTGATGATACCGTTAATATAGTCGGTAAGGTTTTCTTTTTCACGGTTAACAAATTCCTCAGAAAATCCTCCGTCAATCACTAAGGGATTGGTAAGCATCTCCTTCATAAAGGATAAGGAATTTTCCAGTTGTTCACCATCGGAGTATTCGGGACGCAGAAACTCAAACACAAAGCTTAACATATGCCGGTCACCACGTTTTGCCACACGGCATTCAAACACACCGCCGTATAATTCCTGGAGTCGTTTATTGACCGATAACATATCGGGAAAGTTTTTGCTACCAAGCTTTAACAGAAAGGGAAACAGCGCATTTTTGGTAACGCAGTCCTCCCGAAGCTCGGTAAAAAAGTGAAAACTTACGGAAAAGGTTTTAAATTTATCTGCAGGTAACAAATAGATATCTGCATTTTTTTGTATTTTTCTGATGGATGCGGTATTCTCACTCATCTGTATTCCTCCTCAATGGTGATGTAGGGAATGGCATTGAGAGAACTGTCGGAAAACAGCTTCTGTTCGTATTTAAAATAAGCAAAACTTCCAATCATTGCAGCGTTGTCACCACAAAGAGAAATATGGGGACAAACGGTTTTTAATCCCAATTTTTCTCCACGGGCAAAAAACTCTTTACGAAGGAAAGAGTTGGCACTGACGCCACCTGCCATACAAACGGTTTTGATATTTTTTTCTTTTGCCAGTTTAAAGAAAGGATCCAAAAGCATTTTGGTCACAGTTTTGGAAAAAGATGCTGCCACATCGTTTTTGGTAATGCCGCCCTCTTGTACCTTTAATCCCAAACCAGAAAAACCTTCAACCGTTAAAAATTCATCATCTGCATACTCGTTGACAGGCTTGGTCAAGATTTTTTTAATATAACAATTTACCGCTGTTTTTATACCGCTAAAAGAAAAATCGTCGGTATCGCCCAACTTTGGTTTAGTAAAAGTGATTTTATCGGGATTTCCTTTTTGTGCCATTTTGTCTACCCGCATACCGCCGGGATACGGTAATCCCAACACTCTTGCCACCTTGTCATAAGCTTCGCCGATGGCATCGTCACGGGTTTTGGCTAAAATTTCAAAGGAAAGATAATCCTTCACATGCACAATCTGAGTATGTCCACCGGAAACCACCAAACATAAAAACGGCGGTTTTAAGTCTTTGTCTTCCAAATAGTTTGCAGCGATATGCCCTTTGATATGATGGACAGAAATTAAAGGCAATTTTCGTCCGTAGCTTAACGCTTTGGCATAGGAGACACCTGTTAAAAGTGCTCCCACTAAGCCCGGACAGGAGGTCACGGCGATGGCATTCAAATCATCAAAGGTGTTATTGGAAGAAGACAGCGCTTCGTCTACCACTTTATCAATAATTTCAATGTGTTTTCGGGATGCAATCTCCGGCACAACACCGCCAAAACGGGCATGCATATCTGCCTGAGAAAATATGATATTGGATAACACCTCTCTGCCGTCTTGTACCACTGCTGCTGCAGTTTCGTCGCAAGAGGTTTCAATCGCAAGAATTTTTGCCATAAAGATTTCCTCGTTTTAAAATGTTAACGTCATTAAAATGGCGTCCTCACATCGTTCATAATATTTGTTCCGTCTGCCCACTTCCAAAAAGCCAACAGACTGATAAAGTGCTCTGGCACCCGTATTGGATTCTCTGACCTCTAAAGTCAAAAACGAAAGATTGTGTTCTTTGCCGTATGCAATCAGATGTTCTAAAAGCAGCTTGCCGTATCCTTTTCTGCGATACTCTTGCAACACGGCAATGTTATTGATATTGCCTTCGTCTAAGCTTTGCCACATGCCCACATAGCCGATTACTTTGCCGTCTTCTTCTAAACAAAAATAAACAGCATTTTCATTGGTTAAATCGTTTTTGAAAGATTCTAAACTCCAGGGAGTGGAAAAGCAGGCCTGCTCAATTTGGAAAACACCTTCCACGTTTTGGGGCGTTAAACCGGTCACCTTCATCACAGAGAAAGCACCTTCCCTCCGCTGGATTTTTTGAGGCGATTCATTACAGAAAGTCCGATTCCTTTTTCTTCCACTGCAGGAATGTAAATAGTTTTATAACCCTCTAAATCAGCTTGTTTTAACTTGGAAAAAATCAGATGTGCCATCTGGGATAAATCGTGTTTTGTGCCGATACTCATTTTATTTTTGGGAAAAGTATCATATTCCTCTAAAAACAGAAACAAACACTCTGTTTCGGTTAAGTTTTTGCCAAAATAAGAGATAATTTTCGGCATTTCCCCATACACTAAAATAACGTCTGCTTTGGGAGAATAATGGGTATATTTCATACCGGGAGAGGCTGGGCGTTTTTCCTCACAGCCCTTCACCAAAGAGGGATGCAGGCAGGTTGCAGGAATAATTTCCTGAAGCATTTCCAACGTAATACTTCCCGGCCGCAAAATCACAGGTACCTCGCCTGTGACATCCAACACGGTGGATTCGATTCCAAATTCACAATCATCACCTTGGATAATGCCACCAACCCGACCGGAAAGTTCCCGCTTAACATCGGAAAACCGGGTTGCGGAAACAGTGCCTGAAATGTTGGCAGACGGTGCTGCAATGGGTGTTTTTGCCAGTTTGATCAGTTCTCTTGCCATCGGGTGTTTCGGAAAGCGGACACCCACAGTGGAAAGTCCTGCAGACACTGCATCAGGAATGTGGTCTGCTTTTTTCAAAACCAACGTAATTGGTCCTGGCATAAACTGCTTGGCAACTGTTTTTGCCATTTCGTTAAAATCGGAGGTAACCTCCTCAATCATGGAAAAAGAAGAAACATGCACAATCAACGGATTGTCCGCAGGGCGGTTTTTTGCTTGAAATATTTTTAGCACTGCATCAGGATTGGTGGCATCGGCACCGAGACCGTACACCGTTTCTGTGGGAAACACTACCGTTTCACCCTGACAAATCAGTTTTGCCGCATCCTCTAAGTGATCCGTTTTTATAATGATTGTGTCCACTGCTTCTCCCTCCTTTTTGATAAAAAAATTTTTCTTATATATAATAGTATAGTCTTTCAATATACTATTGTATCACATTTTTTTAAAATGTCCATAGAAAATGCACATATTTTTTCATTTTTTTTCATATGATAAACCAAAGGGACAAGGAAGGAGCCTGAAATTGAAACGAACAAAACAAAAAACCAAAGAAACACCCAAACGAAAAAGTGGTTGTCTCTGGATTTTTCTGATTCTTGCTATCATATTATTTTGCCTGTTTCGCAGCGAAAGTTTTCACAAAAATTTGGACTATTTTTTAAGAGGAGAAGCGGATGTTGGTGCTTTTTTATCCGATGTGCAGGTATCCTACCAAACCCACCTCACCTACCCTGACTTTATGATGCCGATTTCGGGAGAAATTACGTCCCCTTTTGGCGACAGAATCAACCCGTTGACCAATCAGCCGGAACTACATACCGGTATGGATATAGACATATCTACCGACAACCAAGTAAAAGCAGCAGCTTCGGGATCAGTTTCTAAAATCGGTGTGGATGAACGGTTTGGCAATTATGTGATTCTATCCCATAGCGGGAATTTTTCCACCTGCTACGCCCATCTGGAAAGTGTATCTGTTACAGAGGGAACCACAGTAGAAAAAAGTTCTCCTATTGCCGTTGCAGGAAACACCGGCACTACCACAGGACCTCATCTTCATTTTGAAATCCGAAAAGGTGAAAAACGAATGAATCCGATGCTGTTTTTACCAAAATGATCAGGCATGTTGCAGTAAATCCTCTGTTCTTTGTGGTAGCCTTCATATCCTGGTACACAGGAAGTTTCGCATCGTTTCTGATTACATATGTTTCCCTTATTTTTCATGAAGGAATCCATTTATACTTTCTTGCAAAGCAGCAGATTCCCGTTCAAAAGATTACAATAGAACCATTTGGAATCTCGATCGAAACAGATCGGCAAATGCCAAAAAATGCTGTTGTTTATCTTTCCGCTCCCATCGGAAATCTGCTTGTTGCAGGCTTTTTTATCCTTTTACACTTTTGGCAAAAAAACTTCATATATACCCAGTGGATTTTAGCAAACATCAGTCTCGGGCTGGTCAATTTGCTCCCCATTCTGCCATTAGACGGCGGACGGGTGCTGCTGCTTAAAATGGAGCAAAAATATGGCAAAGAACAGGCAAAAAAACGAATGGCATTTGTTAGCTTGGGTCTACTGATTCCAATGCTATGTTTAATGATGTTTCTGATTGAAAAAACAAACGGCAGTTTCGGGTTACTTCTCGTGCTTATTTTTATCTGCTACACGCTGCTTTCAGGGAATCGTTTACTTACCTACAAAAAGCTAAAAAACCAAGCTTTTCGCAATGAAAACGGAGCCTTTCAAACGGTGCAAGCGGTGGAGCATCTGGGCGTTCGTTGGGACTACCCTGCCAAGAAACTGCTGAAAAATTTCTGCGGGGAAAAATATTATATCATCAATATCTTTCAAGACGGAAAACTTCTAAAAACGGTTACCGAAACACAAATTGTAAATAAACTTCTTACCACGGACCGAAACATCACCGTTTTAGAATGTTAAAAGGAGCTATGGCAAAAAGCCACAGCTCCTTTGTGATAGTTTGTCTTTTATGAAACGGCAATTAAAATTCTGGTGCCTACTATCAAATCGGAACCCTCTAACTGATTCAACCGCTTGATATCATAAATGGTTTTGCGGATATCACCGTCGGTGCCGTATTCTTCTGCAATGCTCCATAAAGTATCGTTAGGTTCCACAATGTGAGAAATGTACTGCACATTTTCTTCACTTGCAGATGCGCCAATATTCATTGCAACAACTGTTGTTAATAAAATCGTTACCAAAACAAAAAGCAAACATCTTTTTCCTTTTTTCGTTAATCTCATCTGTATTTCCTCCTAAAAGCAAACATTTGTTTTCCTTTTCTGAGGTTATTGTAACACAAACATTTGTTCTTGTCAATACTTTTTTTGAAAAAATTACAAACAAATGTTTGACAAATGTGAAATCCTGTGTTATAATGTAGATACAAGTTGAAAAAAGCACCACAAAAATGCTCGAAATAACAGTATTTTAGTAATAAAAAGAGCAGACTGTTGCAAAATATAAAAAAGGAGTCATCGCTTTATGGATATGGAATTAACCAAAAAACAAAAGCTGATTTTAGATTTCATTAATGATTTCCAGGAAAAAAACGGGTACCCCCCCACCGTTCGTGATATTTGTATCGGGGTTGGACTTCGCTCCACCGCCACCGTGTTTACCCATTTAAAAAATTTAGAAGAAAAAGGGGTATTAAACAAAAGCTCTGCCAAAAACAGAGCGATTTCGGTTGTTAAGGAAGCCACCGTCACCGAATTTGTGCCGAAGGATTCCAAAAACCCCGATATTTTGGAAGTCCCCCTTGTTGGTAAAGTTGCGGCAGGAAGCCCGATTTTAGCGGTGGAAAATATTGAAAGAACCTTCCCGCTTCCCATGGATATGGCAACCAACCAGGAAATGTTCATGTTACGAGTACAGGGCGAAAGTATGATTAACGCCGGTATTTTAAACGGTGATTTGATTATTGTTGCCCGCCAGCCTACCGCTGAAAACGGCGAAAAGGTGGTTGCTATGATTAACGATGAAGTAACGGTAAAAACCTTCTACAAGGAAAACGGTTATTTCCGTCTGCAGCCGGAAAATGACACTATGGAACCCATCATTACCACGCAGCTCACCATTTTGGGAAAGGTCGTCGGACTTTTCAGAAGTTATTAATTTATGAATCTAAACGAAAAGAAATAATAGAAAAAAAGAACAAAAAAATAAAACAAAAAGAGGTATCAAATCTGATACCTCTTTTTTTGAAACAATTTTTCAATTAGATAGCGTATACGCTAACCTGTTTTTTGTCTCTTTTGGTTTCAAATCTTACTTTACCGTCGATTAATGCGTATAAAGTATCGTCAGAGCCTTTCCCAACATTTTCACCGGGGTTGATTTTGGTACCTCTCTGTCTAACCAGAATGTTACCAGCTAAAACAAACTGACCGTCTGCTCTTTTTGCACCCAGTCTTTTGGATTCACTGTCTCTGCCGTTTTTGGTGCTACCTACACCTTTTTTATGAGCAAATAACTGGAAATTAATTTTAAACATCATCTAATCCTCCACTTCAATCATTTTTACATAATCAGAATATTCCGATTCCACCTGGCGTAAGGTTAAAACCATAGTCTCTAAGAGAATGTTTACCTTTTCCAGAGTTAACTGATCGGAAATTTCAGGAATACCGCACTCTAAGTGCCCATCGTCGATTACAATATTTAAGCGGATTCCGAGTAACTCAGACATTCCTAAGATCACGGACTGGGTTGCGGTGGACACATTGGCACACACAATATCCTTGCCGATTTCTTCATAGTCGGAATGACCGTTTACCGTGAACCGATAAATATTACCGATATAGTTCCTGCTAATCTCAATGTTTATCATAAAAATTAACCGTTGATTTTTTCAATCTGAACTTTGGTATAAGCCTGTCTGTGACCCTGTTTTTTGTGATAACCTTTTTTCGGTTTATACTTGTAAACAATGATCTTTTTGCTTCTGCCTTCTTTTAAAGCTTTTGCGGTTACGGTTGCACCTTCTACATAAGGAGCACCAACTTTGATGCCGTCATCAGAGCCGATTGCCAATACTTCGTTGAAAGTATAGGTTTCGTTTTCGGATAAGCCCAGCTTTTCGATGTAGATTACATCGCCTTCAGCTACTTTGTACTGCTTACCGCCGGTTTTTAAAACTGCGTACATAATAAGTACCTCCCAATTAAATTTTTTGCACCCTTTCGGGTGGTTATTTAGGACACGCCCGGACGATGGTGATTTCGCCGAAGCAAAATTCTTATGCCACTCCAGAGCGGTTACCACAGTATTATACAATCAATTTATCAAAATGTCAAGCTTTTTTTAGGATTTTTTAAAATTTTTTTGTTCATTTTAAAAAGCGAGAAAAAACCTTATCAAAAAATTATTCGCCTAACAAATCCTCCACAAAATAGGCGTTGGTATCTGCAGGTTTTCCGTCCATACCAAACACGGTAACACGAACATAAATATCGTTGGGGCTTACTTCAAATTCTGCCTCGTTGATGTGGTCACCGTCGGTGGGAAATGCGGTGTAGCTATGGCGGACACCGGTGGCAAACACAATTCGTTTGGCATCGGAGGTTTTAATGTGAATCTTGTTTCCTTCCATATATAAGCTATAAATTTCGGGGCCCATAGAGGCATAGAAATTTCCCTTTACCAGTGCATCGGTAATTGCGCGGTATTCCAGCTTTTCCGCTTTTATCATAGTGAAGCCGCCAAAGGAATCACAACGCTGACTGTCAAAGGGATGATGATTGTGATTGTCATCGGTTGCAATACAGAAGATTTTTTTGCCGGCAGATAGCATTTCATCATACTGGGCGGAATTATATTCGTCGTAGCCTTCAGTCACACAGCCGTAGTTCACGATTTCCATAGCATTCATTCCTTCGTATTTGCTATAGATGTCATACCGTTCCAGCGACCAGGTGGGATGGTTATAGGTCACAAAAAATCCTTTTTCCCGGGCGTGCTTCATAATGCTGTTGATATTTTCCGCCGTGTACTCTCTGGTCCATAAGGGTTCGGATTCATCATAAGTAATCTGATAACGGGGATCATTTAACGCCATAATTTCATCATAGTTTGCATTGGGGAGACTAAAGCAGGGTTGAACCACATTGTCGGGATCCAATGCAATCAGGCAGATATGGCAAACGGGAATCACATGATAGGGATTTTCTTTTGTTTCGTTGTCAAAATCATATTCGGTACCGGTTAAGGCAACGAAGTTTTCATCGGTTAAATACGGATGAGGAACCATAACCTTATGGTCGGTATATGCGATGACGGAATAACCGCGTTTCTGATATTCCTCCTTCATCTTTTCGGGAGAAAGTCTCCCGTCAGACACGGTGGAATGGCAGTGCAGGTTTGCTTTATAAAAGGTGCCGTTTTCGGGCAATAAGTATTTTTTCATATCATAATCCCCCGTTTATTTCACATAATCTTCCACAAAGTAGGCATTGGATGTTGCGCGTCTGCCCTCTTTGTCACACACGGTTACTCTGAAGAAAATATCCTGAGGCCACACATCAAAAATAACTTCATTGAGTGTTCCGCCTTCCGGACAGTATTCATTATAGCAATGACGGATGCCGGAGGTAAAATTGATGATTGCCGCATCGGAGGTCTTCACATGAAGCTTGTTACCTTCCAGATACATACTGTAGATTTCAGGCCCCATGGATGCATAGAAATGCCCTTTCACCATGGCATCAGTGATAGAACGGTAGTCTAAGTTTTCTGCTTTAATCATGGTAAATGCACCGAAGGAATCACTTTCCGGACTGTCAAAAGGCGCAAAGTTATGGTTATCATCGGCAGAAATTCCGAAGATTTTTTCACCGTTATGCAGTTTTTCTTCGTATACTTTGGTATTGTACTCGTGGAAGCCTTTCACATAGGAGTTGTAGTTACAAATCTCAATGGCGTGCATTCCTTTATATTTGCTATAGGTTTCGTAACCTTCTTTGGACCATTTGGGATGATTGTAGGTTACAAAAAAGCCTTTATCACGGGCGGTTTTAATCACCTCGTTCACACCGTCTGGAGTAAATACCCGTTCGTAATTGGGTTCGGTGGGATCTAAGGTAACTTTGTAACGGGGATCGTTTTTTTCAAGCAGTTTGTCATAAAACCAGTTAGGCTGATAAAAACAAGGCTGAATCACATTTTCAGGATCCCGAGAAATCAGGCACAAATGAGTGGTTCTGGACTGCTCCCAGGTCTGACCGGGAAGCACTTCGTCAAAATAGTATTCCATCCCGTATAATGCCACAAAATCGTCACTTTGCAGTTCAGGATGAGGCACTAAAATATTATGGTCGGTATATGCCACTACGGAGTAGCCACGCTGTTTGTAGGCTTCTTTGATTTCGTCAGGAGTTAACTGTCCGTCGGAAATGGTGGAGTGACAATGCAGGTTTGCTTTATAAAACTGCCCCTTTTCGGGCAATAAGTAAGTTCTCATAGACAGGTCTCCTTTATAAAATATCTTCCATAAAATAAGCGTTGGTATCAGCAGGTTTGCCGGACTTATCAAACACGGTTACTCTTACATAAATATCGTCGGGACGGAGTTCAAATTCTGCTTCGTTGATGGTGTCTCCCGCCAACGGATATGCACAGAAGCTATGGCGAAGACCGGTAGTAAACACAATTTTTACCGCATCGGAAGTTTTAATATGTAATTTATTGTCTTCCACATATAAGCTGTGAATTTCAGGCCCCTGGGAAGCATAGAAGTTACCTTTTAACAAAGCCTCACCAATGGCTCTGTATTCTAATTTATCTGCTTTAATCATGGTAAAGCCACCAAAAGAGTCACAGTAGGGACTATCCATCGGCTGACTGTTATGGTTATCGTCGGTTGCGATGCAATAGAGCTTTTTGCCCTGACGGAGTAATTCGTCATACACATGGGGATTGTAGTCGTGATACCCTTCCGTCATGCAACCGTAGTTGCAGATTTCCATAGCATTCATACCTTCGTATTTGCTGTAAATTTCGTAGCCTTCCTGAGACCAGGCAGGATGATTGTAGGTCACAAAATAGCCTTTTTCCCGGGCGGTTTTAATCATATCGTTGATATACTCGGGGGTATACTGAAATTCGTAAGGCGGAATAGATTCATCACGCTGAACTACAGATTGATCCGGCAGATGCTGATACAGCCAGGAATCCCGGAAGCAAGGCTGAACCACATAGTCCGGATTGGTGCTGACCATACAGATATGGCAGGTTTTTAAACGGTGAAAAGGATCATTGTCTTTAGATTCCTCGGTCAGATCATATTCCAAGCCGTGCAGTGCCAAAAAGGTATCGTCAGTCAGCTCGGGATGTGCCACCAAAACATTATGGTCGGTGTATGCAATGATGGAGTACCCCCGTTTTTTGTATTCTTCTTTCATTTCGGCTGGTGTGAGTCTTCCGTCAGACACGTTGGTATGGCAATGCAAGTTTGCCTTGTAAAATTGACCGTTTTCCGGTAACAGGAATTTTTTCATGTTGTTTACTCCTTTGATTTTTATGATAATATCTTTCACAGAGAAGCGATCAATTGCCAAAACAATAAGAAGTACAGTTTGCTTTCTGCTTTTCGCTCGTTATGAAATGCTTTCTCCCAACAACTTCATGATATCTTTGATGTGAATATTCTGAGGACAATGCCCCTCACAAACACCACACTGAATACAATCTTTCACATTGGCATGGTTTTCCTGCAAAATTGTTTTGGCTTCCTCCCAAACGGATTCTGCCGCTAAGTGCTTGTTGTAAACGGTGAAGACATCGGGTATCAGAATATTTTTGGGGCAACCGTCCACACAGTAACGACAACCTGTGCAGGGGATCTGGCGAACGGTACGGATCAGTTTTCTTAAGTCTTCGGAAAGCTTCATTTCGTCCTCGCCAAAAGGCACAAATTCCTTCATAAAGGAAATATTTTCAGAAATCATATCCATGCTACCCATACCGGATAACACCATCTCAACATCAGGGAAGCTTGCAGCAAAGCGAATGGCAAATTCTGCTTCGGAATTATTGGATTTTTTAGTTAAAAGTTCTTTTGCCTCTTTGGGTAAGTTTACCAAATTACCGCCTTTGACAGGTTCCATCACGATCACTTTTTTACCGTGTTTTTTGCAAATATCGTAGCAGGCCTTACTCTGCACGCCTGCATCATCATAATCTAAATAATTAAACTGAATCTGCACAAACTCAATCGAGGGTTGCTCGGTAAGAATTTTATCCAGCACATCTGCCGTATCATGGAAAGACATGGCGATACGCTTCACCTTTCCTTCTTCTTTCAACTGTTTCACCGTTTCAAAGGAATTGCAACGGATGTTTTTCTGATACAAATCCCGATTCATACAGTGAAAAATATACACATCAAAATAATCCACACCGCAGGACTCTAACTGGCTTTCAAACAAGGGACGAATTTCTTCTTCGGAATTATAAATCCATGGAGATAATTTATTTGCCAACACAAAACTTTCACGGGGGTAACGTTTTGCCACACATTCACGAATGGCAATTTCACTGTTTCCATCCAGATATACCCGCGCCGTGTCGAAATAGTTAAAACCAGCCTCCATAAAGGCATCTACCATACGATTGACCTGCTGGTAATCCACATCATTTTCAACCATAGGCAATCGCATAAAACCAAAGCCAAAATTCTTTTTTACACCCTCGTACAGCATATCGGATTTCTCCTTTTTCTTACAAAAAAAATATGGTACAATATTGCTACATCATATTGTACCATATTCTTTATAAAGTTGCAAGTTTTTTAGGAAAATGTCACTTGTTTTTTTACGATTCAGCAGATTTTCCTTTCCGGCAAAATCATTATCTTGATTTTTTGAAAACACGGAAGAGCTGAATCAAAACCGACGGGATAAACGCCAATAACACAACCAGTCCGATCTGATTGCCAGTGAAGGAAGAAACCTCAAACAGATGACTTAAAAACGGAACAAAGAGCACCAGTGCCAACAGCACAACACCTGCCATAAATGCGCCTAAACTTGCTTTATTGGTAAACAAACCGATTTTGAAAATAGACTGTTCACTTCTGCAGTTAAAGCCGTGGAACAACCGTGCCAAAGTCAGCGTGGAAAATGCCATCGTGCTTGCCAAACCTGCCCCTCCTGCCTGAAGACCAATATAGAAAGCAATCATGGTGCAAACAGCAATCAAACCACCCTGTACCAAAAGCTGTGTCATAAAAGATTTGTTTAAAATGCTTTCCTTGGGATCTCTGGGTTTTTCGGTTAACAGTTTATCGTCTGCCCCCTCCATACCAATAGCAATAGCAGGCAGAGAATCTGTCAGAAGATTCATAAACAAAAGATGCACAGGTGCAAAGGGTACCGGCAACCCTGCAATAGAAGTATAAAGTACCGCCAAAATTCCCGCCATATTGCCGGACAGCAGGAATTTAATGGAATTTTTAATGTTGCGATACACATTTCTGCCGTTTGCCACTGCTTTGATGATAGTTGCAAAGTTATCGTCAGTTAAAATCATAGCGGAAGCATCTTTGGAAACCTCAGTTCCTGTAATTCCCATCGCCACACCGATGTCTGCTTTTTTGAGTGCGGGAGCATCGTTCACACCGTCACCGGTCATGGCTACAATATAGCCTTTTGTCTGCCAAGCGTTCACAATCTGAATTTTGTTTTCCGGAGACACTCTGGCATAGACAGAAATTCTTTCAATTTTTTCTGCCAATTCTTCTTCTGACATCGCATCCAGCTCGGTACCCGTCACTGCGAAATCACCGTCTTGGAAAATACCAATTTGTTTTGCAATGGCAGTTGCCGTTACCTTGTGGTCACCGGTAATCATAATAGGTTTAATCCCGGCACGTCTTGCGTCAGCTACTGCCGCTTTCGATTCCTCTCTGGGCGGATCCATCATAGAAATCAACCCCACAAAAGTATATCCGTTTTCGTCGGATAAATCCATCGTTTCTGCTTCGTCGGATTCTTTATAGGCAAAAGCGAGAACACGCAATCCATTTTCGGAAAATTCCATATTCTTTGCCAGGATTTCTTCCTTATCCACCTGAGTAATCGAACGGATTCCTTCCGAAGTACGGATGCTTTCCGTACGGTCTAACAGCACATCCAAGGCGCCTTTTGTCAAGATGGTGGGCACCCCGTGAAGTCTGTATTTTGCAGACATCAGTTTTCGATCAGAATCAAACGGAATTTCTGCTAATCTGGGCATCACTTCACGGAAAAACTCTTCATTCATATCAATGGAACGTGCCATTTCCAACAAACAGTATTCTGTGGGGTCACCAATTCCTTTCCCATCCGCAATCGCAGAATCATTGGTCAGCATCGCATTATACAATAAATAACGATGCAGCTGATTTTTTAAATCCAGTTCTTTGGCTGAAATTGTTTTACCGTCGATATAAATTTGCTGAACGGTCATTTTGTTTTGGGTTAAAGTTCCTGTTTTATCCGAACAAATCACCGAAACACAGCCTAAGCTTTCCACTGCTTTTAATTCTTTGATAATCGCATTTTCCTTCGCCATTCTCTGCGTGCCCATTGCCTGCACAATAGTTACAATGGAGCTTAACGCTTCCGGAATTGCTGCAACCGCCAACGCCACCGCAAACATCAGAGAATCTAAAATGGGCATCTGTCGATACAATCCCAACAAAAAAACTGCAGCAGAAATCACCATAATCACCATTGCCAGCTGACTGCTGAAGCGGTCCAAACTGATCTGTAAGGGTGTTTTCTTTTCACGGGTAGCGTTCATTAACGCTGCAATTTTACCGATTTCGGTATCCATACCGGTACCGGTCACCACCACAGTGGCACGGCCGTATGTAACCAAACTACCGGAATACACCATATTCACACGATCCCCAAGAGGTACTTCTTCCGAAATATCGGTAACTTTCTTTTCCACATTTGTGGATTCTCCGGTCAAAGAGCTTTCGTTGACCTGAATGGAAAAGTTTTCTAAAATCCTGCCATCTGCCACCACCATATCGCCAGCTTCTAAAAGCAGAATATCTCCCGGAACTACCAAATAAGAAGGAATTTCAATTTTCTTACCGTCACGAAGTACTTTTGCATGCGGTGAAGAAAGAGATTTCAAGCTATCCAGCGACTTTTCAGCCTTTTTATGTTGCACCGTACCCAACACCGCATTCATCACGATAACTGCAAAAATAACAATGGTGCTTTCTGTGTTTCCCGAAACCATAGAAATAATTGCTGCAATAATCAAAATAATAACCAAAAGATCGGCAAACTGAGATAAAAACACCTCGAATGTGCTTTTTTTCTTCCCTTCTTTTAACACATTCTGACCTTTTTCTTCCAGAATCTTTTGAGCCTGCTGGGAAGTATACCCATCTTTAGTTGCTCCAAGGTCAAACAACACTTCGGAAATTTGTTTTCTGTAGTACTCTTTCATTTTGTAATCCTTCTGTCCTGATACTATAAAAAAAGACTTTTGTGCACACAAAAACAACGTGTGCACAAAAGTCTCGTAACCGAATTTCGGCATACACCACCAAGTTACCTTTTTTAGCAACTGCGATTGTTGATGGCGTATTAAAACTACTCCCCTTTGGCAGAATAGCTATTGAATGATTATAGAGTATTATAATCTACTTGATCATATTTGTCAACACTTTTATTTATTTTTTAACTTCAGCCAACATGTTTTCAATAAAAATTCCATACCCGCGGGTGGGATCATTCACCAAAACATGAGTAACCGCTCCCACGATTTTACCATTCTGAATGATGGGTGAACCCGACATCCCCTGTACGATACCGCCGGTCTGGGACAGAAGGTTCTTATCCATCACATGAAGAATCATATCACGGTTTCCCTTTCCGTCTAAAATTTTGATAATTTCAATTTCATATTCACAGGTTCCAGCCTCAGATACAGTAGACAAAATAGTGGCTTTGCCAAGCTTGACTTCCCGTTTTGCAGCAACAGGAATTGCCTCTCTTTGAATAAACTGTTTATTTTCCAAACTACCCATAAGTCCGGTTTCGCAGTTTTTGGTAACAGTCCCCACAGGAATATCAGATAACACACCCACAAGCTCCCCCACACGGTTTTGCTCTGCCTTTTTTGCACCTTTGATTTCCACAAGCTCCACCTGTCCCTGTCGCACATCATAGGTTTTTAATGTGTCAGAATCGTTGACAGGATGCCCCAACGCAGCAAACTTGGTTTGATCCTCTGTAAAAAACGTGACGGTACCGATCCCGGCAGCACTGTCCCGAAGCCACATTCCGCAGACGAGCTGATTTGCCTGATTACGCTTAGGTGTCAGCTTCAGTGTTACAAAAGAATCATCCCGAAGAACGGTTAACGTCATAGTATTTTCCCCAACGGTACGCAAAATTTCTTCAAAATGGCGGGTGTTTTGTAAAGGCATGTCGTTTACTTTGGTAATGACATCTCCATTTTTTAGTCCCGCTTTTTTGGCAGGTAGATCCCCTTGCTCAATGCCAACCACCATTGCACCCTTAGTTTTTAAACGCATTCCAACAGCCTGTCCTGACGGAATCAGACGGTAGGTAATTTGTTTGGTATCTGCCTGAATATCCTGTTGCCAAAAGGCGCTGACCGTTCCCAAAAGAGCGCATGTAACCCCCATTGCTCCAAACAAAATTTTTAGTTTTTTGGGCTTATTTTGTTTCGGCTTTTTTCTTTTTAAATTTTGAAATAGCACTTTTCAAATCACATCCGTTTTTTTAATTCGCTTTTTATCATCATTAGTTTGGCTTGCTAAATCAAAAAATACAGATGCAATTTTCGGCTTTTTTAGCATCAAAAAACTGACAGCATATACTGTCAGTTTTTTGGATATTTTTTCATTTTTCAACACTTTTAAAAAACGCTGTGATCCGCTAAAATTTCGTCAATGTAATGCCCTACATCAGCAAACGTTAACAGACTTGCCACCTTTAGTTTGTAGGGTTTGGCATTGTGGAATCCTTTTAAATACCACAAAATATGGCATCTTGCTTCCTTAATGGCATTTTTTTTTGTTTCATTCATCCGTTCTATCTGACGGTAAAGCACCTGCATCTTTTCTTCTTTTAAAATCACACGGTCAGGATTTTTTACCAAATCAAACACAAAGGGATTTCCCAAAGCGGCACGACCAATCATTACCCCATCGCAACCGGTTTCTTCCTTCATCCGAAGATAGCTCTCGCGATCACAAACATCACCGTTTCCGATAACAGGAATGTGCACTGCTCCCTTCACCGCTTTGATATACGATAAATCGGCATCACCGGAATACTGCATTTCACGGGTTCTGCCGTGAATGGCAAGATAATCGGCACCTGCTTCTTCGCATAATTTGGCACATTCTACCACATTTTTATGTTCCGAATCAAAGCCAATCCGAAGCTTAACACTAAGCGGTAACTCAGTAGTTTTTCGCATTGCAGACACAATCTCAAAAAGAAGTTTCGGGTTCTGCATCAAGGCAGAGCCGTCGCCGTTTTTCACAATTTTCGGAGCAGGACATCCTGCGTTTAAGTCAATCATGGAAAAACCCATCTCTTCAATTTGTTTCACAGCTTCCGAAAGCACTTCCGGTTCGTGACCAAATAACTGCACCGACAACGGAGTATCTTCGGGAGAGGTTTTTAACAAATCGTAGGTATGCTTATCCCGATAGGTTAACGCTTTGGCGCTGATCATTTCGGAAACTGCAAGGAAAGCACCCTGCTCCCTTGCAATTTCACGATATGCTAAATCAGTTACACCTGCCATGGGTGCCAAAATCAGATCGTTTTTTGCTAAAACATCTTGAATTTTATAATTCATTTAAGCTTGCTTCCACTTTTTCCAGTTTTTCCAAGAAGGATTTTTCTTTTTCTTTTTCTGCCTGCACCAGTTTTTCGGGAGCTTTGTCGACAAAACCTTTGTTAGACAGCTTGCTTCTTACTAAGTTCAGCTCTTTTTCCAAAAATTCTTTTTCTTTGGTTAAACGGGCAAACTCTTTATCTTTATCAATCAGCTCATTTAAGGGAATCATCACTTCAATGCCCTGACCAACCACGTTCACACATTTTTCAGTTAACGCTTCTTTGGAATCCACCAAAATCATTTCGGAGGAATAGGTCAGCTTGGTTAAAAATTCAGAACAAGCGGAAACGAAATCCTTATCTTCAGACAAAACATACAGTTTGGTTTTGTTCTTGGGAGGAACATTCATTTCGCTTCTTGCATTTCTTACGGAGGTGATTAATTCGATATAAGCTTCCACCTTGGTTTCTTCCTCAGAGAAATTCAGTTCTTCCTGATATTCGGGGAAGGACGCAATCATAATGCTTTCATCTTCCACGGGAAGTGCCTGGAAAATTTCTTCGGTAATAAAGGGCATAAAGGGATGAAGCAGTTTTAAGAATCCGCTCATAACATAACATAAAACGTTCTGAGCAGTCTTATCTTCTCCTGCCATTAAGCGGGGTTTCACCATTTCGATATACCAGTCACAGTATACATTCCAGATGAAATCGTACAGCTTGGAAACTGCCATACCCAGCTCAAATTTATCTAAGTTTTCATTGACATCTTTTGCTAATGCATTAAACTTAGACAAAATCCATTTGTCTTCGGGTTCTAAAGTATTTAAGTCCAGTTCAATTTTGTCAATGGTCAGGTTCATCAACACGAAACGGGATGCATTCCAGATTTTATTGGCAAAGTTACGGGATGCTTCCACACGCTCAGTATAGAAACGCATATCGTTTCCGGGAGAGTTACCGGTTGCTAAAGTGAATCTTAAGGCATCGGCACCGTACTGGTCGATAATTTCTAAGGGATCAATACCGTTTCCTAAGGATTTAGACATTTTTCTACCCTGAGAGTCTCTTACAATACCGTGAATGAATACATGTTTAAAGGGTTCTTTGCCCATGTGTTCCATACCGGAGAAAATCATTCTTGCAACCCAGAAGAAAATAATATCATAGCCGGTTACCAGAACACTGGTGGGATAAAAATATTTTAATTCTTCGGTGTTATCGGGCCACCCCAAGGTAGAGAAGGGCCACAGTGCAGAGGAGAACCAGGTATCCAAAACATCTTCTTCCTGCTTCATTTTGCCACCACATTTGGGGCAAGTATGCACATCTTCTTTGGACACTACCATTTCACCGCAAGCTTCACAGTAGTATGCAGGGATTCTGTGCCCCCACCATAACTGACGGGAAATACACCAGTCATGCACATTTTCCATCCAGTTTAAATAAGTTTTGGAGAAACGGTCCGGAACAAACTGAATGGTGCCGTCTTTTACCACACGGATAGCTTCTTTTGCCAGAGGTTCCATTTTTACGAACCACTGGCTGGAGGTAATCGGTTCCACAGTGGTTCCGCAACGGTAACACTGACCCACATTGTGAGCGTGTTCTTCAATTTTTACTAAAAGACCCTGTTCCTGCAAGTCTGCAATCATAGCTTTTCTTGCTTCGTAGCGGTCCATGCCTTCGTATTTTCCGCCGTAGTGATTGATGGTGGCATCATCATTCATCACTTTGATCACTTCTAAATTATGACGTTTTCCAACTTCAAAGTCATTGGGGTCGTGAGCCGGAGTGATTTTTACACAACCGGTTCCAAAGTCTTTTTCCACATATTCGTCTGCAATCACAGGAATTTCTCTGCCAACTAACGGTAACACCAGCATTTTTCCCAAAAGATGCTGATAACGTTCATCTTCGGGATGTACGGCAACCGCAGTATCGCCAAGCAAGGTTTCGGGACGGGTGGTTGCAATAACCACAAACTCATCAGAATCTTTCACGGGATACTTAATGTGCCAGAAATGGCCCTGCTGTTCGGTATATTCCACTTCCGCATCGGATAATGCGGTAATACAATGAGGACACCAGTTGATAATTCTGTTGCCCTTATAAATCAAACCTTTTTCGTATAAGTTAACAAAAACTTCTTTCACAGCCTTGGAGCAACCTTCGTCCATGGTGAAACGTTCCCGTTCCCAGTCACAGGAGGAACCAAGTTTTTTTAACTGATGAATAATTCTGTCGCCAAATTTTGCCTTCCAGTCCCAAACACGTTTGATAAACTCGTCTCTGCCTAAGTCATAACGGGTTAATCCTTCATTCACACGGAGAGCTTCTTCCACCTTAATCTGAGTTGCGATACCTGCGTGGTCAGTACCGGGAAGCCACAGTGCAGAATACCCCTTCATTCTCTTGTAACGGATCAAAATATCCTGCAAAGTTTCGTCTAATGCATGTCCCATGTGAAGCTGACCAGTAACATTCGGAGGCGGAATCACAATGGTGTATGGCTCTTTTTTAGAATCCGGCTCTGCATGAAAATAGCCTTTTTCCTCCCAGGTTTTGTACAGACGGTCCTCAACGGAAGAAGGATCGTAGGTTTTGGAAAGTTCTTTTCTCATATTGTTATCACCTTTCGTGTATAATTCGTTCAAAGTTGAAAACATCTTGTTTTTCGGACATAATACGCTATTTTCAATTATATACTATTATATAAAAAATTTCAAGTGCTTTTTGAAAGAATCCGACGAAATTTTTCAGATAATTCTCCTTTCCTAGAAAAAAATTACAAAATATGTGAACTTTTTGACAAAAAAGGCTTGACATTTTTAGATTTATTCATTATAATACTAAAGGTTGTATTGGTAATACTATTTGAGTGCAATGCCAAGTCGTTCTTGGCTGCAACCTCTGACTCAAATAATACTTATAAAAACTTAATGTTAAGAAAAGGAGTATTTTTGAAATGCCGAATATCAAATCCGCTGAAAAAAGAGTAAAAGTTATTGCAACCAAAACTCTGCAGAACCAGATGATTAAATCCAACTTAAAAACCACTTTAAAAACCTTTGAAGCAGCTTGTGAAAAGAAAGAAGCAAACTTAGCTGAAGTATTCCAGAACACCGTAAAAACCATTGATATGGCTTGCACTAAAGGCGTTCTGAAAAAGAATACTGCTTCCAGAAAAAAATCTGCTGTTGCTAAAAAATACAATGCAGCAATTAAAGGTTAATTTTTAGAAACCCAAATATTAAAATCCCGTATGGAACTTCCATACGGGATTTTTTTATGCCTTTTTATTGTTGATAAAGTCCACGTCGACCGGACAAAAGCCAGGTAATTACAGTCACAGGAATAAACAGTACCATTCCACCAATACCAAACACTTCCATTGCCAAAAGAATTGCAGCAACGGGACATTTGGTCATCCCCGAAAACAGTGCCACAAAACCAAGGCAAGCACCTACGCCTGCAGGAAGTCCGAGCAGTGCTCCCGCAACACAACCAAAGGTTGCGCCAATAAAGAAGGTCGGCACGATTTCGCCACCTTTAAAGCCTGCAGCAACAGTAATGGCAGTAAATACAATTTTCAAAAGAAATGCTTCGTATTTTGCAGTTCCAGAAACGGCATTGCCGATGACCCCCATCCCTGCTCCGTTATAGTCTGTGGTTTGGAGTAACAATGCAAGTCCGACGATGAAAAGACCGCCTAACGCTACCCGTAAATAAGGATTGGGAATCATTTTTTTGCTAATATGCTCTGTTTTATGTAAGGCAAAGGTAAATAATATACACACTCCTGCAAACAAAACAGCTAACAAAAGCATCTGCCAAACCAGATGAAAACGATATGTAAAATCCGGCATCAGGAAGCGAACAGGTTCCACCCCTAAAAATTGCGCTGTAAGGAACGCAACCAATGACGCCACAACGCAGGGAAACAATCCTGAAAACTTCCATTTTCCCTGACGGGTCACTTCCACCGAAAAGATTGCCGCCGTAAGCGGTGTGCCAAACAGTGCAGCAAACACACTGCTCATTCCGGCTAACACCATCAGCTTTTTATTGTCATCCTTTTGCTTTAGGACTTGTCCCATATTGTAACCCATACTGCCGCCAAGCTGGAGCGCTGCTCCCTCCCGTCCGGCAGAGCCGCCAAAAGCATGCGTGATAACCGTTCCGATAAAAATCAATGGCAGAAGCACCAATGGAACGTCTTTTTGTTCTTTGACCGATTGGAAAACCCGATTGGTATCAAGGTTTCCGAGTCCACGAAACCTCTGATACATCGCCGCAATCAGCAAACCGCCAAAAGGCAGAAGATAAAGAAACCAAAAGTTGTGTTCTCTCTGTTCTGTCACAAAATCCACGCTGATGTGAAAGGCTGTTCCGATTAGTCCGCCAAGGGCACCTAAAAGAACACCAAATAATACCCACCTGAGCGTATATTTACTGTATTTTTTTACAAGTTCCATTGTAGTAATTCCTCAAAAAAATAAGCGTGTATTCAAAAAACTAATCCATTACAATCAAAGCAATAAAGGAAAGCATACCGTCACCGGTGTTTTTAATGGAATGGCCTTCCCCTGACGGTGTGAAAGTTACCATACCGGGAGCAATATCCATCTGGGTGCCGTTATCGTTATAAACGCCCTGTCCGGACAGAATGAAGAAGGTTTCACTTTCGCCAAAGTGCATGTGAAAGTCCACTTCTTCTCCGGGCGGTACCTGCACCAGGGAAAACAGACGTGCTTTCGGATTCCAGCCTTCAAAATCTGCAAGGTTAGTTTTGAACATTTTTTCTTTCCCCATAGCGTTCAGCTTGGTAGCGGTTTTTAAATCTTCAATCTTTTTATACACAATAATCTCTCCTTGTTATAATCATTTATGTGATGAAATATTTCTCGTCATTCTCATCAATCATTTCTTACAATGTTGCCAAAAATCCCACAATCAACGGCATCGTGATAATAGACAGCAACGTTGTTACAGACACCAAAGTTGCCGAAAGGGATGTATCTCCGCCAAATTTTTCTGAAAACATGGTGGTGGAAGCTGCCACTGGTGAAGATGCCGCAATCGCACAGGATACCAAAATATTTCCAGAAACACCGAAAAGCAAAAGTCCTGCCACAGCCAGAAGCGGTGATACAATCAATCTTAGTATGATAGACATATAGGTTGAAAATCCCCGAATCCGAAAACTTGCTTCTGCCAAATGATACCCAACAATCACCATGGGAAGCGGCGTATTTAATGACGCAAGATGTTTCATCGGCTCAATCACGGCAAAAGGAAGGGATATAGAACCAACAAACAGAACAATTCCAACAACCGTTCCCAAAATGCCGGGATTTAATACAATGTTTTTGATGGAAATCTTTTTCTTATCGCCGCTCATAACCACAACGCCGTATGTCCACAGAATAATCTGAAAAACAGCCATGTAGGTAGCACCGTAAAACACTCCGATTTCACCCAGCATTGCCTGTTGAAGCGGCAACGACATATAAACGCAGTTGGAAAAAACCGTCCCGAATCGCAAGGTTTTTTCTTTTCGCTTGTCTTTGTCTTTTACCAAAAGATGTGCAAGCAGAATGTTCGCTCCAAAGGATAAAACAGACGCTCCCAGCATCACCATCAAACCAAACAGCATCTCACTGTCAAACACTCGCTGATAAGAATTTACAATCACACAGGGTGTTACAATATATAAAACAAAGTTCGTCAGGTCCTTAACCGCTGCAGATGTGAGCATTTTTATTTTGTTACACAGAAATCCCACAGCAATCAGGACAAACAATACCAACACATTATTCCCAACAGTCAATACACTTTCCAGCATAGTTTGCCCCTCGCTTTCATTTAAAATGTTAACAGTTCTTTAATTTCCTCAGAAGATACGGTAACATCTGCACCCTGCATAGAATCCGTAATTTGAGAAACATTTCGTCCGCCAATCACCGGAAATACCTCCACCTCAGGGATAGAACATAAAACCCCGCATACCGCAGATGCCACACTGCACTGATGCTTTTCGGCAATTTTTTTGATCATTTCCAGTCGTCTTAAATTTTCTTCGCAAAGATACCGTTTTTTTGCTTTTTCCGACAAGGCATCTTCGCCCTGCTCTGCCATTTTGGAGAAAAAGCCTTTCGCCTGAGAAGAATAGGCAACCACCGGCATATTATTTTGCTTATAAAAGGAAAATTCATTGGCATCCATTCCCACAAGTCCGGTTCGTTCCCCTATACAATAGGCTGGATTAAACCGAATCTGACTTGCCGAAAAGCCCATAAGTCCCTTTTCTTTGGCATACTGATTTGCCATCTGAATCCGCACCGAATACCAGTTGGATGCTCCGAATTTTTTGATTTTCCCTTCGTTCACCAATCGGTTCATAAACTCAATGATTTCAGAAACGGGTGTATTTTCATCGTCACGATGGAGCCAATAAAATTCAATGTGAGAAAGTCCCAATGCACCAAGGCTTTTTTCTAAATCAGAACGCACCTCTTCCTCATTCACTCGTGGAGCCTCACCCGCATCCATGTCGTAGTATCCGCCTTTGGTGGAAACAAAAATATCAGCAGGTTTTCTCTCTGCCAGCCATTTTCCGATGACTTTTTCTGATTCGCCGTCTGCATACAAACGGGCGGCATCAATATGACGACCTCCCAGTTGGTAATAGGCATCCATCATAGCAAACGCTTCCGCCTCGGAAATCGTATCTCCAAAGTAGGCAGTCCCAAGTAAAATTTTAGAACTTTTTTTGCCAAATTCTTTTCCAAAACTATCTGAGTATTTCATTCTTTGCTCCTTCAATTTGCAAAAATTATTACACAGCTCTGAAGCCTCTACCGATAATTTCGCTACTGGTGGTCACAATTACAAACGATGACGGATCAAGTTCCTTGATTTTCCGTTTTAGCCGGACTGCTTCCGCACGTTTACAAACGGTGTGAATCATCACCTTTTCATCATTGGTAAATCCGCCCACCGCATCGCTGACGGTAACGCCGTGATGCAACGTATCCATAATAAACTGAGAAATTTCGTCTCGCTTTGTGGTAATCACCACAAAATATTTACAGGTATTTAAATTATCAATCACGCTGTCCACCAAAAAAGCTTTGGCAAACAAACCAAGCATTGAGAATAATCCTGATTGCACACTAAATACGAAAAACGAACTCATAGCAACCAAAAAGTCCACTGCTAACAGGGATTTGCCGACATCCAGATCGGTGTACTTTTTCAAAATCAGTGCAGTGATATCCGTTCCTCCCGAGGAGGCATCGCTATTAAAAATCATTGCCGAGCCGATGGCGGTTAAAAGCATGGCATAAACCAGCTCCAAAAGAGGCTGATTGGTCAGCGGTGCAGACAGTGGCACAAACACTTCAAATAGGTATGTAAGTGCCGAATAAAACATACTGCAATAAATGGTTTTAACGCTGTTTTTCCATCCTAAAAACAAAAAACCAAGTAGCAATAATAAAATATTTAAAATCCAAATCCAAGCCGCAGGACTAATCGGAAAGAGATTTCCCAAAACCGTACCAATCCCGGTGACACCGCCGGTGGCAAAGCCGTTTGGGATTTTAAAGAAATACACCCCCACAGAAAGAAGTACACAACCGATATTCATATTCACAAAGTTTTTTACATTTTTTGCTTTTTCCGTCTGCATAGGACATTTCCTTTCAATGCGGTGTGGTAAAAACATCATTTTCTTTATTATACCACTCTTTTTTGCAAAATGCAACAAAATACAAACAAAAAAAGGGTTCAACCAAGAGGTTGAACCCTTTTATAGTTTATCCTGTCTGGCAGGCGTAGAGAAAACGATGCAGAATTAAGAAATCAAACTCGAAGCTGTACTTTGTGTACTGCGAGCGGTGAGATTCATTGATTCGGCGCGTTTTATCAAGCCTACATTCCAGCTTTGTCCAGATAAGACTGATATCTATCCTTCGCTGTTGCTTCTGCTGCTTCAAACAGTTCTTTTGCTTCTTCGGGGAATGCTCTCTGCAGAGAAGTGTAACGAACTTCGGTCTGTAAGAATTCCTGGAAGGAAGCGGTGGGAGCTTTGGAATCTAAGGTGAAGGGATTTTTGCCTTCATCTTTTAATGCGGGATTGAATCTGTATAAGTGCCAGTAGCCACATTCAACAGCTTTCTTTTCCTGCATCTGAGCACCGGATAAGCCGCCTTTGATACCGTGGTTGATACAAGGAGCATATGCGATGATGATGGACGGACCTTTGTGCTGTTCAGCTTCTCTGAATGCTTTTAAGGTCTGAGCCTGGTTAGCACCCATAGCAACCTGAGCAACATATACATAGCCGTAGCTCATTGCGATCATACCTAAGTCTTTTTTCTTCACTTTTTTACCGGAAGCCGCGAACTGTGCAACTGCACCGATCGGGGTAGATTTGGAAGCCTGTCCGCCGGTGTTGGAGTAAACTTCGGTATCGAATACTAATACATTGATATCTTTGCCGGAAGCTAACACATGGTCTAAACCGCCGAAGCCGATATCGTATGCCCAACCGTCACCACCTAAGATCCACTGAGATCTCTTAATCAGGTCACGTTTGTTTTCTAAGATATATTTTTTGTTTTCGCAGTCGCAGTCACAAGCTTCTAAAGCAGCAACTAAAGCATCAGACAGTGCTCTGGTGTTTTCACCGTCGTCAAAGCCTTCTACCCAAGCGGTAGCAGCAGCTTTCACAGTTTCATCTTTTGCATTTGCGATTACATCTTTTACTTTTTCTAAGATTGCAGCTCTTGCAGTTTCACAAGCGGTATACATACCGAAACCAAATTCTGCGTTATCTTCAAATAAAGAGTTTGCCCAAGCAGGACCCTGACCCTTCTGGTTGGTGGTGTACGGCATAGCCGGAGCAGAACCTGCCCAGATGGAGGAACAACCGGTAGCGTTAGCGATCATCATTCTGTCGCCGTATAACTGAGTCATCAGTTTTGCGTAGGGAGTTTCACCACAGCCTGCACAAGCACCGGAAAATTCCAGATAAGGAACTTCAAATTGAGAACCTTTTACGGTGTCTTTGTTCATGGGGTTTTTCTTTTCAGGCAGAGCGATTGCATAATCCCAGTTGGGAACTTCTACTGCGGTCTGAGTATCTAAGGGTTTCATAACCAGAGCTTTTTCTTTTGCAGGACAGGTCTTAGCACATACGCCACAACCGGTACAGTCTAAGGTGGTTACCTGCATTCTGTACTGATAGCTGTCGTAGGGTTTTAAGCCCTGTTTGGTAACAAAGCCTTCCGGAGCGTTTGCTTTTTCTTCTGCGGTCAGTAAGAAAGGTCTGATTGCAGCATGAGGACAAACGTAGGAACACTGGTTACACTGGATACAGTTTTCGGGAATCCACTGGGGAACGTCAACTGCGATACCACGTTTTTCATATTTGGAAGTGCCCTGGGGGAAGGTACCGTCTTCGATGCCTTTAAATGCAGAAACGGGTAATTTGTCACCTTCCTGGTTATTGATTACTTCCACAACATTTTTCACAAATGCAGGAGCATTGGATTCTTTGGTAGCACTTGCTTCATCAACTGCGTTAGCCCAATCAGCAGGAACTGCGATTTCTCTAACCTTCTGGACACCTGCATCAACTGCAGCATTGTTCATGTTAACGATATCGTCACCTTTTTTGCCGTAGGACTTTTTGATTGCTTCTTTCATATAGTTTACTGCATCGTTAATATCCATAACGTTTGCCAGTTTAAAGAAGCCAGCCTGCATGATGGTGTTGATTCTGCCGCCCAGACCGATTTCTTTTGCTAAAGAAACAGCGTCGATTACATAGAATTTAATCTTCTTCTGAGCTAAATGGCGTTTTACATTTGCAGGTAAGTTTGCCATGATTTCTTCATCGGTCCAGTGAGTGTTCAATAAGAAGGTACCGTTTTCTTTTACATCTGCCAACATATCGTACTGGCTGATATAAGAAGCTTTATGACAAGCTAAGAAGTCTGCTTTTTTGATTAAATAGGTGGAACGGATGGGAGTATGACCGAATCTTAAGTGAGAAACGGTGATACCGCCGGATTTTTTAGAGTCATAGGAGAAGTATGCCTGTGCATACATGTCGGTATGGTCACCGATGATTTTGATGGAGTTTTTGTTTGCACCAACAGTACCGTCTGCACCCAGACCCCAGAATTTACAGCTGATGGTTCCTTTGGGAGCCACGTCAACAGGTGCTGCATCGGGTAAGGACAGATGGGTAACATCATCGTTGATACCGATGGTGAAGTTGTTTTTGGGTTCAGCTTCGTTTAAGTTATCTAAAACAGCGATAATCTGTTCCGGATAAGTGTCTTTGGAGCCTAAACCGTATCTTCCGCCAACGATTAAGGGTTTGTTTTCTACGCCGGAGTATGCAGCGCAAACATCCAGATATAAGGGTTCGCCCAGTGCACCGGGTTCTTTGGTTCTGTCTAATACAGCAATTTTCTTAACGGTTGCAGGAATTGCACCTAAGAAATGTTTTACGGAGAAGGGTCTGTACAGACGAACTTTTAACATACCAACTTTTTCACCTTTAGCGGTTAAATAGTCGATTACTTCTTCAGCTGCGTCACATACGGAACCCATAGCGATGATGATTCTTTCAGCATCAGCTGCACCGTAGTAGTTGAATAAATCGTAGTTTCTGCCGGTTAATTTAGAAATTTCTTTCATATAGTTCTGGCAGATTTCGGGAACTGCATCATAGTAACCGTTACAAGCTTCTCTTGCCTGGAAGAAAATGTCGGGGTTCTGAGCGGTACCGCGAAGAACAGGAGCATCAGGATTCAAGCTTCTTGCTTTAAATTCTTTTACTGCTTCTAAATCGGTTAAGTTTTTCAGATCTTCGTAATCAATTACTTCAATTTTCTGAATTTCGTGAGAGGTTCTGAAACCGTCGAAGAAATGCAGGAAAGGAACTCTGGATTTGATGGTGGTTAAGTGAGCAACACAACCTAAATCCATAACTTCCTGAACACTGTTTGCAGCCAGCATCGCAAAACCGGTCTGACGGCAAGCCATAACGTCGGAATGGTCACCGAAAATGGATAATGCATGAGAAGCCAGTGCTCTTGCAGATACATGGAATACGCAAGGCAGCAATTCCCCTGCAATTTTATACATGTTGGGGATCATCAAAAGAAGACCCTGAGAAGCGGTATAGGTGGTGGTTAAAGCACCTGCCTGCAAGGAACCGTGAACAGTACCAGCAGCACCTGCTTCAGACTGAAGTTCTACAACTTTTACTTCGTTTCCGAAAATGTTTTTCTGACCTTTTGCAGACCACTGGTCAACATTTTCTGCCATCGGGGAGGACGGGGTAATCGGGTAAATACCTGCAACTTCGGTAAACGCATAAGAGGCGTATGCCGCAGCCTGGTTACCGTCCATGGTCATCATTTTTTTTGCCATAGTGTAACTTGTCTCCTTTGTTCGTTTTTTGGAATCGATTCTCTTGCCGTTTAGCAAGGGGATACAATAGCAAAAAATCTATTTGATATTTTTTTAACAATTCTTTATAGGCACCCATTGGCACCACCGCATATGATACCACTTTTCGACGAATTTGTCAATAGAAATCGGGATTTTTCCTTAGAAAAAAGAGAATCTTAATACAATCTTCCGTAACCTGCCAGGCTAACACATTCCTGTCCTGCTTCACTTAGCATAAATTCTGCCATTTTTCTTGCCGGATGATCTTTAGGCGTGTCTTTTTTAAGCACCAAATAGGTATTGTTTGCTAAAGGATACGTACCATTTGCAATGGTTTCGTCTGTGGGAGAAACGCCGTCAATGGCTAAAAGCTTCAGATTGGCTTTGGTATCGTAGAAGAGGTCCATATTGTTGAAATAATAGTAAATGCTATAGCCTAAGCCGTAGCCGTTGGCATCCTGATTGGGAACAGTCATTACGTCAGTTAAGATGTTAGACATAGTAGTTGAAATGGTTTCTGCCTGGATATCGGAATGAATGGGATTACCGTTTAAGAAATGTTTTTCCATCTGGGCGTGGCTACCCGAGTCGTTATTACGGCAATAGGGATAGAGTTTCGCATCGGTTCCGCCTAAATCTTTCCAGGTTTCGTATTGATTGTTCACATAGATATCGGAAATTTGTGCTTTGGTGAGTCCGTCAACAGGATTTTCGGGATTGGTAAAGAAAATCATTGCATCGTAGGCAATGGGAATCAGCTCCAGTTCTACCCCCTTTTCTTCTGCCAAAGCTAAAATATCGCTGGCAGGATACACGGAGGCAAAGAGCATATCCACTTCTCCGTTGATCAGGCGTTCATAGGAGGCGTGGCTCTTGGAATGTTTTCTCGGATACTGAGGATGCGTCGTGCCGTTTACAAACAAAGCTCTGTAAACCTGCTCCGTAAAGGGATAGGTGGAGGTGGAGCCGTCAATCACGGGCATCTGTTGGTCAAAGCCGTAAGCAACCGCTAAGTCGGTAGCAAACAACTGACAGTTTTTTAAGGTGTTATCTAAAATATAGGCAATATCGTAACGGGTTGCCGCTTTTTGCGGATAAAGCATTCTGTAGGGGCGATCGGTGTCTTCCCCTTCGTAGTCGGACACATAGTTCACGCCGATATATTCGTAGGCATCCTTCGCCCAATCGGACACGGTATCTTTGTCGGCAATGTTTTCTTCGTTACGGAAAGGACACCGTAACTCTGCATACTGCAATGCTCTTACCACCATCACGGTGATTTCTTCACGAGTCACATTTCGCCGGGGTGAAAAGGTGGTGTCGGAATCCCCCATCACAATGCCTGATTCATAAAGGGCTGCCACATTGCCGTAAAACCAGTCACTTTGCGCCACATCCGTAAACGTCATATCAGAATTTACCACAGGAGAAATTCCTAAAAATCTCATAATCATAGCAGTAGCTTCCGCACGGGTGACATTGGCAAAAGGTAATGCTTCCCCTTTTTCATTTCCTAAAATAATTCCCACTCGGGAAAGATTGTCCATCACATAAAACTCGTAGTCATTTTCGGTGTTATCCGTAAAAGGTATACTGTCCGGCACAAAGGCTTCAATGGCTCTGTCTTTTTGTTCATAGGGGACAATGGCATACACATAGCCGCCGTAGCAATCCGAAAGTGGAATTGCCTGTTTGGAGTCTTGATATCTTGCCACGGTACGCCAGGAATCGTTATCCGCTAATTCTTCCGGAAACGGAATTTTTAAGGTGACAAACCGTTCCGGCTTAGGATAGCCTTCGCACAGGGTATCTTCGGCAAATACAAACATACCAAACAACATGCAAAACACCATTAACAAAACCAAGATTTTTTTCATTTTTTTCATTTCCGTTTCCTCCTTATTTTATTACACTAATCTACTACGGGTTCCACCCTCTAAAAAGCTTTTGATATTTGCTTCAATTTCATCAATACATCTTTGGCGGGCATCGTAGGAACCCCATGCCATATGAGGGGTGAAAATCACATTATCACGGTCTAATAATTTTTGATAGGGGCTGTCTTGTTGCATCGGTTCGGTGGAATACACATCCACACCCAATCCGCCAATTTTTCCGTCCAGAACCGCATTAGTAACCGCTTCTTCGTCAAACACCGCACCTCTTGCCACATTCACCAAAATGACGCCGTCTTTCATCTGAGACAGCCGTTTTTCGTTAATTAAATGATAGGTACCATCGTTTAAAGGTGTATGCACGGTGATAATGTCGCTTTCACGGCATAAGGTATCTAAATCCACACATTCAAAATCGGTGACGGGGGTTCTCTTATAGGCAAGGACTCTGCATCCCATGGTTTTTGCAATACTTGCTACCTTGCTACCGATACTGCCAAGACCAACCACACCCCAGGTGAGTGCAGAAATTTCCCGAAATACCGGTTCTACACGATTGAAAATCCCGCTCTTGGTGTAGTCACCTGATTTCACAAATTTGTCATAGGATAGTAGATTCGTTGCCAGAGAAAACGCCATAGAAACAGTCAACTGCACCACGCTGTCGGTAGAATATCCCACCACATTGCATACGGCGATGCCGTGTTCTTTGCAATAGTCAATATCCACATTGTCAAAGCCGGTTGCGGTAATGCAAATTAGTTTTAAGTTTTTGGCATACGGTAAATTGTCTTTATTTAACTTCACTTTATTTAAAATGAGGACTTCGGCATCTCGGATTCTTTCAACCACCTGCTCCTGGGTAGTCAGGTCGTAAACGGTGATATCTCCTAATTTGTGAATCCCGGAAAAATCCAGATCGTTACCTAAGGTTTTTACATCTAATACCGATATTTTCATTTTTTTTGCTCCTTTGCTCCTTCTTTTGTCTATTTTCCGAAATTAGGATATAACCCCGATTCCGACATAGGCTCTCCGCCTGCATAAAGATGGGAAATATCCCCTACTCCTGTAGCACGGAAGTGAGAAGCTCCCGTGGAATCGGTTTCGGTGACTAAGGTTGTGACCGAAGTGGGTGCCAGATAGAAGCTGTTTTGTGCTACCACAGGCGGGATTCCCAAAAGATAGCCCATCACTAAACTACCGAGTCCGAAATGACAGAATAAGGCAATAGTTTTATCTTCTCCGCCGTGATACACCATACCGTCCCGCTTCCAACCGTAACGCAGAAGCAGTTCGTCAATCCCCTCTTTGACTTCAGGATACGCTGAGGGTGCAGTGCTCTCTACCATCCAGGTGGTTTTCTGCCATTGGTCTAAGGTATAGAATTTGGGTTCATTGCACCAAACAGAGGGCGGAATATCCCAGGCAACTCTGGTTTTTCCGGGAGTAGTCCCTTCCTTTCGTCCCTCAAATTCGCGAAGCCAAGGAAGTGTCTCTGCAGTTTTTCCAATCTTTTCTAAGGTGGGTTTCAGGGTATGCTGTGCCCGTCCTAAGGGAGAACAGTAAAAATCGTCAGTGGGAGTCTGTTTCATCCGCTGGGATAACAGCTCCGCTTCCCGCCAGCCTTTTTCGGTTAACGAATCAATGGCATAATCGGGATCCCCATGTCTTACAATATAAATTTTCATATTACGCACACTCCTTTTTCCGAAGGTCATTCCAGAAAATACCTACCACTGTAAACAAACACATCACACAATGGGTCACAAGCGGTCCGTAGGATGCCGACAGAATATCGTATAAAATCCATAACAAATTATTGGCTGTTTGCCAAATGCGATACCCGGCTCCCGTTTTGGAGGACACACATCCCACAAAGCAAAGGGTTGCAAGTAATGCAACAATGCCCACTGCATCCGATAGCACGGCAACATTTGCCACAAGAAAGGATAAGGCATAAACAACCAACAACCATACCGGAATTTTTTTGTTCTTTTTGGCAAAAAAGATGTTGATGAACGCCTGAGCACTACCGATATAGCTTGAAATTGCACCGTTTACGCCATTATCGGTAAACAAATAGCTGGTTGCCACCAACAGATTTCCCGCCAGCACCAAGTATAGTGTTTTTTTAATGGTTTCGCCTTTGATTAATGATGAAATAATCAGCACCACTAACCCCAGTGTACTAAGTAGGTATGACATTGAAATAATTTCCTTATCTTTTTGTTATCTTTCGTAGTAACGGTGTCCGCAGAACGGACATTTCGGATAGTCAAAATCGTGTTTTTTCCCGCAGGTGGGACATTGCACCTGGGCAAGGTCACCGCACTCAGCTTGTTTGTGATAAAATTCCAGCTTTCCGCAATTCGGGCAAGCATAAATATCCACTTCCAGTGCCCCTGCCAGTAAGTTTGGCAAATCGCCCAACACCCAACCGGTTTCCCCTAATTGCAGTTTTCGGGTACCGCCGTATTTCATTTCGCTATTACATCTTAAACAAAGCAGTTTTTTCATAGATAATTCCTCCTATTTACCGAAAACTTTTAACCCAGGTGATGAGTGAATTATGGTACACATTTTCCATAACGTCTTTTTTCATTTGTTCGGTGACAGGACCGTTTTTTGCCATTTTTTCTAAAATTGCTTCCTGCAGTTGTGAAACACTCATTTCTTCATAAGATTTATTCTGTTTTGTTGCAGGTTCTTCCTGCTTTTCTTCTTTCGGTTCTGCAATTTTTTCAGTTTTTTCAGGTTGCTTTACCACTGCAGGAGCAGGTTCTTCTACTTGCAAGGTAATTGGTTCGACCTGCTTCGTACCGCCTGATACCGGCAACCAGATTTCCCCGGAATTTGCTTTTACCGTTATCAAAAGGCGTCCGTCTGTTGCAGTCACAGTTTCGCCGGAGAGTCCGCCAATGTATGCACCGCGGTTTCCTGCCGGCAAGTTTATGAAAGAATCCTCATGACTGTTGTTGACACAAACCAACACAGATTCATCTGCATATTCTCGGGAAAAAGCATACTGCTGATTGGTTAAAAGAACTTCCCGATAACCTCCGTAGGAGAGAGCTTTATGCTCCTTTCGGATTTTGGAAAGTCGCATGAGTAGTTTGGTGAAATTGTTATCTTTAGTGGCATGTTCGTACTGCTCCAAAGAGACAGCCGGTCTTAAGGAACGGTCAGAGCCATACTCCTTACGACCTTCGATGCCGTATTCCGAACCGTAATATAGTGACGGTACTCCCGGCAAAGTATAGAGCAAGATATGAACGGGAATCAGATGGTTTTTATCTTGCAATTTGGTATAAATCCGTTCCACATCGTGATTATCCACAAAATTATAGAGCTTTAGTCCGTTGGGATTGTTGCCGCCCATTTCGTATAACCGTTTCACAGTGTGTGCAATTTCAAAGTAGTTGTGGTCATTATGGCCGGAATACAGTGCTTTATGTAAATGATAGTTGGTTACTGCGTGCAGGGTATCCTCATTCACCCAACGGATGTAATCTCCGTGAATGACTTCCCCCATCAGCCAAAAATCCTCTTTCACTTCTCTTGCCACCTGACGTAACATCTGCATATATCCAAAGTCCAGCACATCTGCCGCATCCAAACGGATTCCGTCAATATCATATTCACGAACCCAGAACCGAATCACATCGCAGATGTAATTGCGAACTTCGGAATTATGCTGGTTTAGTTTGGCAAGCAGATTGTAGCCGCCCCAGTTATCGTATGAAAAGCCATCGTTATATTCATTATTGCCACAAAAATTCACATTGCAGTACCAATCTTTGTAGCGGGATGCTTCCCGATTGGCTTGGATATCACGAAATGCAAAAAAGTCTCGTCCTGTGTGATTGAACACGCCGTCTAACACCACTCGGATTCCCTCTTTGTGACACTCTGCCACAAAGTTGGTTAAATCTTCGTTGGTGCCAAGGCGGGAGTCCAGTTTTTTGTAGTCGGTGGTTTCGTATCCGTGTCCCACCGATTCAAATAACGGCCCAATATATAAGGCATTACAGCCAAGTTCTTTGATTTTTGTCACAAAAGGAATTAACGCATTTAACCGATGTTCCCCTGCCTCATAGGAATTTTGCTCGGGAGCACCCGTCATTCCCAAAGGGTATATATGATAAAAAATGGCTTCGTCATACCACGCCATAACTGTTTCTCCTTTTTGCTATTTTACTCTGGTGTTTTCTTGATTTTTATAAATAATAAGCTTGGAAAATAAAAACTCCAGCACAAAGTTTGAAATCATGGTAACGGCAAGAATGATATAGTCATTCACACCGGCGGTTTCCGCAAGATGCCCCAACCAGGTAGACAAGGGTGTAAACACGGCATAAAACCCAAAGAGCTTCAGCATGGCAATGGGCACATTTGCCGCAGATTTAAAGGTATACTGTCTGTTTAAGGTAAAATTCCAAACAATAGACAGCACCAACGATAACAGATATGCCGGCCAATAGATCCAGCCAAACACTTCGTTAAACACCGCAAAGGAGGCAACCTGTATCACCCCTGCAGATATGGAAAACAAGGTGAATTTTATCATTTGAAGTACGGATGCTTTTTTCATTTGATTTCCTCTTTTTGTTTTTTTAATAGTTGGTAGTCGCTACATCATAATGTGTGAAAGCATACTTCGTGTTGTATATGTTGATTATAGCATAAACAAAAAAAAATGACAATACTTGTTACAGTATTGTCATTTTAAAATCGGCTTTTTCTTAGATTAATTTTTTCAAGTCCACAAAGTCGTAGCCTAAGCTTTTTGCCACGTTTTTGTTGGTGCACTGATGGTCATACATATTCACGCCATTCAAAAGACCGGGATCTTTTTTTACTGCCTTTTCCAGTCCCATATTTGCAATCATTCTTGCATAGGGGAAGGTGGCGTTGGAGAGTGCCATGGTAGAGGTATAGGGTACAGCACCGGGCATATTGCCTACGCAGTAATGCACGATTCCGTCTTCAATAAATACGGGGTCATCGTGGGTGGTGGTGCGGGAAGTTTCACAACAACCGCCCTGGTCGATTGCGATATCCACAATGACAGCACCTTTTTTCATAATTTTTAAATGTTCTTTACGAACCAATTTGGGAGTTTTGCCGCCGGGAATCAGCACAGAACCGATTACCAAATCAGCTTCTTTTAGCACTTTTCTGATGTTTGCTTCGGAGCTGTATAAAGTAGTAACAGATGCACCGAACACATCTTCTAAGTAAGTCAAACGGTTTAAGTTAATATCTAAAAGCGTTACCTGAGCGTCACTACCCACGGCAGCTTTTGCCGCATAAGTTCCTGCGATACCGCCACCGATAATAGCGATTTTACCACGTTCCACACCGGGAACGCCGCCCAATAAGATACCGCGTCCACCAAAGGTTTTTTCTAAGTATTTTGCACCTTCCTGGATGCTTAATCTACCTGCAATCTGGCTCATGGGACGAAGACAGGGAAGATTTCCGTCTTTGTCGGTGATGGTTTCATATGCCACTGCTTTCACACCGCTTTTTAAGAGTGCTTCCCCTAAAGCAGGATTGGGAGCAATATGCAGATAGGTATATAAAATCTGACCTTCTCTTAAGTATTTGTATTCACATTCTTCCGGTTCTTTTACTTTGATAATCATATCTGATTTTTCAAAGACTTCTTCGGGGGTTTTTAAGATAACGGCACCGGCGGCTTCATATATCTCATCCGTGAAACCAACAACCGCTCCGGCGTTTGTTTCCACATAAACAGTATGACCGTCTTTTACTAATACTTCCACGTTATCAGGGATTAAACCCACACGATATTCGTGATTTTTAATTTCTTTTGTGGTACCGATTACCATTTTTATTCACCCTTTCTTTTGAGCAATTTTCTGCTCTGTTTCCATTATAATTTTTTACAGTTTATTTGTCAAGAAAATTTTTGGGAAATCCTTTTACATTTTCTTTGCAGAACGGTTACATACTACAACAGCAACCAAAACCGCCAGAATGCCACCGGTTAATTTCCCAATGACCATTGCCGGAATCATAACTCCGTCAAATGCCATAGTAAAGGCAAGATGGTCTCCTAACACAAAGGATGCAGAGGTGACAAATGCCATATTGATGATAATACCGCGGGAATTCATTTTTTCCACTAAGGTAAAGGTGGGAATACTGTTTGCCAGCGAGGAAACAAGTCCCACAACCGATGCTTCATTCATCCCCATTTTTCTGCCAATCCAACCAAACGGTTTTTTCAACAGTCGAGAAAGTATGGCAATCAACGGGAAAACGCCTGCTAAAATCATGGCTATACTGGAAACAGTCAAAAATCCTTCTGTAACAGGTGCCATACCGGGGATGATAACATAACCTGTTAAATGGGTAAAAATTCCTGCTGCAAGACCAACGGTGATGATTGCAAGCACCACGTTGCCAATTCCCTCAAACACCTTGCGGCAAAATTCAGGGCAAAAAATCAGTCCCAGACAAGTGAGCAAGGAAACCAAAATTACGGGAAGCAAATTCATAAGCAATTCAAAAAAAGAAAATCCCATAAACAATCCTGATGCTACACACCCCAAAGGAATGGTGGCAACACCGCATAAAATGCCGGTTAACATATCCTTATGATATTCTTGTTTCACCATTTTTAATGCCACGGGGATAGTAAAGCAAATGGTTACGCCCATCATTGCAGCAACCACAAGGCCGTGAAAACGACTCCAGGGAGTCTTAGAAAGGCTTGCTGCAATGGAAGCACCACCCATATCATTTGCCACAAAGCCACCTAAAAAAGAGGCATCAATGCCGAGCTGTTGACTAAGCCAACTGCAGGCAGGCGTCAAAAGATTTGCCAAGGTGGGCGCAATGGTAATCATCCCCACCATAGCCACCGCTAAGGTACCAACAGACAAAATCCCCTTTTCAAATTCTTCGCCGATTTTTAAGTGATTCCCTGTGATGCGATCTAATGCTCCAACCAGAGCAAATATACCAAAAATCCATTCCAACATTGTTTTGATTCCTTGTTCTTATTTTTTTTACAATGTAAAACACAGTAACTAAGAAAGCAACTAACCAACGCCGTCGGATTTTCAGATGTTTTCTGATTACAGTGTTTTCATCCAAAGTACTGCCTGCTCAACCCAACGGCTGATATTTTCGCCGATATGATAATCTGCCTGTCCGGTAATTTCATTCCCTAATCCAAATCCATGTCTTCTGTGAGGATAGATATGAAGTTCAAAGGGAATGTTTGCTTTGCTGTATGCAGTTGCTAAAATCAGCGAATTTTCCACAGGTACACAGTCGTCTGCACCACCGTGCACAATGTAAGCCGGAACGGTGTTTTCATCTACAAAATTTTCTAAACTGACAGATGCCAGTTCTTCTTTGGTGGGATTTTTAGTGCAGAGCAGATTTTTAAAACTGTCTTGATGAGAAAACTCCGGATTCCCCGTTACTACAGGGTACATCAGCACAACTCCTTTTGGTTTATTGTAACCATAAGGCATGGGAACTGCTTGTTGCAGTTCTTCTCTCATCCACATAGTCGCCAAGGAACCACATAAGTGCCCACCGGCAGAAAATCCGAGTGCATACACTTCTTCCGGGTCAATTCCGTATTCTTCGGCGTGATCACGGATATGTTTCATTGCCTTAGTTGCCTGAATCAACTGATCGGGAAACTTATTTTCCGGTTCCACCGAATAGCGAAGCACAAAAGCATTGAATCCGTATGGAATAAAGGCTTGCGCAACCGGATCCCCTTCCACGAAATTATCCAAAAATTCATATCCACCACCGGGAAAAATCAGAATTGCTTTTCGCTTGTACCAGGGATTCTGGTCGCAAATATAAGTCCAGAGTTCTGCTTTTTGGTCTATCATAATTTTATCAAATTTCATAGCTGCTGTCTCCTTTTTCTATTCCTCATAAATGTCATAAGCAGAAAGAATATACCGGCACACCGAGTACATCATAGAAAGCGTCTCTTTTTTCAGAGCCAAATCAATATTCTGCAGAGGTCCTTCCGGCGCAAAATGACGGTATTGGAAAAACTCTTTGATTTCCAAAGTGAAGTATCCCTGAAAATCAGACTGAATTAGTCCCCGCATCAACGAATCAAAATTCACGGTTCCCATAAACGGCACAAAATGTTCATCTCTGCCGCCGTTGTTATCGTGCACATGAACTGCTTTTAAATTAGAGCCTAATTCCAAAATTTCTTTTTCGTGATCAAGTCCGTCAATATGGGCGTGTCCCACATCCCACATCGCCCCGAACAAAGGGTGATTCATATGGGCAATCAGCGCATTTAAGTCTCTTGCATAAATTGGAAAATAGCATCCCTCCAAACAATGTTTGAAGGTGGTATTTTCAAATAAAAGATGTACCTGATACTGTTCCATCGCAGGAATTAAAGCTTTAAAATACGGTTCGTTTGCCTCAAAATACGCTTTCTCGTCATTGGGATATTTGAATTGCGGAAAAAAGCCGGAATGAACCACCATATTGGAGATCCCCAAGAAATGGCATGCCTCAATGGCACGGATTGTAGCAAATATACCTCGGTCAGATGTATAGTCATCTCTGATAATCACATCCGGTGCATGCGCCTGCACAAATCGGATGTCCAAAGCATCTGCCGTCTGCTTAATCTTGTTTAAGGTATCTTTCCAATTGTCTGCCATCAGCCAATGATTCGGTTCATTCAATACTTTTCCAAAATCGTAATCCAGATACCGAAATCCCGTGTCAGCATACATAGATATCACCTGTTCAGGTGTATCAACAAAAGGCTGTATTCCTTTCACGGTTGTTGCTATTTTCATTTTAATTGTCCTTTTTTGTTTACTTGTTGTCAAACATCCATTTCATCACATACTGAATATACTCATCCCAAAATACCCAGCAATGGATACCTGCGGATTCTCTGTATGTGTAATCAAAATGGAGTGTTTCAAATTTTTCACGAAGTTTCACGTTATCCTGATATAAGAAATCTTCGGTACCAACTCCCATATAAACACGGGGTTTCACTGCAAGTTTATCGGTTTCCTCTGCCAGGGAGAACAAATCTTCACAAGCGGGGATTTCTAAATCTTTGCCAAACACGGGCACCATAAGATCGGGGCACCCATTAGTCCAGCCACGGATATCTGCAACTGCGGATAATCCCGCAATGGCAGCATAGCGGTCAGGATTTCTGAGTCCGATTTTCAAAGCACCGTAACCTCCCATGGAAAGGCCGGCAATAAAGTTATTTTCCCGCTTCCGGGAAATACCAAAAAACTCTTCCATCAGGCGGGGTAATTCCTCGGAAATATAGGTATAATATTTTTCGCCGTGTTTCATATCGGTGTAAAACCCTTTTCCGCCAAAGGGCATGACCACGCAGATACCGTATTCATCGGCATAACGCTCAATGGAAGTGCGGCGTAGCCAGATGGAATGGTCATCGCTTAATCCGTGCAACAGATAGAGGCATTTATATTCGCTATTACCAGCTTTTCCCTCCACTCCGATTTGCCCTGCGGTGCTTCTTTGCGGCTTAAACACGTTCACGGTGGTTTCAAAGCCTAATGATTCGCTGTAAAAATGTGCTTCAAAAAAAGCCATATTGATTTCTCCTTTTGTATACGGTTATGAAAGCATAACCCCAAATATGCTCGTTATCGTTCTTCTCTGAAATAGGGTAAGCCCAACGCTTCAGGAGGCTGATTTTCTTTTTTATTGCGGATACTGGTGATGATTAAAACCACAACAGTTACCACATAAGGAAGCATATCAAACAGCAATTTACTGCTAACACTGATATTGGGGATATAAGTGGGAATAACATATAAAAATCCAAACAGAATGGACCCTAAGATGCTAAGAGCCGGTTTCCACATCGAGAAAATAACCAGTGCAATTGCCAGCCATCCACGGTCACCAAAACCGTTGTTAGACCATACGCCGTTGGCATAGTCCATTACGTAATATAATCCGCCAAGACCTGCAATGGCACTGCCTAAGCAGGTGGCAATGTATTTGTATTTGGTTACATTGATACCGGCTGCATCTGCAGTTTCAGGGTTTTCGCCTACTGCTCTTAAATGCAAGCCAACTCTGGTTTTATTTAAAATAAAGGAGCAAATCAGCGCAATAATGATTGCCACATATACCAAAAATCCGTAAGAGAAGAAAATATCGCCAAACCATCCTAAGCTGCTGGCAAATGGAAGTTGAGTTTTAAATACCTGACTGGTTTTGGAAAGTGCAATAGACGGAACATCAGAGTTCACCAATTTGATTAATGAGCCGCCGAAGAAGTTACCAATCCCGATCCCAAAGGTGGTTAAAGCTAATCCGGTTACATTCTGATTTGCACGAAGGGTAACGGTTAAGAAACAGTAAATCAGTCCCATCAAAAGAGAACCTACAATCGCGCAAAGAAGCGGAATTAACACAGTTAAAAACGGGTTCATCACGGCTCCGCTATGTTCATAAAGAAAAGAACCTGCCACACCGCTGATTGCACCCACATACATAATTCCGGGAATCCCCAGATTTAAGTGACCGGATTTTTCGGTAAGAATTTCACCGGTAGAACCCAATAGCAAAGGAGTCCCCTGCATGATTGCACGCTGAATAATTGTTGTTACCATACATTTTCCTCCTTATTTCTGAATTTCAACTTATAGTTAATGAAAAATTCTGCCCCGATAATAAAGAAAATGATAATTCCGGTGATAATATCGGAGAACGAAGAATTGAGGCGGTAAACCTCAGAAATTTTTGATGCACCTTTTTCTAAAAATACAATCAAAAGTGAAGTGAATACCATATAGATGGGATTAAACTTAGCAAGCCAGGACACCATAATCGCGGTGTACCCTCTGCCGCCTGCGGTATCACTCTTTAATGAGTGATCTGTTCCTGCAACTAAAAGAAAGCCGGTAATACCGCAGATTGCACCGGAAATTGCCATGGTGCGAAGCATCACTTTTTTCACATTGATGCCAATGTATCTTGCGGTGTTCACACTTTCTCCTACAACGGAAATTTCGTATCCCTGTTTACTGTATTTTAAGTAGATAAACATCAACACGGTCAGCACTGCCACAATCAAAATATTAATCAGATATTTCTGACCTAAAATAGTGGGAAGCTGACCAAATTCCAACACTCTGGGAGTACCGGAGCCTTTCGGCATAGACATTTCCAACGTGAAGAACGCAACCAACTGAATAGCAATATAGTTCATCATCAGCGTAAACAGCGTTTCGTTGGCATTGATTTTCGTTTTAAAGAATGCCGGAACCAATCCCCAAAGAGCGCCTGCCAGAATGCTGGCAACAAACATTACGGGAATCAGCACGGGCGCAGGTAAGATTTCGCCCAAGAAAATCATACAGCAGGCAGTGGCTAAACCGCCGATTAACACCTGTCCTTCTGCTCCAATGTTCCAGAACTTCATTTTAAATGCCGGCGTAACAGCCAGAGCAACACAGAGTAAAATTGCAGTGTTCTGAACCAGGTTCCAGGTAAGACGGGAAGTACCTACTGCACCTTTAATCATAGCGGAATACATTTCCACCGGATTTAAATCTGTTAAAGAAATTGTTACGATGCTGCACACAATCAATGCCAGAACAATGGCTGCAAAACGGATGAGCCATCCTTCCCACCATGCAATATCGTCACGCTTAGCAATATGACAACGGGCACCTGACTGATGCTTTGTTTTTTGCATATTTTTTACTTCTTTCACGAAACAGCACCTCCTTCGTCATCACAGGATTTGGTCATTAAGATACCGATTTCTTCCTTGGTGGCGCATCTTGCATCCACAATGCCGGTAATTCTGCCGGAGCCGATAACCAAAATTCTGTCGCAAAGTTCCAGTAAAACGTCCAGATCTTCCCCCACAAAAATCACGGCTACACCTTTTTGTTTCTGCTCGTTTAACAAGTTATAAATGGTGTAGGAAGAGTTAATATCCAAACCGCGCACAGGATATGCTGCCATCAACACAGTGGGAGATGATGCAATTTCACGTCCAACCAGAATTTTCTGCACATTACCGCCGGAAAGACGTCTGACAGGAGTGCTTGCAGAAGGGGTTACCACTTCCAAACGGTCAATAATTTCTTCCGCTAAGCTTTTCGGTTTTTTTCGCTGCAAGAAGAAGGATTTTCCTTTTTTATAGCTTCTTAACATCATGTTATCCACGATGTCCATATTGCCAACTAAGCCCATTCCCAAACGGTCTTCCGGTACAAAAGCAAGACGAACACCCATCTGACGGATTTCCAGTGGTGTTTTATCCCGCAGGTTTTCCACTTGGTGGGTTTTGGGATTATCGTATAAAATGGCGCCGTCTTCTAAATGCTGAAGACCTGCAATGGCTTCTAACAGTTCACGCTGACCACTTCCTGCAATACCGGCAATCCCTAAGATTTCGCCGGATTTGGCTGTGAAGGACACATTATCTAACAGCTTAATTCCGTCTCTGCTGACACAGTTGATGTTGTTCACCATCAAACGGTCTTGCGTATCTTTCGGTTCACTTCTTTCAATATTTAAAGAAATTTTCTTACCAACCATCATTTCGGTAAGCTCTGCTTCATTGGTTTCTGCGGTTTTTACAGTACCAATGTACTCACCTTTTCTAAGAACTGCCACATTGTCCGACAATGCTAACACTTCATGAAGTTTATGGGTAATGATGATGATTGCCTTACCGTCTTCTCTCATATTGCGAAGCACCTGAAACAGTTTCACAGTTTCCTGAGGGGTTAACACTGCAGTAGGTTCATCCAAAATCAAAATATCAGCACCACGGAACAGCACTTTGATAATTTCAACGGTCTGTTTTTCGGAAACGGACATTTCATAAATTTTCTTGTCAGGATCCAATTCAAAACCGTATTGTGCAGTGATTTCCTTGATTCTTTCGATATACTTGGGCACATCGAAGCCTTTTTCATCTTCTAACCCCAAAATAATATTTTCTGCAGCGGTAAATACATTCACCAGTTTAAAGTGCTGATGAATCATGCCGATTTTGTATTGGAAAGCATCCTTAGGAGAAGCAATCACAGCTTCTTCTCCATCCACAAAAATCTGACCGCTATCCGGATAATAAATACCGGAAACCATATTCATGAGCGTTGTTTTACCGCTTCCGTTTTCTCCTAAAACAGACAGGATTTCCCCTTTTTTCACAGAAAGAGAAACATTATGATTGGCAACAACGCTACCAAAGGTTTTGGTAATATTCTTTAATTCCAATGCAACATTTTGTTCCATAACAAACTCCATTTTCACAATATTCTATGCGTTTTCCCAAACACACAGCCATTTTGCTTGGGAAACCGCATAAGGTGCCAAAATCGAAGATAGGGCGGAGATATTCCCCGCCCTATACAACTTGTTCAATTAGAATGCGCTGTTTAATAAGGTGATTCCGTCAATGTTGATATCAAAGTAAGGAGCGGAACGGAATTCAGATTCGTGGAAGTAACCGTCGGAGATAACTTCGGTGTCTTTTTCGTATGCCGCATCGGTATCAACATCTGCCAGATAAGAATCTAAAGCTGCGCCTTCAACAGTGAAGTTAGCAGTATCAAATACGTTAATTTCGCCTGCGATTAATTTTGCTTTTGCTTCTTCAATTGCTTCTTTGGTGCCTGCTGCTGCAACTGCTTCGTTTATGTCAGTCAGTTTTACAGAGCCTGCTTCCAAACCTTCGCACCAGTCGGTAGCGATTGCTTCACCGTTTTTAACACAGTTGATGATATATTTGAAGTAAGGAGCCCAGTCAATTCTGGAAGAAACGATGAAGGTGTTGGGGCAAGCACCCTGAGTGCTGCCGTTGTAAGAAACGTTGGGAACACCAGCGTTTTCACAAGCGGTGGGAGCGCCCATAGAGTCAGCATGCTGGCTGATTAATACACAGTTGTTGGACAGCAGTTTGGTTGCAGCTTCTTTTTCTAAAGCTTCATCATACCAGCTACCGGTGAACTGAACTTCCATGGTTACGGAAGGACAAACAGATTTAGCACCTAAGTAGAAAGAGGTGTAACCGGAAACAACTTCAGCGTAGGTAAATGCACCAACATAACCCATTTTAGCCTGGTCTGCAGTGATTTTGCCGCTTTCGATCATTTCGTTTAATTTCATACCTGCAGCAATACCTGCTAAGTATCTGCCTTCGTAGATAGAAGCAAATGCATTGTGGAAGTTTGCTACATTTTCGGTATGAGCAGTGGTACCGGTTGCATGACAAAATTCAACTTCGGGGAATTCTTTTGCAGCTTTTAACATGTAGGGTTCATGACCGAAGCTGTTTGCAAATACGATATCGCAACCCTGGTCAGCTAAGTCAGCTGCTGCTTCGTAACATTCATTAAAGTCGGAGGCCAAGCGGTCT